>JAQGIK010000082.1 GCA_028291265.1 Caulobacter sp. | reverse complement strand
ACCCAGTGGTACTTCCAGCGTTTCGTGCCCCACCTGCCCGCCGCCGGCGACTGCGTGCTGTTCAACCGCTCCTGGTCCAACCGCGGCGGGGTCGAGCCGGTGATGGGCTTCTGCACGGCGCAGCAACACGAAGCCTTCCTGGTCGCCGCGCCGGATTTCGAAGCCCTGCTGGTCGGCGAGGGCATCCGCATCGTCAAGCTGTGGCTCGACATCGGCAAGGAACAGCAGGCCCGACGGCTCAAGGAGCGCTACATCGATCCCCTGAAGGCCCTGAAGACCAGCCCGCTCGACGCCGAGGCCCAGAAACGCTGGGACGACTATTCGGGGGCCCGCGACCTGATGCTGATTCGCACCCACACCGCCGCCGCGCCCTGGACCTGCGTAAAGGCCGACCACAAGAAGGCGGCCCGCATCGCGGTGATGCGCCACCTGCTTCACACCCTGGCCCCGGCCAGGCTGCGCAAGGGCGTGGCCAAACCCGACCCGGCCGTGCTGTTCCCGTTCGAGGCGGCGGCGCTGTCGGACGGCCGCCTCGAGCGATAGCGCCCTTCTCCCGACGAGCGGGAGAAGGATCAATGTTGGCTGTAGCCGAAGTCATGCCGCAGATGCCCACGCATCAGGGCTGATAGAAACGCCCGGTCCTCGTCGGTCCAGAGCACCGCCGCCCGGCTGGCCTCGGGCGGCACGATGGCCTCGCCGTAGCCCGGGTCCAGCCTCGCCGCGACGGCCGCCTTGCTCGACACCGCCAGCGCCCCCGCCACATCGGCGTCCTCCAGCTGCACGCCCCAATGGGCCCACAGCCGTCGCACGCCCTCGCCCGGATCGGCCCGCAGGTCCTCGTGGCGCAGCACCAGAACCCGGCCCGGCAGCGCCGCCGCCAGCGCGCCCCAGCGATTGAAGAACCGCACGAACCACCAGACGTCGTCGATCTTCTTCCTGCCCGGGGCCGGCCGACGCAGGAACTCCGGGAAGGTCCCCAGCTCATAGGTCTGCGCCCACTTCACATAGTAGCTGGCCAGGGCCTCGCGCGGGTCGCGGACCAGCACCACGGTCGGCGGCAGGTCCAGCATGCCGGCCTCGGCCGCCACGGTGATCAGCCGCGAAGGAATGTTGTGCGAACTGCCGATGCGCGGCGCCTTGCCATGCACAGGCCGATGTTTCGGATGGCCGATGAAGGCGTCGCTGTCCGGCCCGCTGGAACGCTCCGGCGACGGCAGGCCCAGGTGGTGGGCGATGGCGTGGCTGGCCATGAACCGCAGCCAGTGCGTGCCGCTGTTCTTGGCCGTGGCCAGGAAGCCGTCGACCGATGCGGCGTAGCGGACCAGATGGAAGGCCTGGACATCGTTCTCGAGATCCCGTCCCGCGAGACGCGCCGTGTCCGTTGCCAAACTCATCGCGGCCCTCCAACTAGGATGCGAACATCGGGAGACAGCGCCATGGACTACGTCCGCCTCGGGAACACTGGCCTCAAGGTCTCACGGCTTTGTCTCGGCTGTATGACGTACGGTTCGCCCACATGGCGTCCATGGGTGCTGGACGAGGCCGCCGCCGAGCCGTTCTTCAAGGCCGCCGCCGAGGGCGGGATCAACTTCTTCGACACCGCCGACATGTACTCGAACGGCGAGAGCGAGCGCGTCACCGGCAAGTGGCTCAAGGAATTCACCCGGCGCCAGGACACGGTGATCGCCACCAAGGTCTTCTTCCCGCACGGCCAGGGGTCCAACGCCGGCGGCCTGTCGCGCAAGCACATCTTCGACGCCGTCGACCGCTCGCTGAAGAACCTCGGGACCGACTACATCGACCTCTACCAGATCCACCGCTTCGACCCGGCGACCCCCATCGAGGAGACCCTGGAGGCGCTGCATGACGTCGTGAAGGCCGGCAAGGCCCGCTACATCGGGGCCAGTTCGATGTTCGCCTGGCAGTTCGCCAAGATGCTGGCCACCAGCGACAGGCACGGCTGGACGAAGTTCGTCTCCATGCAGCCGCAGTACAACCTGGTCTACCGCGAGGAGGAACGCGAGATGCTGCCCCTCTGCAAGGCCGAGGGCGTCGGCGTCATCCCCTGGTCGCCGCTGGCGCGGGGCTTTCTGGCCGGCGGCCGCAGCCTACCGGGCGAGGGCAATACCGAACGGGCCCGTACCGACGAGTTCAGCCCCCGCCTCTACTACCGCGACGCCGACCACGCGGTGGTCGATGCGGTCGAGGCGATTGCGAAGGCCCGCGGCGTCTCGAACACCCAGGTCGCCCTGGCCTGGGTCCTGCGCAACGACGCCATCACCGCCCCCATTGTCGGGGCCAGCAAGCTGCACCACCTCAGCGAAGCCCTGGCCGCCCTCGACCTCGACCTGACCGCCGAGGAGGTCAAGGCGCTGGAGAAGCCCTACCAGCCCAAGCCGGTGCTGGATCACAGCTGACCTGGCCCGGCCGCAGAATCACGCCATAAACAAAGCATGAACACTGGCGTCACCCTGTCGGCCGCCCAGGCCCGGCGCATCGCCCTGGCCGCCCAGGGCTTTGCCGAGCCGCGCCCGCTCGCCCCCTCGGCCCGCCATTTCCGCAAGACGGTCGAGCGCCTCGGCGTCGTGCAGGTCGACAGCGTCAACGTCGTCACCCGCACCCACTACCTGCCCAAGTTCTCCCGCCTCGGCGACTATGACCGCGACATCCTGGAGTCCGAGGCCTGGGGCAGGAAGCCCAGCCTGTTCGAATACTGGGGCCACGAGGCCTCCCTGATGCCAGTGCAGAACCAGCCCCTGTTCCGCTGGCGCATGGCCCGGGCGGAGGCCGGCGACGGCATCTGGAAGGGCATCGCCCGCTTCGCCCGCGAGCGCCGCGACTACATCGACGGCATTCTTGAGGAGATCGAACGGCGCGGCCCGGTCACCGGCGGCGACTTCGCCACCGGCCCGCGCGGCGCCCCCGGCTGGTGGTCCTGGTCGGAGGGCAAGCGGGCGCTCGAATGGCTGTTCTGGACCGGCCAGATCACCACCAAGACCCGCCGCAGTTTCGAACGCGTCTACGACCTCACCGAACGGGTGTTGCCGGGGGCGGTGATCAACACGCCGACGCCCACTGAAGCGGACGCCCAGCGCGAGTTGGTCCGCATCAGCGCCCGGGCCATGGGCGTCGCCACCGAGACCGACCTGCGCGACTATTTCCGCCTCGGGGTCGCCGACACGAAACTGCGCATCGCCGAACTGGTCGAGGCCGGCGAGCTTCTACCGGCGACGGTCAAGGGCTGGGGCAAACCCGCCTGGCTCTGGCCCGCCGCGAAGATACCGCGCCGTATCCACGCCCGCGCCCTGCTCTCGCCCTTCGACAACCTGATCTGGTTCCGCGAGCGCACCGAACGCATCTTCGGGGTGCGCATCCGCCTGGAGATCTACACCCCGGCCCACAAGCGCGAACACGGCTACTACGTCCTGCCCTTCCTCGAAGGCGAGGCGATCACCGCCCGCGTCGACCTGAAGAGCGACCGCAAGGGCGGGGTGCTGTTGGTACAGGCCGCCTGGCGCGAAGCCGACGCGACGGCCGGGACGCCGGCGGCGCTGGCGGCGGAACTGAAGCTGATGGCCGGGTGGCTGGGGCTGGAAAGGGTTGAAGTCGTCGGCAAGGGTGACCTGGCGCAGGCCTTGGCGAAGGTGTTGTAGCCGTCCTAATCCGCGCCTCTCTGGCCGAACCGGCGATTCAACCAGTTGCGCTGCTGCAGGAGCGCGCGGAAGCGCCCATAGGGCCCCGATGCGCGGCCCGTCGAAACGGCGTACAGGCCATCGAACACCCGGTAGGCTATGGGTCCGCCCATCGCGGCGACGAGGGCGGCGTGGTCCAGCCCCTCGGTGACGCGGCCGCCAGCGCTCAGGAAGGCTCGGGTCCGCTCCTGTTCGACCCAGGCATCGGCCTCGACAGCGATGGCGAACAGTTCGCCTTGAAAGGCCGCCGGATAGGGCGGAGTCGGCCTGAAGGCTGGAGGCCAGGCCGTGGCCTCGATCAGCGCAATCAAGGCTTCCAGCTCATCAGCCGCCTTCATCTCTCGCCGCTCCAGGTCACGACGACGACGCTGAGCCCGTCGGGCGCCGGCATCCAGGCTTTGGGCGGCGGAGGCCAGCGCACTGGGGACGAACCGCAGCCAGAAGGCCGGCTCATGGCCTATCGGCGACTCGGGCCCCTCGTCCCGGGGCCCTCGCGGATCCGGTGGAGAGGCCTGAGGTCGCCGCCGGCGCGTCCATCGGTCCGCCAGCTGGCCAAGCGCCGCGGCGGCGCGCCGGACGCTGGCCACCAGGGCGGACAGCATGCGGCCAGGCCAGGCCATCAGTACCTCGCCGTATAGAAGTAGCGCTCGACGATCCGGTTCTGGCGTTTGTAGAGGTCCAGATTGCTGTGACGGTTGGTGACCCTGGCCCGGAAACCGCAGGGCACGGACTGAGCACGACCCCAGTCCCGCAATCTGGCCGCCCCCGCCTCGAACCGGGCGACCGACATCTGCCCGGAGGTTAGCTCGAGCGCGCCGGGCAAACTCCGCGCCACCGGATCGGCGCCGGGCGCCCAGGCCTGCCGCACCACGAAACCACCATCACCCATGAGTTCGATGGACAGGAGGAAACCGGACGTGACCGTGCAGTTGGGCAGGTCGGTCCCGCCGCCCTGCGACTGGGCAAGCTTGGCCCGTAGAGCGGCGTTGCTCTTCTGGCGTTCATCCAGCATCGCGTCCTTGTTGGCGATGTTGCCGGTCAGTTCGTCGAGCTGGCTCTGGGGCAGGACGACCAGTTTGTCGTTGGCCCTGAGCGTGTCGTTGTTCATTTTCGCCAGTCGCCGCAGCGACTCCGCCAGCTGCTCATTGCTAAGCTGGAGCTTGCGAATTTCGATCCGCTGGGCCGCGATCGTCCGCTTGGCCGCGTCGAGTTCCTCGGTCAGTTCCCTGATCCGCTCCATGGCCCGGTCATGGCGACTTTCGTCGCGGGACAGGAAGGCGAAGGCCATGGCCATGAAGATCAACAGGGCCAGCACCTCGATGAGCATGGTGGTGTGGACCCGTTCCTTGCGGAGCTCCGCCGCCGTCGCCGCGCTGCCGGCGTCAGCCATCCGGCAGGTCCTTGCCGCGGCGTCCGCGCGGCCCCTTCTGGGCGACGACAGCGGGTTCGACCCGGATCCGTTCGATCTCGGCCCGGAAGCTGGTCAGGGTCTCGCGCAGCGCCTCTACGGCGCCCTGGATATCGGCGTTGAAGGCGGTTGCCCTATCGCCCAGATGCCCTCTGGCTTCGCGCGCCGAGTGGTCGAGTTCGCCCGTCGACCGGGCGAAGGAGTCGGACAGCTGGCCAGCCGCTTTGCCGACAGCGACGTTCAATGCCTCGCCGGCGCGATCGGCGGCGCCGCCCAGCTCATGAACCACCTCGGAGGTCGTTCGTTCCAGCAGACCCGTCGCCCGCTGAACGGTGCTGTCGAGAGTCTGGGTGGCGGTGTCGATGTCGGAGACGCGCGCCTGTAAGGACTCCACGCTCCCCCCCAGGCCCGAAAGGCCCTGCAGCGCCCGCGCGCCGGTCGCCAGGGAGTCGGCGCTGCTGCGAATTGCGGCGCTGGCGCCGGCGACCTGG
Organism: Caulobacter sp.; assembly: GCA_028291265.1. Lineage (GTDB taxonomy): Bacteria > Pseudomonadota > Alphaproteobacteria > Caulobacterales > Caulobacteraceae > Caulobacter. The sequence goes on along the minus strand of JAQGIK010000082.1, from coordinate 36,727 downwards.
GTGGAGAGTTCGGTCTGAAGCGACTGGAGGATGTCGGCGGCCCGCTTCACCTCCAGGCCGAAGGTGCGCTGGTGACTGTCGAAGTCGCGCTCGGCGCGGTCGGCCGACTGCGACACCTGGGCCGCGCCCGAAGCGAGCGACGCCACCTCCCGCTTCAGCAGGGCCTCATAGTCGCTCATCGAGCCGGCGATGACGGCCATATGGTTCTGTAGCTGCTTGTTGAGCGCCTCGTGCGCCGCCCCGAGCTCCTGGCCAAGCGTCGAGAACTGCTCGAAGACGCGGCGGGACCGATCCGAAACGGCGACGGCCAGGGCCTCGACCTCGGTGTGGATCGCATTGTCCAGCTCGCTGGTCGTGCGCGCCGTCTGGATGAGCAGGGTTCGGGCGATCAGGCCGGCCATCGAGGCGCCAATCGCCACGCCGAAAAACCGCAGAACGTCGCCGCTGCTGATTTCCCGACTGGAAATCGCCACCGGCAGAAAGCCGAACAGCAGGGCGGCTTGGGTGAAGATGAACCCCAGATAATAGCAGTTGTCGGCGAAGCGCTCGCGCGTGTGGGCGTCCGAGCCCAGCCTGAACGCCAGGCCGAGGAGGGGAAAGGCGATGGTGGCGACGATAGGACCCAGCAGGCCGATCTGCTGCAGGACCGGATTTGCCGACAGCCCGGTCGAGGCCAGCAGCAGCCCGACCACCAGGCAGACGAAGAACAGCAGCACGCCGCGGTCGGCGATCCGGACGGAAACGCCCCTCTTCGCGACGGTCTCCACCTGCGCTTCCGGGGCCTCGGCGGGCGCCGGCTTGGGCCGCCTGAGAATGGAGCGCATGCCCGATTTTGGTGTGTCGTCCGACATCGGGCTCTCTATTTGGGGGTGATGTAGGAAGCGACCGCGGCGCGCTTCAGGCCGGTGTCCGGAATAGCGATGACCTCCGCGCCGCGCCGCGCGAATTCCCGTCGCCAGTCCTCGACCCTGGCGGTCATGCTGGCGGGATGCGGCATGTCCTCGGTCACCGGCCGATAGATCATCAGCACCCGAAAGCCGCTCAGATTGCTGGGCAGCGAGACCGGCTGGCTGGTTTCCTCGAGAAAGTCGCTGACCACAACGATGTATCGCCGGTCACGTGAGCGCGCCCTCTGGTTGGCGACGGAGATGACGGCCGCCGAGATTTCAGTCAGCGGCTCGGCCGGGCGGCCGATGATGAACCGCGGGCAATCGATACCCAGGTAGTTCCTCAGCTTCTTGGCGCTGGTGATCTGGTAACTGGGCTGGTTGGCCTTGGGGGCGAGGGTGCGCTGGTAGATCAGGTCACAGAGCGGCGGCCGTTCGAGGCTGTTGGCGCCGATGATGCGATGCTGGATGAGCAGGGGCTGCGGCAGCTCCTCGGCGGCCAGCGCCAGACCGTGGCCCAGTTCGCCGAGCACCGCCTCGTTTCGTGGGCGCGACCGTTCGTTCAGCCAGGTGGCGGAAAGGTCGACCAGGACGAAGATCTGGGTCTCCGCCTGAACGCCCGGCCCACCGTCCCAGGGCTTCGGCGGCTTCGGGCCGCAACCGGCCAGGATCAGGACGACGCCGAGGGAGACAAACAGCGAACGCATCAGGTCACGGCCTCCGGGGCGGGAACAGGCCGAGGCCCCCGGATGATCTGCGCCGGCGGCCCGGACCCGCGCTTGCGCCACCATTCCAGCAGCTTTTCGAAGGGGGCCGCGATGATGCTGACAATGACGAAAATGAGGTGGAGGAGGAACCAGAAGGGCCACCCCAAAACCTGGACGACGACGGCGGCGAGGAAGGCCAGGACCGACAGCAGTCCGCCAAGCACCAGCCGCGCGAGATAGCCCGCACCCATGGCGACCCGGTCCATGTTGTAGCCGGCGACGGCGAGGATCGCGCCGCAGGCCAACAGGATCGCGGCCTGCGGAACACCGCGGACCCCCAGGGCCTGGACGACCACGGCGACGACACCGACGCTGACCAGCATCAGCAAAGTCCCGAACACCCATGTCTCGGCCGGGGCCGACCGCAGCGGATAGACCCGCGCCTTGTCGGTCTCGACCAGCTGGATGCGCTGGAAGCCGTACCAACCGAGGAGGAAGAAGGCGAGGCCGAAGGCGATGGCCAGGCCCAGGAGCACCGAGGTCGGCCAGCTGGCGATGGCGCTGTCGGCGAACACCCGGAACAGAGTCCGTACAAAGCCGTATCCAACGCCAACCGTGCCGGCGGCGATGAGGACGTTCTGCCCGGTCGCCAGCCGCACGTCGCCACCCGACCCTTCCAGCCACTCGCGCCAGTCATCGACCTTCGCTTCGACCAGGGCCCGAGTCATCGCTTCGCGCTCGGTGCGCACGGCGTCGATGGCTCCCTTGAGCGCGCCGGCCTTGTTGCCAAGCGCGTCGACAAACGAGCCGATGGCGCCCTCGGCGTTGCGCGCCTTGCCGGCGATGCCGTCCCAGCGCCCCGGCAGTCCCCGGACGAAACGGTTGACCGCGTTGATTTCCCGCCTCAGCCGCGCCGCGCCGTTGACGTCGTCGAGTTCGTCCTTGGTGCGGTGGAAGATGTAGCCGACGACCGCCGTGGCGGTAACGAAGATGATGCCCAGCGGCGCCATCCACAGCTTGAGCAGGGGATTGTCGTCGAGCAGCGGAATGTCGAGCTCGAACCCGTAGCTGACGATTCCGAAGATGATCGCCTCGAACAGGGCCGCCAGCCCGACGACGAAGACCAGCAGGTAGCCGGCCGGTCGCATGCCTGCCTTGAAGAAGTAGGCGATGCCGAAACCCAGTGCCATTTCGGCGACGATGAAGCCGATCGAGACCAGCAGCGAGGCCGGGACGCCGTAGAGCCGGATGGTCAGGACATCACGGAAGAAGAGGTTGAGCAGGGTGCCGTTGACCGCCGCGAAGGCGAGCGCGAACAGCACCAGCATGACCATGGTGCTCATGGCGCGCGCCCGGCCCTGGTAATCCTTGACCAGGTCTTCCGGAATCTCGCCGCCCAGCTTGGCGACGTCTTCCGTCCGGCGCTGAAGTTCCTTGACCTCCGCGACCACCCCGGCCGGTCCGGACACCCCGCCCAAGCCTTCGAGATTTTGGCAGGCCTTGCGCGTCGCCTCGACCGTGGACCGCATGGCCCGCCGAAGTTGGCCAAGCCGTTCGTCGACCACGAGCTTGACGGACTTGCTGTTGGAATCGGCGAGAAAACCCGCCGTTGTGGTCTCGAACACCTGGCGCCACCAGGCCAGCGGATTTGCCCGCGGCAGATGAGCCTGGAGCCAGGCCGTCAGGCGCTTGAATCCGGCCATCTCCAGGACCCACTTCACGCCGGCGCCGACCGGCGAGAGGACAAGCCAGACCAACAGTCCGCACAGAACCACGCCGACGCTCAGCAGCAGGACCTTGCAAAGCCAGATCAGTGTTTCAATCACAGCCGCCCCCGACTCCCCCCCGGCACCAAGCCCACGACGGCGAGCTCAAGGTATCCGGGTCGTCCCCTCTGCCACAAGCTACCGTAGAACCCCGTCCTCCTACAATGCACAGGGACACACAATCTGTGAGCGCATTTTGGTCGCCACTCGCTGGACAAGCAAGTTACCTCACCGCTAAGGTTGAATTGAGGCTGGGGGATACCTAATGGGCGAACAGGGTGGCGGCGGGACGGCGCGCCCACGGCAGAGCGCCAAGATTAAGAAGGTCGATCGGGCCATCGTCGAGGCGCGCCTCAGAAGGGATGGCATGAAGTACTTCTGCTGGGCCTTCTTCCCTGTCGTTGGAACCGCTGTGGTGATCTGGCTCGTCCGGATTACGCAGTTCTCGGCGACAATGCGTCGGCTGGGAGACAAAAGCCCGGATCCCATGTCAGGCTTCTATCATCTGATGTGGGACAGCGCCGGCATGATATCCATTGTCGTCACCGCCGTGGCGATGCTCTTCATGTGGGCCTTTTGGTCGGATTTCATCGAGTACCTGAGCACCCAGAACAGCCTGGAATTCGAGGCCAAGCGGGAGAGCCGGCAATTCCGGGTTCAAGAGGAACTGCACGATCCCCCGGGTGATATCTTCACCCTCGTAGGGATCGCCTTCACCTTCGTTGGCCTTGCGCTCAGCATGGCCACAATCCCCAGCGACCTGATCGGCCAGATCATGAGCGCCGAGGACAGTCTGCCTGTCACCGCGCCAGACGCCCCGGACCGCCTTGGCATCGCGCTGGTAGGTTCGGCGATCGTCTTCGGGTCAAGTCTCGCGGTGGGCCTCATCGCCAGCCTTCAGGGGATCATCTTCTCCATCTTCGCCAGGCGAATGGCCGCCAAGTATCTCATCATCGGGAGCTCGCCCTCGGAATACTCGGCGCAGATCAGAACCCTTCCTCAACTTCACCTCCTGCTGAAAAAGCTGGCGAGCGATTTTGGAAAGGTGTCGCAGCACCTCTTGGCCCGCCGGGCAGACACGATCCCCGACGGCAGTCCGCCAAAGCCTGGCGGATGATCCGATGAGGGGACGCAAACGGCAGAACGTGTGGCGCGTCTACATGGATTTGTTCGCAAATTTTCTCGGCCTCGTGCTGATTGGCGGCGCAGGTGTGATGATCATGGTTGGCGGCGCCGTTGTTCATGCGCAATCGGGACCGGCAGCGCTCGCAAAGAACTGTCGGGGAGGCCGTGAGCTTTGGACCCGGTTGCCGGAATTCATGGCCCAAGCTGGTCAACTGCCCGGGAAGATCGATTCCAGCACCTGCTCTGTAGAGGTTCTCTACCCGGCCATCATCTTCCCCAAGAGCCAGGACGTCATCCCCGGGTCGTCCCAGGCGATGGAAGAGACCTTCTGCCGTCATGTCTTTGAAACCGTGGGCTTTCTCGAAACGAACAAAATTGTCGGCGGGACGGTCGAAATCCTGGGCGGCACCAGCGAAGAGTTCGAGAAGCGTGGCGCCTGCCAGACAAAAGCCTCAGCGGACCGGGAATTGCTCAAACGCTGCCCCGACTGTCGTGCGGACATTCGAGAGGCCGCGCAGCGCTCGCTGAAAGAGGACAATGTTGGCGCTTACGACCTTGCCCTTTGCAACGGCCCTTTGGCCGCACGAAGGGCCGCCTGGGCGCAGAGAGTCTGTTTCGACTGGGCTGCGGCCAACATGGATCAGATGTCGATCAAACCGGAAGTGGCGGCTCGCAGGGTCTACTCCAGCGTCAAGATCGGCGCGGACTTGAAGAGTGATTGCACGACAGCAGTCGGAGCGCCGAACTGCTTTCGTACGGTGAGCATTAAATTGCGCCTGCCTGCGAAGAAGCGTCGATAGACCTACGCCGTCCCCTCCGCCAACGCCGCCAACCGCGCATACGTCCCCTGCTTCGCCTTCAGCGTCCCATGGGTGCCCTCCTCGACCACCCGTCCGTTCTCGAACACCAGGATCCGGTCCGCGCCACGGATCGTGCTCAGCCGGTGGGCGATGACAATCGTCGTCCGCCCGGCCATCAGGTCCTCCATCGCCGCCTGCACCTCGCGCTCGGTCTCGACGTCGAGGCTGGACGTGGCCTCGTCGAACACCAGGATCGGCGCGTCGGCCAGGAAGGCCCGCGCGATCGCCACCCGCTGGCGCTCGCCGCCCGACAGCTTGACCCCGCGCTCGCCGACCAGGGTCTCGTACCCTTTCGGCAGGTCGGCGATGAAGCCGTCGGCCCGGGCCCGCCGCGCCGCCTCGCGCACGTCGCCCAGGGTCGCGCCCGGCGCCCCGTAGGCGATGTTCTCGGCGATGGTCCGGTGGAACAGGGCCGGATCCTGCGGCACCACGGCGATCGACCGCCGCAAGGATCCCTGCGTCACCGTCGCCACGTCCTGGCCGTCGATGCGGATCGACCCCGACTTCAGGTCGTAGAGCCGCTGGACCAGCTTGACGAAGGTCGATTTGCCCGCCCCGGTCGCCCCGACCAGCGCCACCCGCTCGCCCGGCCTGATCGTCAGGCTGAAATGGTCGTACAGCGGCGTCTCGGCGCTCTTGTACCTGAACGTCACGTCGTCGAAGACGATCTCGCCGCGCCGGGCGGCGAACACCAGCGCGTCCTCGCGGTCGGCCACCTGCGGAACGGTTCGCTCGTAGGCGGCCACGTCCTCGGTGTCGTCGATGCCCTTCTGCAGCATCCGCACGTTCTCGCCGAGGTTCCGCAGATAGCCGCTCATCAGCATAAAGGCGGTGATCGCGAACCCCAGGTCCCCCGGCGTCGCCTTTCCCTGCACCCACAGGTGCAGCAGGATGCCGGTGCTGCCGGCCTGCAGGGTCACCGACAGGATCGACTGCACGAACCAGACGTCCATGAACCGGTTCCAGGTGACCATCACCGCCCGGTGCCAGGCGTCGACGATGCCGCCGAACCGCTCTTCCTCGCGTGCTTCGGCCCCGAACGACTTGACGGTCGGGTTGGAGGTGATGGCGTCGGCCAGCGCCCCGCCGATGCGGCTGTCCAGCGCATTGGAGCGCAGGTTGGCCGGCCGCACATAGGTCTTCACCAGCCAGATGTTGGCCCACAGGTAGCCACAGACCACGGCGAACGACAGGCCGCCGACCAGCGGCCAGCGCAGCGCCATCTGCGCGCACAGCCCGAGCAGCACGATGATCGCCGGCCCGATCCACAGCACCACGGCGTCGGATACGGAGTCGTATCCCCACATCGCCCGGCTGATCTTGCGCACCGTCGAGCCGGCGAAGCTGTCGGCGTGCCAGTCGGCCGAAAAGCCCTGCACCCGCCGGAACGCCTCGTTGGTCATGTCGCGCATGTTGCGGGCCGCCAGCGGGTTCCAGAACCGGAAGGCGATGTTCCGGATCATCACGAAGCCGACATAGACGCCAACGAACCAGCCCCAGGCCCCCCAGGCCCGGCCGGCGTCGCGGTCCGGCGCCGCCACCGCGTCGAGCAGCCATTTCGAGGTCGTCGGCAGCATCAGGTCGAAGACCACCGCCAGCATCATCAGCCCGGCGGCGGCGCTCAGCAGCAAGGGTCGCCGCAGCCACAGCCGGGCGATGAAGGCCAGAACCTGGCCGTTCGACAGCACCCGCGCGCGGGTGACCTCCTCGTCTTCGTAATGCTCACTCATAAGGCGCCCGACATAGGCGAGACCGGCGTTCGGCGGGAGGGCGCCGGCGGGAAATAGTGACGGCGCGGCTTTCCGGAGACAGCCGGACGGCTGGACAGGGTCGCTGTTTGCGAGGCTGGATAGGGCCAACAGACATCTCACGGGAGAGACGACCATGGACCTCGGCCTCAAGGGCAAGCGCGCCCTCGTCACCGGCGGCACGCGCGGCATCGGCCGGGCCATCGCCGACCTGCTGGCCGCCGAGGGGTGCGACGTCGCCCTCTGCGCCCGCAATGCCGATCAGGTCAGCGAAGCGGTGGCGGCGCTACAGGCCACCGGCGTCAAGGCCTGGGGCGAGGTGCTCGACGTCTCGGCTGAGGGCGCTTTGGCAGGCTTGGTCGACCGCGCCGCCGAGGCGCTGGGCGGGCTCGACATCTTCGTCTCGAACGTCAGCGGGGCCATGGGGTTGAACAATGACCCGGCCGCCTGGAAACAGGCGGTCGAGGTCGACATCCTGCGCACCGTCGAGGGCTGCGAGGCGGCGGCAGGCAAGCTCGGCGACGGCGGATCGATCATCGTCATCGGCACCGTCTCGGCCGTCGAGATCTCCGGTCCGCGCCGGCCCTATGCCTCGGTGAAGGCGGCCCTGATCCCTTATGTGAAGAACCTGGCCCGCGATCTCGGCCCCCGCAACATCCGCGCCAACGTCGTCGCCCCCGGCCCGATCTACTTCAAGGGCGGGGTCTGGGACATGATCGAGCAGCACATGCCCGACCGCTTCAAGGCCACCCTCGAGCGCAGCCCGCTGGGCCGCCTCGGCGGTCCCGAGGAGATCGCCAACGCCGCCGTCTTTCTCGCGAGCCCGCGCGCCAGCTACATCAGCGGCGCCAACCTGATCTGCGACGGGGCGGTGACGCAGCGGGTGGACTTCTAAAGTTCCTCCCCCTCTCGGGGGAGGTGGCAGCCGTGCAGCGGCTGACGGAGGGGGTCCCCACAGACGGCGGCGGCCGCTGACACAGGGTCAGCCGCCGCCTTGGTTTGGGACCCCCTCCACCATCGCTGCGCGATGGTCCCCCTCCCCCGAGAGGGGAGGAACTGCGCGACTGAGACCTAGAAGGTCTCGCCAACCATCTCCTCGCTCTTGGCCCACAGGGCCCGCGCGTTATCCGGGTCGATGGCGTAGCTGCGCACCCCGTGGCGGACCTCGGCGCTTTCCTGCGGTTCGGCCAGGTGGCAGTCCTCGCAGTAGAGGCCGCCGACCTCGTTCACGTCGGCGACGATCCCCGCCCAGACCGAGGTCGCTGCGCCCTGCGGGATGGTCTTCCAGCTGAACGTCTGGCCGGCCGGCTGGTTGGCGTTGATGCTGTCGACCAGGGCCTTCATCACCTCCGGCGTCATGTGACGGCCGAGCTCGGTCTGGATGCCGCCCGGATGCACGGCGATGGCCCGCACGCCGCGATCCTTGTGGCGGCGGTCGAACTCGACGGCGAACAGGACGTTGGCCGTCTTGCTGCGGCCATAGGCGCCGAACTCGGTGTACTCGGTGGTCTCGAAGTTGGGGTCCTCAAGGTTCACATCGGAGAACCGGTGGCCCGAGGACGCCAGGTTCACCACCCGCGAACCGGACTTCAACAGCGAGGCGATGCGGTTGGTGAAGACGAAGTGGCCCAGGTGGTTGGTGCCGAACTGGGTCTCGAAGCCGTCGGCGGTCTCGCCCTTGGGACAGGCCATGACGCCGGCGTTGTTGATCACCAGGTCGAAGGCCCGGCCGTCGGCGACCAGCCTGTCGGCGGCGGCGCGCACGCTCTTCAGCGAGGCCAGGTCCAGTTCGATCAGCTCCAGCGAGCCGCCATTGGCGGCCTGGGCCTTGACCACCTGGGTGGCGATTTCCGCCTTGGCCAGGTCGCGGGCGGCGCCGACGACGGTCGCGCCATGGGCGGCCAGGACGCGGGCGGTCTCGACGCCGAGGCCGGCCGAGACGCCCGTGACCAGGATGCGTTTGCCGGAAAGGTCGACGCCCTCGAGGACATCGTCGGTGGTGGAGGTGGCTCCGAAAATCTTGCTCATGATGGCTCTCCCGACCTCTCCGCGCATTGCCAACCGATGGCCGCGCCGTTAAAACGGAGGAGGTCTCCGTTTCATATACGGAGGGTTCCTCCGTTTAGCAAGGAGTCGTTCGAAAATGTCCGTTCCGGCTCGCAAGCCCCGCGCCGACAGCCAGCGCAACCGCGAGCGGCTGCTGGACGCCGCCCGGGCCGCCTTCGAGGCGACCGGCCCGGAGGTCACCCTCGACGAGGTCGCCCGCCGCGCCGAGGTCGGCATCGGCACCCTCTATCGCCACTTCCCGACCCGCGACGCCCTGGTCGAGGCCGTCTACCGCCGCGAGGTCGAGGCCCTGGCCGCCACCGTCGAGCCGCTGCTCAGCCAGCACCGGCCGGCTGACGCCCTGCGCCGCTGGATGCACCTGCTGGTCGACTATGTCGCCGCCAAGAAGCTGATCGTCGCCGCCCTGTCCGGCCCGACCGACGACCTCTACGCCGCCTCCGGCCAGTTGATCACCACCTCCCTCGACGCCCTGGTCGAGGCCGCCCGCGCGGCCGGCGATATTCGCCCCGACGTCGATGCCGCAGATCTCAAGCGCCTGATGAGCGGCTTCTTCGCCGGCGCCGGCGAGCCCGGCTGGGCCGACAGCGCCCGCCGGCTGGTCGACATCCTGATGGACGGCTTGAAAGTCCCGGTCGGGGTATAATAGTCGCCGCTTCGATAAGCCTCGGGGCGGCTGGACCCTGGCGCGCCCGTACGCCCCCTGATCCGGTCCCGACCTCGCCCTGACCTCGTCCACACCGCACCCTGACCCCGGCCTGACGGCGCCCTGATCGGAACCCTATCCCGCCCCGGCCTCGCCGGTCAGACAACCCTTTGAATGACAAGGCCTTCTTCGAAATTTGCCGCTGCCGATTGCCTGTTTCCCTGGAAAAATGAACCCTGAGGCCATGACTCACGTCCTGCCAGACGCCGCCCCGACCAACTGGGTCGACCGCCATGCGCCGCTTAGCCTTAGGCCGTGGCTGAAGCTCGGCCGCTTCGACCGGCCGGCCGGCATCTGGCTGTTGATGCTGCCGGGCTGGATGGGCATCGCCCTGGCCGGCTCGATGCAGCTGCGCTGGCCGGACGCCGTCCTGCTGGTCCAGTTCCTGGTCGGCGCCGCCCTGATGCGGGCCGCCGGCTGCGCCTTCAACGACATCGTCGATCGCGACTTCGACGCCCAGGTCGCCCGCACGGCCCTGCGCCCGATCCCGGCCGGCCAGATCACGGTGAAACAGGCCTGGGCCTTCCTGGTCGGCTGCTGCCTGGTCAGCCTGCTCATCCTCTTGACCATGAACCTCTGGGCCGTCGGCCTGGGCGTTGCTTCGCTGGCCCTGGTCGCCGCCTACCCGTTCATGAAGCGGATCACCTGGTGGCCCCAGGCCTGGCTGGGCCTGACCTTCAACTGGGGCGCCCCGCTCGGCTTCGCCGCCGCCCTCGGCGGCCCGACCCTGCTCAGCCTCGTCGGCCTGACCCCCGAGCCGCCCGGCCGCCCGCTCGACCCCTGGCCGGCCGTCACCCTCTACGCCGGCCTGATCTTCTGGACCCTTGGCTACGACACCATCTACGCCGTGCAGGACCTTGAGGACGACGCCCTGGCCGGCGTCAAATCCTCGGCCCGGCGCCTGGGGGCGCACACAACGCGCGGCGTCATGACCTTCTACGTTCTCTGCTTCGGCCTGGTGCTGGCGGCAGGCTGGCTGGGCGGCCTCGGCCCGCTGATGCTTCCGGCCCTGGCGGTGTTCGGCCTGATGCTGTCGCGGCAGGCGGCGGCCCTGCGGCTCGACGATCCGCAGGGGGCGCTGGCCCTCTTCAAGTCGAACGTCTGGGCCGGCGCCGTCCTCGTCGTCGCCCTGGTCGCCGGCCTTTGGAAACCGGCCGGCTTCTAGAACGGCCCCCGGGTGTAGACCCGCTCTTCCAGCACCCGGTTCAACTCGCCGATCCGCCGGTCGTAGGCCCGGCCGATGCAGTTCCGGTCCGCGCCACAGCGGTTGCGCTCGCGCAGCCACACCGCCTGGCGGTCCATGATCGCGCCGCGCGTGCCCATCGGCACCAGCCGCCGGACGATGCCGTAGAGCTGCGCCATCTGCACGTCGCGGTCGTTGAGGCCGAGGTTGGCGCAGATCGTCCGCTCGGTCGCCGTCGCCGCCCGGCCGCAGCTGAAGCTGGCCGCCGAGGCGCTGGTCGGGACGGCGAACAACAGCACGCCGACGCCAATGAACAGCATGAAAGAGGAGGCGATGAAGGCGCGTTGCACGGGAGATTTCCAGAATTGAACCATCGGGGACTCCTTCCTACGGGGCTCGGCGGCGACCAGATCACGGGCCGGCGGATTGTCAGGCGCTGACCAGTCGCTATGGTCAACGCACAAACTGCGGGGGCGCACCGAAAATGAAACCTCTTCCTCTGGCGCTCGGGGCCGCGACCCTGGTGGCCTTCGCCGCCTGCATCGGCCTTTCCCTCTACGCCGGGATGCCCGTCCAGTCCCTGCTCTACCTGTTCCTCGACGCCGAGTTCATCACCAAGCTGGCGGACATGCTGCTGCTGGTCATGGTCGGCCTGGCGGCCTTCCTGCCCAGGGGCCGCGGCCAGGGCGGCGGCCTGCTGACGATCATCATGGGACTGGCGCTGGGCCTTGGCCTCCTGATCACCCTGCTCAACGCCTCCTTCATCTACAGGGCCGTGCAGATGAGCGGGATGCCCGACCTGAGAATTACCGCTCCCAGCCTGGCCGAGGGACTGCTGCCCCTGGCGCTGGGCCTGCTGGCAGGCTTCCTGGCGGCGGCGCGGGCCGGCAAACGACCCGCGACGACCTGAAGCCCTACGGCGCCTCCGGCTCCAGGGTGACGATCAGCGGGTTCGGCGCCAGGTCGAAGGCCGCGCCGTTGTTGAAGTCGATGCCGGCGCTCAGCGGACCGCCGGCGAAGGTGATCGCCCCGCCCTTGTAGAAGCGCTTGTCGACGTGGACGTTGGCCGTCTTGTAGCCCGGCTTGCTGACCTTGACCCAGAACTCGCCGTTGCGCGGCAGCTTGCGGCTGCAGGGCGTGGTGCAGCTCCAGCCCGTCGAGGTCTCGACGGTGGCGCCGGCCGGGTTGGACTCGACCGTCCACATCACCGTGGTCCCACGGGTCATGGTGGCGCAGCCGCCCAGCAGGACGACGGCGGTGGTGGCCAGCGCGGCCAGACGAAGCGTGTTGGTCATGAAACTCCCCCGAAAGGCGGCCTTGATAGCCCGCCTCAGGCCTTGACGAAATAGCCGTCGGGAGCCGAGGCCCAGGGGAACTTGACGATACGCGGCGGTTTGCCCTCGAAGAACGCCTCGACCGCTTCGGTCTCGCCCGGCCCTTCGCGGATGGCGAACTCGTCGAACGGCGCCACCCCGCCGGTCAGGATGCGCGGCCGGTGATTGTCAGGCGCGGCCTGGTCGCTATGGTCAACGCACGGACCGCGGGCGCTCTGACATGAAACCTCTTCCTCTGGCGCTCGGGGCCGCGACGCTGGCCGCCTTCGCCGCCATCGTCGGCTTCGCCGTCTACAGCGAGGTCGTCCAGTACATGCCGCTCCTGTTCCTCTACGCTACCGACTGGACCACCAAGGTGGCGGTCCTTCTGTTGCTGGCCGTGCTCGGCCTGGCCACCCTGCTGCCCAATCGCTCGGGCCAGGCCAGCCGCCGCTTGAACATCATGGCGACGCTGGCGACCGGCCTTGGCCTGCTGGTCACCCTGCTCGCGGTCAACAACCGGGGCCTCTACTGCGGGACCGAAACCAACTTCCTGAAGGTGTGGGGACCTGAGCTTGCCCAAGGCCTGATGCCCCTCGCGTTAGGCCTGCTGGCGGCCACGGTGGCGACGGCGCGGGCCGGCAAGCGTCCAGCCAGGGCCTAGGTTTTCACGAAATAGCCGCCCGGAGCCGAGGCCCAGGGGAACTTGACGATACGCGGCGGCTTGCCGTCGAAGAACTCTTCAACCGCTTCCGTCTCGCCCGGCCATTCGCGGATGGCGAACTCGTCGAACAGCACCACCCCGCCGGTCAGGATGCGCGGCCAGAAGGCCTTCAGCGCCGCCAGGGTCGGCGCGTAGAGGTCCATGTCCAGGTGCAGCAGCGAGATGCGCACCCCCGGGTTCTCGGCCACATACCCGCCCGCCGTCTGGCAGACGTCGCCGTCGACCAGCTCGATACGCGGCCGCACGGTGACGAAGGCGTCGGCGTTGAAGGCGTCGACCAGGGCGAACAGGGTGTCGCGGAAGGCGCCCGGGTTCCAGCCCTCGGCGGTGTTGCCCACCCGGTCGTCGAGGCCGTCCTTGTCGGTGCGGTCGGCCAGCCCCCGGAAATGGTCGAAGCCCAGCACCTTGCGCGTCCGGTCGCCCGGACAGAAGGTTTCCAGGAAGCGCGCGAAGCTGAGTAGCGAGCTGCCTTTGTAGACCCCGCATTCGACGATATCGCCGGGCAGGTCCTGGATCAGCTTGAACACCTCATAATGGGCGAAGGCCTTCATGAAGTGCATGCGCCGGGCGAAGCTGCCCAGGTTGGCGATCAGGTCGTGATCGTCGAGGTGGCCCTTGAGCAGGGACCGCAGGGTCTCGTCTGCCGGGATCTTGGCGGCGGGGGTCATGGCGTTTCCTCGGAAGCGATCAGGTCGGGGTGCAGGGTCTTGAAGGTTTCGAAGCCGTCGACGCGCCGGTTGCGCCAGCCCCGGACCAGCATCTCGGGAGCCAGCAGGTCGCCGAAGCGGACCTGGACGGAATAGCGGTGGCGGGGGCCGGGATTGTAGCCCGAGCGGTGGACCAGCCGGTTGTGGAACAGCGCCACGTCGCCGGCCGCAAGCTCCAGCGTCTTCGCCGCCGCCTCGAAGGACGGCTGCAGGGCCTCGGCGATGAAGGCGTCGCGGGTGCCAAGCCGCCGGCCGTCGCCATCGCGCTTGTAGCGGATGTCGACCGGCCACAGCCGGTCCGACAGGCTCGGCGCCGCCTGGATGGAGCCGTTGGCCACGCCGCTGTCGGTCAGCGGCAGCCAGGCGGTCACGTAGGCGTCGGACAGCACGTTGTAGGGCGCGTCCTGGTGCCACTGGAACCCGCGCCAGGCCTCGCCGGCCAGGTCCATGCGGAAGACCGCATGCTGGAACGGCGCATGGATGCGGGTCCCGCCGACCATCGTCCTGGCCGCCTCGACCAGCGGCGGGGCGGCGATCAGCCTGTGGAAGATCAGGGTCTCGCGGAAGGCGTCATAGACCGCCCCCAGCCGCGCCCGGTCCTCGGCTCGCACCCGGTCGACCAGGGCGTCAAGGCCGGCCTCGCCCGGGCCTTCGGGGCAGAGCATCTCGCGCAGGGTGTCGACGGCCTCGGCGATCAGGGCCGCCGGCATCAGGCCGCGATGGACGGTCAGGGGCTCCATCAGGCCTGGTTGACGCTGTTGGCCTTGATCCGCGCCGCGCCGGCGGCGTCCAGATCGACGCGGATTTCGTCGAGCGCCAGCGGCCCCTCGATGGCGGCGTTGACCCGGTCGATCCCCGCCGCCGCCGCCGGTCCGCGCGCCAGCAGGTAGCGCAGGGAGATGCGCTCATGGTCGGCCTCGTCCGGCTGGGTGCCGTGCAGGGTGCAGGCGTGCCACATGGCGGCATTGCCGGTCCCGCCGGTCAGCACCCGCTGGGTGGTCAACGCCTCGCGCCCGCCGCTCCGGTAGCGCCAGGTCTCGCCCTGCTGGACCAGGTCGTGCGGAAACACCGAGGCCCCCAGCCGATGGCTGCCCTCGAGCAGGAACAGCGGCGCGTCGGCCTTCGCGACCGGCGCCAGGTAGATGTAGAGGGTCAGGAAGTCGGCCTCGCGGCCCTTGAAGTCGATCAGGTCCTGGTGGAAGTCGATGCCGTAGAAATAGGTGACGTCCCGGTACCGCGGCTTGACGAAGGCCCCGAGATTGTTGACCGGATTGCCGGCGATCCGCCGCTTCAGCCAGTCCGGAATGACGCTGGCCGGCACGCCGCAGACCACCTTGCGATCCATCAGGACATAGCCCTCGCCGAGCAGGGCGGTCAGGCCGGCGACGATGGCCGGGTTGGCCTCGACCAGCTTCAGCCGCGCCTCATAGCCTTCCAGCAGGTTGCGCCCGGGCCTGGGGTTCACGCCCCGGTATTGCGGATCGGCGTCGAACTCGGCCTCGCTGAGGAACAATCCCTCGCCCCAGTCGCGCCCGGCCTTCAGGTCGGCCAGCAGGGCCGTGCAGGCGTCCGCGTCCAGCACCTCGCCGAAAAGGTGGACGCCGGCCCGGGCGAAATCGTCGACCGCGGTCGTCTCGGCCGGAGCTGGCTTGGCCAGGGTCATCGCCGGGGTTCCGTCTCCATGGGTGGCGCCATGCTCTCGGCCGGCATGGTTAATTTGCCATGAAGCGGCTATGCCGCGAAGGCATGACCGACGCCCTCTTCCATCTGCTGCCGGGCCTCCTCGGCCCCGACGACCTCGCCGCCGTTCGGCATGGGCTGGCCGATGCGATGGTGGAGGCCTCGACCGTGTCCGGCGTCGCTGAGCGGCCGGTCGTCGACCTGGCCCGCCGCTCGACCCGGCTCACCCCGCCGCCGGCCGTCGAGGCCCTGCTGCGCGAGCGGCTGCTGGCGGCCCGGCCAAGGCTGGAGGCCCTGTTCGACCGGCCGCTGGGCGAACTCGAGCCCCTGCAGGTCCTGCGCTACGGCCCCGGCGACTATTTCGTCGCTCACCAGGACGGCAACACGCCGCTGATCTTCGACGACACCCGCCACCGCCGCGTCTCGCTCAGCCTGCTGCTGAGCCCGCCACAGGACTGGACCGGCGGCGAACTGGTCTTCCACGGCCCGGTCCGCCAAACCGCCCGGATCGCGGCCGGCGGCGCTGTCGCCTTCCGCGCCGAAACCACCCACGAGGTGATGATGCTGGAAAGCGGCGAACGCTTCAGCGTCGCCGCCTGGTTCCTGGCCTCCTAGACCCTTTCAGGTTTTGATGTACGCATCAAAACCTGAAAGGGTCTAGAATCAAACATTTAGAGCATGTCCGGGCGGCCGAACCGCGCACACTTCGGCCTGACATGCTCTAGGGGTTCAGTTCGACCGCGTACTGCGCGTGGGTTGGATCGGTGCTGAGCAGGGTGGCCGTCCCCTGCACCTGGCCGGGATTGACGACGCATGACGGCTGGCTGTCCGGCCCGACGCTGGCGTTGACCGTGACCGGCGGGCGGCCATCGGCGGCGAAGCCGAGGTACATCTCGACCCCGGCCGTCGGCGTATCGACCACGGCGCCGAAGCTCATGCTGCGTCCTTGCTGGAGCGTGCTGCCCCATTCAGGCGGCGACCCCAGCCAGCTCAGCGGCGGGTTGGTCATCGCCGGATCAAGCAGCAGATCCTGGCCCGCGTTATTGGTCACCTCGACCGTGATGCTCCAGAAGACCTGCCCGTCCGCCGATCCAGGCCGCTGTTCGTCCGTCGCCATCACCGTCTCCCTGCAACTACCCGCCGACGCTAGCCCCATTTCGAGGTCAGGGGGACTGAACAAACTGTGGTCTATTCCCTTACCCCTGCTATCTGCCCGCCATGATCCTCGACCGCACAGCCTTCATCCTCGGCAATACCCGGCTGCAGACGCCGCCGCATTGCCCGGAGATCCAGCTGCACCTGGCCGACGAAGTCACCCCGATCTGGCGGATGACCGAGGAGGCGCTCAGCGAGATCGGCCTGCCGCCGCCCTTCTGGGCCTTCGCCTGGGCGGGCGGCCAGGCCGTGGCCCGCTACGTCCTCGATCACCCCGAAGTGGTGGCCGGCAAGCGGGTGCTGGATTTCGCGGCCGGCTCGGGCCTGGTGGCCATCGCCGCCATGCGGGCCGGAGCGCTGAGCGCGCTGGGCAGCGACGTCGACAGCTTCTGCGGCCCGGCGGTTGCGCTCAACGCGGCGGCCAACGGCGTCGAGGTCGCCTTCACCGAGGCCGACCTGCTGGACGCGCCAGCCCCCGAGGCCGAGGTCATCCTGGCCGGCGACATCTGTTACGAACAGCCCCTGGCCGGCCGCGTCCTGGCCTGGCTGACCGCCGCCCGGGCGCAGGGCCGCACCGTGCTGATCGGCGACCCGATGCGCACCTACTTCCCGCGCGAAGGCCTGATCCACCTGGCCGAATACCAGGTGCCGACCACCCGCGAACTGGAGGACTTCGAGGTCAAACGGACCAGCGTGTGGGCGTTTCCGTGACGGGCGTTGACTCGCTGCGCCGATTGAGAACAAATAAAGAACATTGGAGAAATGACCATGCGTGAAGACGGCAAGATCGACTATGTGGAACTGCCCGGCGGCGACCTGCCCGGCACCAAGGCCTTCTACGCCAAGGCCTTCGGCTGGACCTTCACCGACTATGGCCCGGACTATGCGGCCTTCGAACAGGGCCTGGACGGCGGCTTCCAGTCCGACGCGGCCGAGGGCAAGATCACCCAGGTCGTGGTGCTCTACGCCCATGACCTTGATGCCATGCTGGCGACGGTGACCGCCGCCGGGGCTGAGATCGTCCGGCCGATCTTCGAATTCCCGGGCGGCCGACGGTTCCACTTCCGCGATCCGGCCGGCAACGAACTGGCGGTCTGGTCGGAAGGAAAAGGCGGCCTATAGTCCCCTCCTGTTGTTCGGGAGTAGCCCATGCGCCGCCGCACCTTCCTCGCCGCCCTGCCCGCCACCTTCGCCGCCGGTTCGGCCCTGGCGCAGATTCCCCGGCCCAAGGACGGCAACCCGGACATAGGCCGCACCGACCTGCACGGCGGCGACCGGGTGGCCGGGGCCACCTGGGCCAGCCGCTCGACGGCGTGGGGGGTCAACGGAGCGGCGGCCACGGCCCATCCGCTGGCCACGCTGGCGGCCATTGACACCCTGCGCAAGGGCGGCTCGGCGGTGGACGCGGCCATCGCCGCCAACGCCTGCCTGGGCCTGCTGGAGCCGATCTCCAGCGGCATCGGCGGCGACTGTTTCGTGCTGCTCTGGGACCCGAAGACCAAGAAGGTCGTCGGCCTGAACGGCTCGGGCCGCTCGCCCAAAGGGCTGTCCTTGGCGACGGTGCGGGAACGGGCCGGACCCAAGGGAACCATCCCTTCCTACGGCGCCGTCTCGGTCAGCGTGCCCGGCGCCGTGGCGGCCTGGGGCGACCTGCACGGCCGCTATGGCAAGCTGCCCTGGAAGGATCTGTTCGAGCCGGCCATCCATCTGGCCCGCGAGGGCACGCCGGTCACCCAGAACGTCGCCTTCTACCTGGCCGCCAGCCAGCGGCGCTTCACCAATCCGGACTCGAAGATCGAGGAGGTCGACAACTTCCTCAAGGTCTGGACCATCGACGGCAAGACGCCGGTCGAGGGCCAGGTCTTCAAGAACCCGGCCCTGGCCGACACCTATGAGACCATTGCCAAGGGCGGGCCCCGGGCCTTCTACGAGGGCGAGATCGCGGGCCGTATCGAGGCCTATTTCAAGCGCATCGGCGGCTGGATGACCAAGGCCGACCTCGCCGCCCACCACAGCGAATGGACCGCGCCGCTGGTCACCGGCTATCGGGGCGTCGATGTCTATGGCCTGGCCCCCAACAGCCAGGGCCTGTCGACCCTGCAGCTGCTCAACATCCTCGAGAATTTCGACGTCAAGGGCATGGGCTTCCAGTCGGCGGCGGCCATCCACCACGCCGTCGAGGCCAAGCGCCTGGCCTACGAGGACCGTGCCCGCTACTTCGCCGACCCGGCCTTCTCACCGGCCCCGATCGAATGGCTGAACTCCAAGGCCTACGCCAAACAGCGCGCCGCCCTGATCCGCCCCGACCGCATCCTCGATCCCATCTATCCGGGCCAGGCCCCCAGCCACGGCGACACCACCTATTTCACCACCGCCGACAAGGACGGGATGATGGTCTCGATCATCCAGTCCAACTATCGCGGCATGGGTTCGGGCCTGTCGCCCGACGGCCTCGGCTTCATGTTCCAGGACCGCGGCGAGCTGTTCGCCCTGACCGACGGCCACCCCAACATCTTCGCCCCCGGCAAGCGGCCGTTCCAGACCATCATCCCCGGCTTCGCGGTCAAGGACGGCCTGCCCTGGCTCAGCTTCGGGGTCATGGGCGGCGACATGCAGCCCCAGGGCCAGGCCCAGATCATCTCCAACCTCGTCGACTTCGACCTCGACATCACCGCCGCCGGCGATGCGCCCCGCTGGCACCACGAGGGCGGCATGGAGCCGACCGGCGAACAGCTGGACGTGCGCGGCCTGCTGCGGCTGGAGTCCGGCGTGCCGGCCGAGACACGGGCCCAGCTGCAGAAGATCGGCTGGAAGCTTGGGGCCAGCGATGGCGGCTTCGGCGGCTACCAGGCCATCCAGCGCTGGCCCGGCCGCTACGCCGCCGCCACCGAGATGCGCAAGGACGGCATCGCGCTGGCCTACTGAGGCGCCCCGCAGGAGGACCCCCATGACCCGCGAAGAGTTCGAGGCCGTCGTCATGAGCTTCCCCGGCGCCGAGGCCGGGTCGAGCTATGGACAGCCGGCCTACAAGATCGACGGCAAGTTCTTCACCCGGATCCGCAAGGATGACGACAGCGCCGTCTTCTCCTGCGTGCCCTACGACGAGCGCGAGTTCCTGATCGAGGCAGACCCGGCCACCTTCCATTTCACCGCCCACTACAAGGACTATCCGATGGTCCTGGCGCGGCTGCCCGGCCTCGAGCCGGAGCAGGCGCGGGGCTTCCTGGAGCGGCAGTTCCGCAAGGTGGCGAAGAAGGCGGCGGTCAGGGCCTGGGAGGCCGCCAAGGCCGGGTGACAGCCGGCGCCGGTCGGCTTAGACCGGTGCGCCCAACCGGAGTTCCTCATGGCCTACCGCTCGCTCCGCGACTTCATCGCCGCCCTCGAAAAGTCGGGCGAGCTGGTGCGCGTCACGGAAGCCGTCTCCACCGAGCTGGAGATGACCGAGATCTGCACCCGCCTCCTGGCCACCGGCGGGCCGGCCGTGCTGTTCGAGAACGTCATCAAGGCCGACGGCACGAAGTCCGACATGCCCTGCCTGGCCAACCTGTTCGGCACGGTGAAGCGGGTGGCCATGGGCGTCACCCTCGGCGGCAAGCCGCGCACCACCGGCGAGGAACTGCGCGAGGTCGGCGAACTGCTGGCCTTCCTGCGCCAGCCCGATCCGCCGCGCGGCTTCAAGGACGCCGTCGGCCTGTTGCCGCTGGCCGGCACGGTGCTGTCGATGCGGCCCCGCGAGGTCAAGAGCGCGCCGGTGCAGCAGGTGGTGCTGAAGGGCGACCAGATCGATCTCAATCGCCTGCCCGTCCAGACCTGCTGGCCGGGCGAACCGGCCCCGCTGATCACCTGGCCGCTGGTGGTCACCAAGGGGCCGTCGGACAGCAAGGAAGACGACTACAACCTCGGCATCTACCGCATGCAGCTGCTCGGCAAGGACCGGGCGATCATGCGCTGGCTGGCCCACCGCGGCGGGGCCCAGCACTACGGCCGCCACAAGAAGGCCGGCAAGCGCGAGCCGCTGCCCGCCTGCGCCGTGATCGGGGCCGACCCGGGCACCATCCTGGCGGCGGTGACGCCGGTGCCCGACACCCTGTCGGAGTATCAGTTCGCCGGCCTGCTGCGCGGCTCCAAGCTCGACCTGGTGCCGGCCAAGACGGTGCCGCTGATGGTCCCCGCGCAAGCGGAAATCGTCATCGAGGGCCACGTCCTGCTCGACGAGTATGAGGACGAGGGCCCCTACGGCGACCACACCGGCTACTACAACAGCGTCGAGAAGTTCCCGGTCTTCCAGGTGAGCTGCATCACCCACCGCAAGGACGCCATCTACCACACCACCTTCACCGGCCGGCCGCCGGACGAGCCCTCCGTCCTCGGCGAGGCGCTCAACGAGGTGTTCATCCCGCTGATCCGCCAGCAGTTCCCCGAGATCGTCGACTTCTGGCTGCCGCCGGAGGGCTGCAGCTACCGCATCGCCGTGGTCAGCATGAAGAAGGCCTACCCCGGCCACGCCAAGCGCATCATGCTCGGCGTCTGGAGCTACCTGCGCCAGTTCATGTACACCAAATGGGTCATCGTCGTGGACGACGACATCGACGCCCGCGACTGGAAGGACGTCATGTGGGCGCTGTCGACCCGCATGGACCCGGCCCGCGACATCACCGTCATCGAAAACACCCCCATCGACTACCTCGACTTCGCCAGCCCCGAGAGCGGCCTCGGCAGCAAGATCGGCCTCGACGCCACCGACAAGCTGCCGCCCGAGACCCACCGCGAGTGGGGGGTGAAGATCGCCATGGACCGCGCCGTCGTCGACAAGGTCAGCGACATGTGGAGCCGCCTGGGCCTGCCGGGCGACGGAAAGGCCATCTGGTAATGCCCCGCCGCACCCTCATCTTGGCGATAGCCGCCGTGCTGACCTACGCCGGCGGCTATGTCGCCTTCCGCCAGACCCAGACCCGCACCTGGATTCGCGACCAGCAGAAGTACGTCATCTATCCGGCCAACCTGCCCGGCAAGGCGCTATACTACGCCTGGCGCCCGCTGGCCCTGATCGATCAGGCCGCCACCGGGCGCAACAGCCGCATCGGCAACCACCTGCGCCTGCAGATCGGCGGCCCCAAGACCCACACCTGACAGGTCCATCCAATCGGACTATCCGTAACCCTCATGCGCAAGCTCCCCCTCGCCCTCGCGGCGCTGTTCCTGCTTTCGAGTCCCGCCATGTCGCAAGATCCCGCCCACCTTCCCAACGCCAAGCCCTGGGACCAGCCCTTCCTGCCGCCCGCCCCCGAATGGGACGGCCGGTCGAAAGCCCTTCTCCGCCCGGCGACCGATCCCTGGGCCAGCGGCTTCGAGCAGGACGCCGAGCACGACTTTTCGCCCAGCTACGCCGACACCCGCGCCTGGTTCGACAGGCTGGACGCCGCCAGCGACCTGATCCGCATCGAACAGTTCGGCGTCTCGCCCGAAGGCCGGCCGATCTATGCGGTGATGGTCAGCAAGGACGGGCCGAAATTCGATCCGAAGAAGCCGGTGCTGCTGGTCCAGGCCGGCATCCACCCGGGCGAGATCGACGGCAAGGACGCCGGCATGATGCTGCTGCGCGACATCGCCTTCTACGGCAAGGATGGCCTGGTCGATAAGGTCAACCTGATCCTCATCCCCATCCTCTCGGTCGACGGCCACGAGCGGGCCGGCGCCTACAGCCGCCCCAACCAGCGCGGCCCCCGCATCCAGGGCTGGCGCAACACCGCCGCCAACCAGAACCTCAACCGCGACTACATGAAGCTCGACCAGCCGGAGATGCGCGCCGTCCGCGCCCTGGCCAACAAGTACCGGCCCGACCTCTACATCGACGTCCATGTCACCGACGGCATCGACTACCAGTACGACGTCACCTACGGCTTCAACGGCGAGGACGGGGCCTTCTCCCGCTCGCCGGCCATTTCGAAATGGCTCGATGCGACCTTCAAGCCGGCCATGAACAAGGCGCTCGAGAAACAGGGCCACATCCCCGGCGAACTGGTCTTCGCGCTGGACGACCGCGATCCGAAGAAGGGCCTCAACGACGGCGGCCTTGGCGAGCGCTTCTCCAACGGCTGGGGCTCGGCGGCCCACGTGCCGACCATCCTGATCGAGAACCACAGCCTCAAGCCCCATGAACAACGGGTGCTCGGCACCTACGTCTTCATCGAGGAGGCCCTGCGCCTTCTCGCCGCCAGGGGCGGGGACCTGCGCGCCGCCATCGACAAGGACCGCGCTGAACGGCCGGCCGAAATCTCCGCCAACTTCGTGCAGGCCGACGCGCCGTCCTCGACCCGCCTTTTCAAGGGCATCCTCTACGAGACCTACCAGAGCGCCGCCTCGGGTGGCCCGGAACTGCGCTGGCTCGGCAAGCCCGATCCCAGGCTCTGGCAGATGCCCTTCTACGGGTCGAAGCCGACCCTGCAGCTCAAGCGCCCCGCCGCCTACTGGGTGCCCGGCTACCGCGCCGACCTCATCGAACGGCTGAAGATTCACGGCGTGACGATGGAAACCCTGACCGCGCCGAAGACGGTCAAGGTCGAGATGCTGCACCTGGAGGACCCCAAGCTCGCCGCCGCGACCAACGAGGCCCATGTGCCGATCACGGTGACCAAGGTCACCGCCCAGACCCGCGACTGGGTCTACCCGGCCGGCTCGGTCCGCATCTCCACCGACCAGCCGCTCGGCGACGTCGTCGTCCTGCTGCTGGAGCCGCAGTCGTCGGAGAGTTTCTTCGCCTGGGGCATGATCCCCGAGGTCCTCAACCGCGTCGAATACATCGAGGGCTACGCCGTCGCCCCCCTGGCCGACCGCATGCTGGCCGCCGATCCCGAGTTGAAAAAGCAATTCGAAGCCAAACTCGCCGCCGATCCGAAATTCGCCGCCGATCCCGACGCGCGGCTTAGCTGGTTCTACGAGCGGACGCCCTTCTATGACTCGCGCTATCGGCTCTACCCGATCGGCCGGGAACTTCCGCGTTAGTCCTATTGATCCGCCTGCCGAATGAGCCGCTAATCCCGCGCTTCAAGAACGGGGAACCCGCATGCCGCTAGAGTCGATTGGACATGCAGCCGCCTTATGGGTCGGGCTTCACCTGCTGCTGCTGCTGATCCTGGCGCTGCTGGTCGTGCGCCAGCGCCAGAAGCACAAGGTGGCGCTGGGCGACGAAGGCATCGCCGAGCTGCTGCAGGCCATCCGCGCCCAGGGCAACGCCGTCGAATACATCCCGCCGGCCCTGATCGGCCTGGTGGTGCTGGAGCTGACCGGCGCCCCGCCGCTGCTGGTCCATGTCGGCGGCCTGGTGCTGTTCGTCGGCCGGGTGCTGCACGCCATCGGCCTTTCGAACAGCGGCGGCGTCTCGATGCTGCGCACGGCCGGCGTGGTGCTGACCTGGCTGGCCTACATCTTCATCATCGCCTCCTGCCTGTTCTTCGCCGTCGGGTAAGGCCCACCGTCCTTGCGTCCTTCGACACGCCCGCTACGCGGGCTGCTCAGGATGACTGACTTGAGTGCAATTCAACAAAGCTGGTCATGCTGAGCAGCGGTCGCAGGCCGCGTGTCGAAGCACGCACGGCCCCTTGCAGCGGCTCCCTCCGGCGCCCATAAGCCCCTGATGGACGAAACCCTGTTGAATGAGCTCGTCGGCGCCGCCATCGCCGCCGGGGCCGACGCCGCCGAAGCCGCCTACGCCGAACGCCAGTCCCTGTCGGTCTCGGTCCGCCTCGGCGATCTGGAAGAAGTCGAACGCGAGGAGGCCCGCGATCTCGGCCTGCGCGTCTTCGTTGGTTCGAGGCAGGCCAGCGTCTCCGGCAGCGACATCTCCGAGACCGGCCGCGCCAAACTGGTCGAGCGCGTCGTCGCCATGGCCCGCCTGGCCCCGGAAGACCCCTACGCCGGCCTCGCCGACCGGGCCCGCCTCGCCGCCGGCCCCTACCCCGACCTCGACCTCTACGACGATCACGAGCCCAGCGCCGAGGCCCTCGAGGCCCGGGCCCGCCAGGCCGAGGACGCCGCCCGCGCCACCCCCGGCGTCACCAATTCCGACGGCGGCTCGGCCGGCTGGTCGACCAGCCGCTGGATGCTGGCCACCAGCCACGGCTTTTCCGGCGCCCACCGGGCCAGCGGCTTCTCGGTCAGCGCCAGCGCCATCGCCGGCGAGGGTTCGGGCATGGAACGCGGCGGCGAAGGCCGCTCGACCCGCCACGACGAGGACCTGCCGGACGCCGCCTGGATCGGCTCCGAAGCCGGCCGCCACGCCGTCCGCCGCCTGAACGCCCGCAAGATCGCCTCGCAGACCGCGCCGGTGATCTTCGAAAACCGCATCGCCATGAGCATCCTCGGCCCCTTCATCGGCGCCATCGGCGGCCCCAGCGTCGCCCGCGGCGTCTCCTTCCTGAAGGACAAGCTGGGCCAACAGGTGTTCGCCAGGAACGTCTCCATCCTCGACGACCCCTACCGGGTGCGCGGCCTCGGCTCCGGCCCCTTCGACGACGAGGGCGTGGTCACCGAGCCGATGGCCCTGATCGACGAGGGCGAACTGACCACCTGGCTGCTCAACACCTCCTCCGCCCGCCAGCTCGGCCTGGAGACCACCGGCCACGCCTCGCGCGGCCTGGCCGGCCCGCCCGGCGTCGGCACCTCCAACGTCATCGTCGCCGGCGGCGACAAGGACCTCGCCGGCCTGATGGGCGACGCAGGCGCCGGCCTGCTCGTCACCTCGATGTTCGGCCCCTCGCTGAACGGCAACACCGGCGACTGGTCGATCGGCTGTTCGGGCTTCTGGTTCGAGGGCGGCGAGCTGGCCTATCCGGTCAACGAGATCACCGTCGCCGGCAACCTGATCGACATCTACGCCCGCCTGGTCCCGGGCAATGACCTGGTCATTCGCGGCAGCCACGACAGCCCGTCCCTGCTGGTCGACGGCCTGGCCATCGCCGGCTCGTGAGCGACCTCGACCTCATTGTCGAGGCGGCCAGGACCGTCGGCGAAACCGCCCTGACGCTGCAGTCCGAAGGCCTGCGCATCTGGGGCAAGGACAACAACACCCCGGTCACCAACGCCGACATCGAGGTGGATAACCTGCTGAAGGCCATGCTGCTGCAGGCCAAGCCCGAGTACGGCTGGCTGTCGGAGGAGACGGCGGACGATCCCTCGCGCCTGGACCGCCGCCGCCTGTTCGTCGTCGACCCCATCGACGGCACCGCCGCCTTCATGAACTACAAGCCCTGGTGGGCGGTCAGCATCGCCGTCGTCGAGGACGGCCAGCCGGTCACCGCCGTCGTCCACGCCCCCGAACTGGACGAGACCTTCACCGCGCAGGCCGGCAAAGGCGCGCATCTGAACGGCGAGCCGATCCACGCCAGCACCACCGCCGAACTGCTGAACAGCGGCATGCTGGGCGACGCCAAGATGTTCGCCCATCCGGCCTGGCGGACGCCCTGGCCGCCGATGCGCATCGAGGCCCGCAACTCAATCGCCTACCGCCTGTGCCTGGTCGCCGACGGCCGCTTCGACGCGGCGCTGGCCCTCTCGGCCAAGAGCGAATGGGACCTGGCCGCCGCCGACCTGATCCAGCGCGAGGCCGGCGCCCTGCTGACCGACCACAAGGGCCGGACCTTCAGCTACAACAAGCCCGTGCCGCTGATGCCCAGCCTGATCTGCGCCGCCCCGGCCATGCACCCGTTGATCCTCGACCGCGTTGCGCATATCGACCTGCCAAACTGAATTTCCCTTGAGGAACTCCATGCCGGACAAGCAACTCCTTCACCTCGTCATCGGCGGCGAGCTGAAGAACATCACCGCCACCGAGTTCGCCGACCTGGGTAAGGTCGAGTTCGTCGGCGCCTACGCCAACTACGCCGAGGCCCGCGCCGCCTGGAAAGCCAAGGCCCAGGCCACCGTCGACAACGCCCACGCCCGCTACTTCATCATCCACGCCCACAAGCTGCTGGATCCGAACGAGGACGGGCACGAGCACTAACCCTTCTTCCGCTCATCCCGACGAAAGTCGGGGCCCAGTGTCCGCGATGCAGACGGGCTGGCTCGGATCAGAGCCGAACTTTCTTACGCCCTGCCAGCTGGGCCCCGACTTTCGTCGGGGTGATCGGTGTGGGGGTGTGTGCTAGCCTCCCCCAACAATCCGGGGAGAACGACCATGAAACTCGAAGGTGGCTGCTACTGCGGCAAGCTCCGCTACGCCGTCGACGGCGAGCCGATGATGATGGGCCAGTGCCACTGCCGCGAATGCCAGTACATCACCGGCGGCTCGCCCAACGTCTTCATGGCCTTCCCGATCCCGGCGGTGACCTACACCAGGGGCACGCCCAAGACCTTCATGCGCGAGGACCTCGACGGCGCCGCCACCCGCGAGTTCTGCGCCGACTGCGGCACCCACACCACCACCCGGCCGCAGATGCTGCCGGCCGTGATCCTCAAGGTCGGCACCCTCGACGACCCCAGCGTCTTCACCCCGGGCATGGTCATCCAGGCCGCCGACAAACAGGCCTTCCACCGCATCCCCGAAGGCATCCCGGTCTTCGAGCGGTTCCCGGGATAGCTGTTCCTCCCCCATCGGGGGAGGGGGACCGCGCGCGCAGCGCGTGGTGGAGGGGGTCCCCACCGGCGGTCGGGTCAGCATGGTCGCGAATGTCCGCGGTGACCCCCTCCGTCAGCGGCGTTGCCGCTGCCACCTCCCCCGCGAGGGGGAGGAACAGCTACTCCCGCTTCAGCAGCCGGTCGGTGATCAGCGTCCCCCACCAGGCTTCCTGGAAGTCGGCCTTGATCGCCTTGGGGTCGTAGGCGTCGCTCATCACCCAGTCGAGGAAGCCGATCCCCTGCGGCTCGGCCTCCTCGAGATAGCGCTCGAACACATAGTCGAGCACCCCGGTCTTGCCCTGCTTCACATGCAGCGTCCGCAGGCCCAGCTCGTTCAGCGCATCGCGGATCGAATCGCCGAGGTGGAAGTGCCGGTACAACACCGACATGATCCCGGCCCTGTCCGCCCCCGACTTGCAGTGCATGAAGGCCGGATACTTTATCGTCTCGAACAGCGCCTTGGCCCCCAGCACCTG
Source organism: Caulobacter sp. (assembly GCA_028291265.1). GTDB lineage: Bacteria > Pseudomonadota > Alphaproteobacteria > Caulobacterales > Caulobacteraceae > Caulobacter. The sequence goes on along the minus strand of JAQGIK010000082.1, from coordinate 9,012 downwards.
GGCCCGCGTCGGCACGGCCCGCGAGGTGATGGTGAAATCCACGGCGTCCAGACCCAGCCGCTCGCAGGCCTCGCGCTCCAGCACATAGAAGCTGGCGTCGAACCCGCCGCGCAGGTTGATGATGGTCTTCACCCCGTCCCGCTTCCAGTATTTCAGCTGGAACGGCCAGGGTTGCGCCGCCCGCACCATGTCCGGACCGATCCAGTGGGCGTTGGCGAACGACAGCCGCAGGAAGGCATGGTCCTTCCAGAAGAAGTCCCAGTTGGCCCGGAACCGGCCCCACCGCGTACTCAGATCGTAGCCGGACAAGTGGCGCTCCATCGCAGAGCGTCCTAAGTAGTGGCCCAGCACCGCGATGCAAACCCTCCTGGAGGCCCATTGGCCGACCCCGCGCAGAAGTTGACGAGCCGCCAGCTGATTGCGCGCATCGCCCGGACCTATCTGCGCCCCCGCTGGAAGGGCGTTGCGGTGGCCGTCCTCTGCGCCGCCGTGGTCGCCGCCACGGCCGGGGTGTTCAGCCAGTTGATCGGCGTCGGCGCAGACAAGCTGCTGATCCATCCGGCCCGCAACGCGATCTGGATCATCCCGGGGCTGATCATCGCCTGCGCCCTGGCCCGCACCGGGGCCCAGATCGTCCAGTCCTACATCGTCAACAACATCGGCCACGGCATCGTCGGCGACGTGCAGGTCGACCTGTTCGGCCGCATGGTCCGCGCCGATCTCGCCCGCCTGCGCGCCACCCACTCCGGCGCCTTCGTGTCCCAGGTCCTCTACGACGCCGGCCTGATGCGCGAGGCCTCGACCACCGGCGTCATCAACTATGCCCAGGGCGCCATGACGGTGCTGGGCCAGCTCGCGGTCATGGCCTTCGCCGACTGGCGGCTGACCCTGGCCGTCCTGCTCATCGCCCCCTTCGCCAGCAAGCTGATGCAGCGCTTCTCCAAGCGCTCGCGCAAGGCGGCCAAGGGCGCCATGGCCGCCACCGGAACCCTGTCGACCCTGTTGATGGAAGGCCTTGATGGCGTCCGCGTCGTCAAGATGGAGAACAGCGAGGCCCGCGAGGAGGCCCGCGTCGCCGCCGCCGTCGCCGAGCGCCAGCGCCACATCATCAAGGGCGCCAACGCCCGCGCCCAGTCGGCCCCGACCACCGAGTTGATCGGCTATCTGATCCTCGCCGCCGTCTTCGTCTACGCCGGCTGGCGCGGGGCCAGCGGCGACCTGACCGCCGCCAGGTTCCTGGCCTTCGCCGTCGCCCTGGTCGGGGCGGCCAACTCCCTGCGCCAGATCGCCAACACCCAGACCGTCTTCGCCGAGGGCCTGACCGCCGCCCGTCGCCTGTTCAACGCCCTCGACGTCAAGCCCGAGGTCGCCGAGGACCCCGCCGCCAAACCCCTCGCCGCCGTCGAAGGCCAGATCCGATTCGACGACGTCAGCTTCCACTACGGCGTCGGCGCCCCGGCCCTCGAAAGCGTCACCCTCGAGGCCAGGCGCGGCGAAACCATCGCCCTGGTCGGCCCGTCCGGCGGCGGCAAGAGCACCATCCTGTCGCTGCTGCCGCGATTCTACGACGTCACCGCCGGCGCCGTGACCATCGACGGCCAGGACGTGCGCGGGGTGACCACCCCGTCGCTGCGCAGCCAGATCGCCCTCGTCACCCAGGAGCCCTTCCTGTTCGACGACACCATCCGCAACAACATCGCCTACGCGCGGCCCGACGCGACGCAGGAAGAGGTCGAGGAGGCCGCCAAACTCGCCGCCGCCCACGACTTCATCCTCCAGCAGCCGGCCGGCTACGACACCCTGGTCGGCGAGAACGCCGCCCGCCTGTCCGGCGGCCAGCGCCAGCGCATCGCCATCGCCCGCGCCTTCCTCAAGGACGCCCCCATCCTGCTGCTCGACGAGGCGACCAGCGCCCTCGACACCGAGAGTGAAGCCCAGGTCCAGGCCGCCCTCGAACGGCTGATGGCCGGCCGCACGACCATCCTCATCGCCCATCGCCTGTCGACGGTGAAGAACGCCGACCGCATCTACGTCATCGAAAAGGGCCGCGTCGTCGAGACCGGAACCCACGCCGGCCTGGTCCGCAAAAAGGGCCTCTACGCCCGCCTGGCCCAGGCCCAGAACCTCGATTCGACTGAGCCCCCGGAATGAAGAAGTGGTTCCGCTCCGAGGGCGTCCAGGGTTTCCTGGCCCTGGTCTTCGCGACCTGGCTGCGCCTCTGCTTCGCCACCATGCGCTGGACCCGCGAGGGCCAGGACAGCGCCGAGGGCGTCTGGGCCGCCTGGCGGGCCGGCGAGCCCGGCTATGCGAACAAGGGCGCCATCCTCTGCTTCTGGCACGGCCGCATCCCGCTCTCGCCGATGAGCTGGCCCCAGGCCCCCGGCCACCGCCACGACATGCGGGCCCTGATCTCCCGCAGTTCCGACGGCCAGTTCATCGCCTCGGCCATGCAGGCCATCGGCTTCCCGGCCATCCGCGGCTCCTCCAAGAAGAAGTCCGACCCCGGCAAGAACAAGCACGGCGAACAGGCCTTCCGCGACATGATCCGCTGGGTGGGCGAGGAGGGCGGCATCTCCATCACCCCCGACGGCCCCCGCGGCCCTAACGAAATCATGCAGGCCGGCACGCCCGCCCTGGCCCGCGTCACCGGCGCACCGGTCCTCCTCGTCGGCCTGGCCTGCAAACCGGCCATCCGCCTGGGCAGCTGGGACGGCGCCATGATCCCGGTGCCGTTCGGCCGCGGCGCCATCGTCTGGGACGCGCCGCTGTTCGCCGTGCGCGGGGATGACCCCGAGGCCTTGGCGCGGGACTGGGGGCCAAGACTGTCGGCGGTGACCCGACGAGCGGAAGATTTACTTGAGATGAACAAAAATCTCTGATTCCGTTGGTCGCGTTCATCTGAAGTTCAGTTTCGGCTTTTCTGGCCATTTACACTGACTATGACGGGACTTATTTCGCCCCCTTAAGATGAAACTCGGAACTTCTTCTTGGCGGACCCGTTAGGTCGCCAACGGATCGCATAGAAGCGCCCCGAGGAGTTTTCCCGTGAAAAAATCAATCTGGGTCGCCGGCATCGCCGTCGCCACCCTGCTGCCGTCCATGGCCTTCGCCCAGGACCGCTGCGAACAACAACGTGACGAGCGCTCGGTCGCCGGGACCATCATCGGCGGCATCGCCGGCGCGGTGGTCGGCAGCAATGTCGCCGCCAACAAGAACCGCACCGAAGGCGCCGTCGTCGGCGGCATCGTCGGGGCCGTCGCCGGCAACGCCATCGCCCGCTCCAGCGCCGACTGCGACCGCGCCTACGGCTACTACGACACCAATGGCTCGTGGCACGCCAACGACCGGCGCGTCGGCCGCGCCAGCGGCTACTTCGACCGCGACGGCCGCTTCGTCGACGGCCAGCCGAACGGCTATTACGACAACGGCCGCTGGGTCGAGGTCCGCGGGGCGGGCGGCTACAACGACCGTGACGGTCGCTGGGTCCCCGCCGCCTCCAATGGCTACTACGACAGCCGCGGCCAGTGGGTCGCCGGCGCCTCGAGCGGCTACTACGACAACGGCCGCTGGGTTTCCGGTCCGGCCCAGGGCTATTACGACCGCAACGGTCGCTGGGTGCGCGGCGAGGCTCCCGGCCGTCGCGACTCGAGCGGCGTCTGGGTCGCCGACGCCCAACCCGGCTACTACGACAACGGCCGCTGGGTGGCCGGCGAAACCCGTGGCTACTACGACAGCCAGGGTCGCTGGATGAGCATGGGCGGTACGTCCTACGCCCAGAACGACACCCGCGGCTACGACCAGGGCCGTGATCGTGGCGCGCAAGGCTGGAGCGGCGCGGACACCCGCGCCCGGGCCAGCATGCTCGGCGAGTTCATCCGTACCGCCCGCAACGACGGTCAGCTGACCCGTCGCGAGTCGCAGCGCGCCCTGACCACCCTGTCGGACATCGGCCGCTCGGACGAGCAGATGCGCCGCAACAACGGCGGCCGCCTCGGCCCGCGCGGCATGAGCGCCATCAATGCCCGCCTCGACAGCCTGGCCCGCACCGTCCGCATGGACGTGCGTGACGAGCGCTACCCGGCCAACTATCGCCGCCAGTAGTCGGCGACTTCAGTAAGCGTCAGAGCGTAAGCGCGCCCCGGCGGCCCAAAAGGCCTCCGGGGCGTTTGCCTGTCCGGCTCCCGGGTCGCCGACCGTGACGAGGGCTCGTCCCGTCCTGTAGGGTTGCCGCACCAACGCCGGAAGAGGAGCCAGGCCGATGCGGACCGCCGACCTGCGCACGCGCCTGCTGGCCGCCGCCCTGTCGGCCGTGGCCGGCTTCGTCGATGCGGTCGGCTTCCTGCTGACCGGCGGCTTCTTCGTCTCCTTCATGAGCGGCAACACCACCCGGATGGCGGTCGGCCTGGCGCAGGCCGCGCGACCGGCCCTGGTGGCGGCGACCCTGATCGCCCTGTTCGTCAGCGGGGTGTTTGTCGGCACAGTCATCGGACGGCTGGTCGGCCGGCGTCGGCGCCCGGTCCTGCTCGCCTTTGCCACGGCCGGTCTCGCGGCCGCCGCCCTCTGCCACGGGCTTGGCGCAACGTCCGTCGCCGTCGGCCTGCTGGCCCTGTCGATGGGGGCTGAAAACACCGTCCTGACCGAAGAGGGCGAGGCGCCCGTCGGCGTCACCTACATGACCGGCGCCCTGGTCAAGCTCGGCAAGCGGCTGGCCCTGATCTTCTTCGGCGGCGACCGCTGGGCCTGGGTTCCGATGCTGCTGCTGTGGCTCGGCCTGCTGACCGGCGCCGTCCTGGGCGCCCTGGCCTTCGCCCATCTCGGCGGCGCCGCCCTGTGGATCGCCAGCGCCGCCATGGGACTGCTGACGCTAAGCGCGGTGGTCTCGCCCAGGCGCTGAGGGCGCACCCTTAACGCCAGGGCCCTCCCTGTTAACCCCTCGCCGAACAGCGTGGAAACAGAGCATGACCGAATCGGCGGAATCGCTGATTTCGCGTTTTGTTCACCCCCAACATCTTGTGGGTCGAACGGTTCAAACACCGACGTCGGCGACTCAGGTCCAAGATTCGGCAAGGAGGGGCGTTCCAAACCAGCCTGTCAGCCGGGAGCCTTGACGTTCCTCGCGGCTAGTTCTTCCAGCCTGCCCCGCGACCTTGGTCCGCGAACTTCCGCGGGGCCTACGGCATGGGTCTTCCGGGCCCAGCCGATAAGCTTCAGTTCGCTTTGGTCGAGAGGCTCGCCGGCGATCTGATCGAGGCGCTTCCAAGCCGACCGCCGTTCCTCGCCGAGATCGATGGGGCAGGCGACGGCCATGATCAGATCGATCAGAACAGGCCGTGGTGTCCTGTCGGGAGGATCGGCATAGCTATCGGCAATCTTCACCAGGACGGACAGAATGGCGGTTTGCCGTGCCGCGGATGTCCCGGGCGTTCGCATGAGCGCCCTCAGCTTGTCGGCAAGGGTTTGGCGCTGGGAAACAGAGAGTTTGGGCACAAGCGGCGCTAGAACTTCAACGGCTTCGGAGCTGCCTCCGTCGGAGCGGTCGGCCAGGGAGCCGTCATGAGCCTTCTGAGCCGCCCGAGCGGACCGCTCAACCAAGTCAAAGGCCAGCTTTTGGCTTGCGGCCGCCGACACGCCGGCGGCGGCGGCTTTGAGGCCCTCGGTGATGCTGGTATAGGAAAGCAGGCCCTCGTTTTCGTCCCACGCCCGTAGAAAATACCCTACGGCGCGCTCAGCAGCCTGTTCTCCAGCCCGCGCCGACAGGGCGCCGTAAAGTGTCGCCTTTTCCGGGTTATAGCCGGTCTCCAATCGGCCCCTGATCTTCGAGCGAGCCAACTGAGCAAGGTCGGCCGCCGCGCCCGGGCTGAGGGGATCAACCATTGCTTTTAGGCCCAGTGACGTAAGGCGCCGGCTATTCATTCCGTTGTCCGCCAGGAGGTCATAGACCTGCTGCTTGGCCTGCGCTTCCGTCAGGGAACCGGTCGGACGATCTGCGTAGATTCCATAGGGGAAGGCCGCGATCCAGGCTGGATGCAACGCAAGCTGTCGCGCCGCCTCCGACCGCTCCACCCGCCCGCCGAGAATTCTGAGATCCATATTGGACCACGGCTGCGGATCGTTCTCCAGCAACCCCCCGATCACTCGAACGGCCGTGTTGCTGTCCAACCGCGGCGCAAGGTTCCGCACCAATGCGTTTTGCCTGAATTTGAAATCGATGGAATCCCCGCCGGCAAGCAAGGCTTTGCTCATGGCCGGAGTTTGCTCGGCCACTTGGCGGGCCATGGCGTCGGGAATTTTTGCTGACGCCGCCGCCAACACTTCGTACCACGCCATTCTATCCGGGAAGGTCTGATTGATGTCGAAGACGCCTTTCATCGAGAAGTCGGTGGCGGCCATAGCATCCGGACCTTGCAAGTTCTGGGCGACCACGGCCATGAGGAAGAGAATCCGGGACCGCCGGGTCGCCTCCTTCTCTCCTGCCAGGTGCTTGCCAAGGTCGGCAAACGCGGTCTGGGCATCCTCCGGCGAGAGCGCCTTCGCCAGGGCCCCGAGCGCGTTCTGGTAGGCTTCCAGGCGTTCATCGCTCAGGGTGGAAGCTTCCGTTCTTCTCAGGGTCGAGGTCCATAACGCCGCCGCCTTGGCCGGCTCCAGCGTTTCTGCGACCTGTGTCAAGGCCTGGAGCGGCAAGGCTTTTCGCGCATCGTTTCCATTGGACTCCGGCCATGAAAGCAACTCGTCCGCGAGTGTCCCGGCCTCCTGGGGTGAAAGGGCCTTGCCGACATAGGCAATGGACAGGAAATAGCTCAAGTTCTGAATGTCGGAGCGCGGCTCGCCCGCTCTCTTTCTCAAATGGGCAAGGATCTTCGCCGCGTCATCGCGGCTTAAACGAGGAACCGTGGCATCGAGCGCCATGGACAACGGCTCAAGCCTGTCGCTCTGTATGTCGCTCCGTGTCAGAGCGTGGACCAGTTGCCAGGCCAGCCGCGCCGCCGCTTCCGGCTCCAACGAGACGTAGGCGTTTACCCAATCATTCCCCGCCGTCTTGAGTCGTTCCCCGTTGATCAGGATGCTAGCGGCCTTGTCGCGGATCGACGGCGGCGCCGTCCAGAGGGCGTAGAGCGGGTCATTGGTTTGGTCACTCAACGCGTCAACGATGGTTCGCGCCTCGTTCTGCAGCAGGATCTCTCGACTCACCGCGCCGCCAAGCGCCAGGACCAGAGCGATGGGAACAACCCTAAGCAGGCTCCAAGCCGCGTAGGTTCGGTAGGGCCGATAGGTAAACCGGCCCCGCGACCGAAGTTTTTCCAGCGCCAGGGCAAACTGCGATCGCAAGGGCAACAGGGTGCGGATGCGCTGGCGCACGTCCGAGCCGGCGTTGCTCCAGGCCTCGGCACCGTCTCTCAACACGGCCACAAAGCGGTTAGCGGCGCGCTCTTCGGCCAGGGCGGAACGGGCCAGATAATCGTGGTCCAGCTGCCACTCTTCCGACTCCGATTCGACGCCCGGTCGCGCCCGGACGATTTCCTCGGCCTCGAGCTTCTCAAGGACCCGCGTCAGTCGCCCGCGGTCCGGAATGACGTCGGCCAGCTGCGCCTCGGCCCTCCAAACCGTCTTGGCGGCGTTGTCCGGTCCACGTTCCACGAACATCAGCAACAGCCGACGAATGGTGTCGGCCTCTTCGCCGGAAGCCAGCGACGCGTTCTGAATCGCGTCGCGGACATAAAGTGCCTCAACGCCGGTTGTCCCGCCAGCGCGCCGGTAGCTCCGGGGTGTCAGGCTGCCAAGCTTGCGCAGGCCCAGCAGCGTCACTCGAACCTGCTGCGGCAGCACCGCCCCGTTTCTCTGCAAATCCGTCTCCAGAAGACGCTGCAGTTCGACCCACCCCGCTTCGGGATTTTCGATGACCGGTCCCTTGTCGTCCTCCCGGGTCAGTTGCGCGAAGACCTTTGGCAGCCACTCCGGGTTCAGCCGGGTAAGGGTTCGTGATGTGCTGGCTTCGGTGAACCTAGCACTGTGCAGCCCGGCGCTGGTGTCGGAGCGCGTAATGACCATGATCGCCAAGCCGTGGTCGGCGCGAACCAGGTCGATCGACCTCCAGAACGCGTTGCGGTCTCTGAGCTGGTCGGCGGAAATCCAAGCGCGATGCGCATCGAGAAACTGACTGCGAAAGGTCAGCTGGTAGTCGTCAAACTGATCGAAGATCAGGATCGGTGACAGTCCGAGGTCGGTGGCGACACGGCGCAAGAGAGCGGCGACCTGCGGGCCGTCGATCGTCCCCACGGACGGCCGGCCGGCGATCCCAAGGCGTTCACGCTGGTCCACGTTCAACGCATTCCAGACGGCCAGATAGGTCTTGTTGGCCAAGCCTCGATCCCAGTCGCCGCCGTATTCGAAGACGAGAACCGGTAGGACGTCCCCGCCCTCCGTCAACGCGGGAAGGAGGCCGTGGCGGGCCAGGGCGGACTTCCCCGATCCTGACTCGCCATCCAGAAAGACCAGGGCGTATTCGTTCAACATCGCCTTCAGATCGGCGACGTCGACCTCCCGGCCAAGCAGGTCGTCTTTGTTGCGAACCCGCAAGTCGAAGCGCTCGGCCCTCAGCAATCTGGGCTGCTTGCGAAGCGCCTGATAGGCCAACAGCAGCAGGAGCAGGGCCGCCACGGCCGGCAGGCCCGTGGCGATCAGCATCGCCAGCTCGGCGTCGTTCAGCAGGCCTTCCATGAGCGGTTTGAGGTAGGTCCTGCCGCCCAGCACAGAGGCCGCAAGGGCGCCGATCGCAACCAAGGGCGCGGTCGCTGTCCGAAATAGATCTGCAATTCGATTTGGGTCCACGGCCCCGCCCCCGCAGCCAGAACGTCAACGAGATCAGCAACCCCGCGCGAAGTCAAGAATTGAGCCCGCCCAGGTTGCGGCCAAAGGCTCTTTCGAAGGGTGCCGAAGCCGATCATTCTAGGGACCCGACAACGGCCGTCCTGATCGAGGAGCAGAACATGAGCGGTAACATCCGAACCGGCGTCG
>JAQGIK010000077.1 GCA_028291265.1 Caulobacter sp. | reverse complement strand
GGGGGTGGGGGTGGGGGCGGGGGGGGTGGTGGTGGGGGCGGCGGGGGTGGTGGAGGCGGTGGCGAAGGCGGCGGCGGGCTGGGTTGCGACGGCGGGGGCGGCAGCGCCGGGGTCAGCGGCGCGGGGGCCGGCCCAGCGTGGGTGATGAAGTGGCTGTCGGTCAGGGCCGAGGCCTGGACGCCGGTCAGGGTGACCGAGTTGGCCCCGAAATAGACCCGGGCGCCGCCCGCCGTCTGGGTGATGGTGTTGTAGCCGCCGGAGCCGATCAGATCGATGAAGTCGACCCCGACCTCGAAGTCGGTGATGGTGTTGGTGATGCCGTCGGTCGAGATGAAGACGAAGGTATCGACGCCGGTCCCGCCGGTCAGGGCGTCCTGCCCGACGCCGCCGACCAGGATGTCGTCGCCGTCGCCGCCATTCAGTTTGTCGTTGCCGGTCCCGCCTTCGATCCTGTCGGCGCCGCCAAGGCCATTCAACGTGTCGTTACCGTCCAGGCCCTGGATCAGTTCGTTGCGGCCGTCGCCGTTCAGGGTGTTGGCCCCGACCGTCCCGGCCAGGGTGCGTTCGTACGAGGCCGGATGGACCGGCCGCGGCGGCGCGACGACGGGCGTGTAGCCCGACAGGTTCTGGGAGGTCAGGGCGGTGGCCTGCACGCCTTCGAAAAGCACCAGGTCGAACCAGCGGCCACCGGCGTCGATCTGCAGCAGGGTGTCGGCGCCGTCTTGGATGAGCCGGGCCTTGCCCTCCGCGAACGGATCATGGCCCTCGTCGCCGTTGAACAGCGCCCGGTTGATCCAGTTGGTCAGCTCCAGGTGATCGCCGCCCGCGCCGACGGCGAAGTCGCGCAGAACCACGGCCTGCAGCGGGAAATAGGGATCGATCCCGACCGTGGCGAACTCGAAGGTGTCCTGGCCGGCGCCGAGGGTGGCGAAGGTCCGCGTATCGGCCTTGTAGACGATGTGGTCGTCGCCCTCGCCGCCATCGATGGTCGCCCAGGCGCCGTACTGGATGGTGATCAGGTCGTCGCCCGCCCCGCCCAGCAGGGTGGCGTTCACCGTGGCGTTGCCTTCGGCGAGCAGCTCCAGCCGGTCATTGCCGTCGCCGCCGTCGAGCAGGGCATAGCTCTCGGGCTGCGCGCCATCGATGTCGTAGACGCTGATCCAGTCGGCCCCCTGGCTGCCGATCAGGCGGTTGTTGCCGCCATTGTTGTCGACCAGTCGGTCGTCGCCGTCGCCGCCGTCGAGATAGTCGTCGCCGGTGGCGCCGGTCAGGGTGTCGTTGTCGGCCCCGCCGAAGAAGCTGTCGGCCGCGCCGTCGGCGGTGGTATCGACCAGGGTGTCCTGGCCCGCGCCGCCGACCAGCACGTCGGCGCCGCCGAGGCCGTTCAGGTGGTCGTCTCCGCCCTGGCCGAAGATTGTGTCTGCGACCGCTCCGCCCGTCAGGCTGTCCGCCGTTTCGCCGCCAACGATCTCAGCCATGGGTCTGCTCCCCCAAACGCGCACCCTCTGCGCGGCAAGGTACAATCCCCGGATTGGTGCGGCAAGTCGCCGCACATCACTGGTGAGTGAAGCCTACAGCAGCCAGTCGCCCTCGCCCTTCGGCGGCTCGGCCGGCATCGGGCCTGGCAGGCCGATGAAGTCGGCGGCGCTGAGGCTGGTGGACAGCACCCCGGTCAGGATCACATAGCTGCCGTCGGCGAAGATGACCTTGGCCCCGGCCGCCAGCTGGCTGATCGCGCTGTAGCCTCCGAAGCCGGTGACATCGATGCGGTCGATGCCGTCCTCGAAGTCGGCGATGGTGTTGGCCCCGTCGCCGGGGGCGAGGACGAAGATGTCCGCCCCGGCTCCGCCGGTCAGGGTGTCCTGACCCGCGCCGCCGATGAGGATGTCGTCCCCGTCGCCGCCGTAGAGCTTGTCGGCCCCGAGCCCGCCTTCGAGACGGTCGGAACCGCCGAGGCCATTGAGGGTGTCGTTGCCGTCCAGACCCTGGATGGTGTCCCAGCGGCCGTCGCCGTTGAGGATGTTGGCCCCGGCGGTTCCGACCAGCGTCCGCTCCGAACCGGGTCCGGTGGGAGGCGGCGGCGGCGGTGGCGGCGGCGGTGGCGGTGGCGGTGGCGGTGGCGGCAGGCCAAGGAAGCTGGCGTCGGTCAGGCCGGCGGCCTGGACGCCGGTCAGACGGAAGCTGATCCCCGTACCGGTTCCGACCGTGACGACGGCATCCGCGCCGTCCTGAGTTACGCCCCAGGTCCCGAAGCCGGTGATGTCCAGCTTGTCGGCTCCAACGGCGAAGTCGGTGACGGTATCGGCTCCGCCGCCGCTGACGGCGACGAAACGGTCGATGCCGGTCCCGCCGGTCAGGATGTCCGAACCCGCGCCGCCGGTCAGGGCGTCATCGCCGTCCCCGCCAACCAGGAGGTCGTCGGCATCCCCGCCGAGCAGAACGTCATTGCCGGCAAGGCCCTGCAGCTCGTCGCGGCCGGCCGTGCCGGTCAGCGTCTCGCCGGCGGCCGTGCCGGTCTGCAGAGCATAGGTCGGCGGAGGCGGCGGTGGCGGTGGTGGCGGTGGTGGCGGAGGTGGGCTGACCCCGGTGATGAAGTCGGCCGCGCTCAGCTGCGAGGCGTTGATCCCCGTCAGGGTGGCGTAGCCGCCGTCGGCGAAGACGACCTTGGCCCCCCCGGCCATCTGGACGATGGAGCTGTAGACGCCGCCGTAGCCGGTGATGTCGATCAGGTCGATCCCGTCCTGGAAGTCGGCGATGGTGTTGGCCCCGTCGCCGGTCGCCAGCACGAAGATGTCCGCGCCGGCGCCGCCGGTCAGGGTGTCCTGGCCGGCGCCGCCGGCGAGGACGTCGTCGCCGTCGCCGCCGTTGAGCTTGTCGGCCCCGACGCCGCCTTCGAGGCGGTCGGAACCGCCCAGGCCGCTCAGGGTGTCGTTGCCGTCGAGACCCTGGATGGTTTCCCACAGGCCCGTGCCATTGAGGGTGTTGGCCGACACCGTCCCGACCAGGGTCGCCTGATCACCGGGAACGACCTGCCCCGTCGGAGGCGGCGGGGGCGGAGGCGGGGGCGGCGGCGGCGGCGGAGGCGGAGGCGGAGGCAGGCCGAGGAAGCTGGCGTCGGTCAGGCCGGCGGCCTGGACGCCGGTCAGCCGGAAGCTGATCCCCGTGCCGACACCGACCGTGACCACCGCGTCCGAACCGTCCTGAGCGGCGCTCCAGGTCCCGAAGCCGGTGAGATCGATCTTGTCCGTGCCGACCGTGAAGTCGGTCACGGTGTCGGCTCCGCCGCCACTGACGGCGACAAAGCGGTCGACGCCGAGGCCACCGGTCAGGATGTCCGCGCCGCCGCCGCCGGTCAGGGCGTCATCGCCCTCGCCGCCGACCAGCAGGTCGTCAGCGTCGCCGCCGACGAGGGTGTCATTGCCGGCCAGGCCCTGCAGCTCGTCACGGCCCGTCGCGCCGGTCAGCGTCTCGCCGGCGCCCGTACCCGTTTGCAGCGCGTAGGTAGGCGGTGGCGGTGGAGGAGGAGGAGGAGGAGGAGGAGGAGGAGGCGGTGGTGGTGGTGCGCTGAGGCCGATGAAGTCGGCGTTGGTCAGGCCGGAGGCCTGGACACCGGTCAGGGTCACATAGGAGCCGTCGGAGAAGACGACCTTGGCGCCGCCGGCCAGCTGGCTCTTGGACGTGATCGCCCCGAAAGCGCTGACCTCGATCTTGTCCACGCCGACCACGAAGTCGGTGATGGTGTTGACGCCGTCGCCGAGGCCGACAACGAAGATGTCGGCGCCCGCGCCGCCGGTCAGGGTGTCCTGGCCTGCCCCGCCGACGAGGACGTCGTCGCCATCGCCGCCGCTGAGCTTGTCGGCCCCGACGCCACCCTCGAGGCGGTCACGTCCGCCGAGGCCGTTCAGGGTGTCGTTGCCGTCCAGGCCCTGGATGGTCTCCCAGAGGTCCGTACCGTTGATCGTGTTGGCCGAAGCGTTGCCGGTCAGGGTCGCCTGGTCGCCCGGGACCAGTTGTCCCGCGGGCGGCGGCGGCGGAGGCGGGGGCGGTGGAGGCGGTGGAGGAGGAGGCGGAGGCGGAGGAGGCGGCGGAACGGGCAGCGCTGCGGTCAGACCGATGAAATCGGCGGCCGTCAGGGCCGTGGGCTGCACGCCGGTCAGGCAGAGCAGGCCGCCACCGGCAAGATCCAGCCTGGCCTCGCCGCCGATCCAGGCCATCGCCGTCACGACGCCGACGCCGGTCAGGTCGATGTGGTCGACTCCCACCTGGAAATCCGTGATGCGGTCGATGGCCCCGTTCGGCCGCACGAGGAAGACATCGGCCCCGGCTCCGCCGGTCATGTTGTCATCGCCGGCGTCGCCGCTCAGCTGATCGTTTCCAAGCCCGCCGTAGAGAATGTCGATGCCATCCCCGCCCTGGAGCACATCGTCGCCGTCCCGGCCGGTCAGCTCGTCACGGCCGCCCAGCCCCTGAAGGGTGTCGTTCAGATCCGTTCCGGTCAGCGTGTCGTCGCCGGCCGAACCCACCTGGGTCACGCCCACCACCGGCGGCGGCAGGTTTCGGAAGCTGGCGTCGGTCAGGGTGGAGGCCTGGACACCGATCAGCCGGAAACTGATGCCCGTGCCGACGCCGATGGTCACCACCGCGTCCGCGCCGCTTTGCGCCGCGCTCCAGCCGCCCAGACCGGCGACGTCGATCCGGTCGCTCCCGACGACAAAATCGGTGATCGTGTCCTGCCCACCGCCGCTGACGGCGACGAAACGGTCGGCCTCCGCCCCGCCGGTCAGGATGTCCGCGCCGAGACCGCCGGTCAGGATGTCCGTACCGTCGCCGCCTTCCAGCAGGTCGTCGCCGTCGGCGCCGTTGAGGACGTCATTGCCCCCCATGCCCTGCAGGTTGTCGCGAGCGGACGTGCCGGTCAGCGTCTCCCACTCGGCCGTGCCGGTCACAACCGCATAGACCGACGGCGGCGGCGCCGGCGGCAGGGCCGTCGGAACGAAGAAGAAGTGGCTGTTGTTGATCTGGCTGGCGCCGATACCGCTCAGAATGATCACGGTCCCGTCGAGCAGCCTGATCTCCGCGCCCTGCGGTCCGTCCGTGATGCTCAGATATTCACCCACCGACGAAAGATCGATGCGGTCTTCGGCGAGATTGAAGTCCTCGATCCGGTTGCTGGAGCCGCCTTCGTAGTCGAACACGAAGACGTCCGCGCCAGCGCCGCCGGTCAGGTAGTCGACGCCTTCGCCACCGACCAGCACGTCCACGCCGCCGGCGCCGACCAGGATGTCCGAGCCGTAGCCGCCGTAGAGATAGTTGGTCGCGAAATCCTGCGGACCCGCCTTCGAGCGGTTTGCATAGAGCGCGTCATCGCCCTCGCCGCCGATCAGCAAGTCGGCGCCGAGCCCGCCCTCGAAGGTATTGTCGATCTCGGTGCCGGTCAGGATGTCATCGAAAGCCGAGCCATAGAGCACTTCGATGTCGTTCAGCAGGTCGGTCCCCTGGCCGGTGTCCTGGGCGGTGAAGCGGGTCAGATCGACCGTCACGCCGGCCGTCGCGTTCTCGAAGGAGACGGTGTCGCGGCCCGCGCCGCCGGCCAGGGTGTCGTTGCCGAGCCCCCCGTCCATCCAGTCGTCGCCGTCGCCGCCGGAGAGGTAGTCGGCGCCGGTCCCGCCGATCAGCCGGTCGGCGCCGCCCCGACCTTCGATGAAGTCGTCGCCGGAGCCACCGGTGAAGGTCTCGCCGGCGGCCGCGCCCAGGGTGGCGCCGTTCGGCGCGACCAGCGGGATGAAGGGCAGGTCGCGAAGTCCGGTGATCGGCTGCAGGCCGGGCAGGGCCCCGGTAAAGGGCGGCGGCGGCGAGACGATCAGTTCCGTCGGCGCGGTTCCGCCCGGAGCGCCCACGACGACAAACCCCGAAGCGTGGGCCCACCACACCCCCTTCAGGGTCAGGGAGCCGCCGTCGCTGAAACGAAGGATGCTGTCGTCACCGGCCTTTTCCACCGTGTAGCCGGCATGGCCGACGATGAAGACGCGGTCGTTAACGTTGTCGATGCCCCAGACCGTGTCGGCGCCGTCACCGGCCTGGTAAATGATGGAATCCACGCCGGTGCCGCCATACAGCTGGTCGGTCCCCTTGCCGCCGTACAGCCAGTCGTTGCCGCCCAGGCCGCGCAGCTGGTCGTCGCCGTCGCCGCCCCGCAGGGTTTCGGCGTTTTCCGTGCCGACCTTCGGATAGCTGGCGGTCGCCTGGATGGGCAGGATGGCGCCGGGCGCGACCGGGGCCGCCGGGGCGGGCGGTGACGCCGGCCGGGCTCCGGCCGAGAAGGTGAAATCGGCCGTGGTGAGGGCGGTCGTCAGCACATTCTTCAACAGGATGGTGTCGGTCGCCGAGAACCGGACGAGGGTGTCGGCGCCCTGCTGGGTCAGGCTCTGATAGCCGGCGTAGCCGGTGACGCGGATGGTGTCCTGGTTACTGCCGGCCGTGAAATCGGTGATGGTGTCGGCGCCGCCGCCGGCCTCGAACAGGAAGGTGTCGTGGCCGGCGCCGCCGGTCAGGGTGTCGTTGCCGACAAAGCCGCCGATCGTGTCCCGGTCGTCCCCGCCATCGAGGACATCGCCGCCCAGGCCGCCCAGCAGGACATCGTCGCCACCCTCGCCGCGGACACCGCCGGTCTGGGTTCCGCCGCGGCCGTCGAACAGGTCGCCATCGAGGCCCAGACTGACCAGACCGTTGATCACGCCGGTGCTGTAGATTTCCTCACGGCCGGAGGCGAACTGCAGCTCGCCCTTGATCGTGCCCGTATTGTAGAGGAAGTCGGTGACGCCGGGTCCGAGGCGGACTTCCTTGACAGCGATGTCGGCCTCTATGGTCCCCGAGTTCCACAGGGTGAAGGCCCCGCTGTTCTCCATCGAGATGCCCCGGCTGTCGACCGCGGCGGTGGTGTTGGTCACTTTCAGCAGGCCGGAATTGACCATGCTGAGGGCGGAATAGGCCAGGAGGCCGATGCTGCTGGCGTCGGCGCGGACAAGAAGTTGCCCGCTGTTCCAGACGCTGGCCTCGGCCGAGAGGATCATGCCCTCCGACTGCAGCGACCCGATGACATCGATGCTGCCCGTGTTGACCACCGTACCGGGATCGCCGAACTGCCAAAGCCCGGCCGCGTGGAACAGGCCATAGGAACGGATCAGACCTTCATTGCGAATGTCGCCGCGCCACATGACCGCCTGGGCGTAGCTTTCGCCGGTGGCGATGATGTCGATCACGCCGGTGGCGCCGTTCATAAAATGGATTACGGGCGTGGTGTCGCCCGCATCCGGGAAGAACTTGACGGCCTGCAACGCCGAGCTGTCGCGGTCGTGCGTCCCCTGCAGGGTGCCGTAGTTCCAGACCGATCCGGACCCGTTCAGGGTCTGCATCTGGATGGCCGCCCGATCGAAGCGGAACAGGGCGCCGGCGTCGATGACGACGTCGCCGTTGACGACCTTGACGGCGAACACCTGGTCCGTGGCGGGCGACAGGGCCGGCTCCAGCGGTGTGGCGTTGAAGACGAAGTCGGCGGACGTCAGGCTGGCGACCGTGACGTTCTTCAGGAGGATGCTGTCGGTCGCCGACAGCACGACCCGGGTGTCGGCCCCGACCTGAACCAGGGACTGATAGGCCGTGTAGCCAAAGATGCGCAGACTGTCGTCGGTTCCGCCGGCCACGAAGTCGGTGACGACATCCCGGCCGTCGCCGGCCGTGAAATAGAACTGATCGTTGCCGGTTCCGCCGGTCAGGGTGTCGGCTCCGGTGTCGCCGTACAGCTGGTCGGCGCCGCCGGCCCCATTCAGGGTGTCGTCGCCGGCATTGCCCTCGAACACCTCGGCGCCGGTCGTGCCCAGCATGTTGTCGTTGAGGCCCGAGCCGATCACCCGCTCGATGCCGCGGACCCGGTCCAGCGCCCCGTCGTTCACCGTCTCGGCCGCCAGGTTCACGTTCACCGCACCCAGGCCGAAGTGGTAGGACAGGGTGTCGAAGCCGATGCCGCCGTCGATCAGGTCGGCCCCGGGCCCGCCTTCCAGGAAGTCGTCGCCGCTGCCGCCCAACACGGTGTCGTTGCCGAACTCGCCGAACAGATAGTCGGAAAACTTGCCGCCGATCATCAGGTCGTCGCCGTTGCCGCCGAAGACCTCGCCGCTGCTCAGACCGCCGGCCCCCTGATAGACGTCATTGCCCTCCTCGAGGACGGTAAGGCCGGTGCGCTTGCCGCTGTTGACGAAGGTGTCGTCACCCCAGCCGAGGCTGATCTCGCCGCGGATTTCGCCAGTGTTGAGGATGGTTTCGACGGTCTTGGGCGTCGGACCAACGACGTCATAGTCGACGAAGATCGCCGAATAGCCCTCGATCAGGCCGGAGTTGATGATCGTGTGGTTGTAGCCGTACTGCCAATCGATGCGGACGGCCCAGCCGCCGTACACGTAGGCGTCGGCGCGGATCGTGCCGCTGTTGTTCAGCGTGGCGCCCTGGCCCATCCAGACGGCGAAGGCATTGATGGTTCCGTAGGCGTCGATCAACCCGGTGTTGACGAGAGTCCCGGCGTTTATCCCGACGCCGGTGCCATAGCCGACAGAATCCACGGAAATCGTGCCGGAGTTGGTGACCGACGCGTTGGCATGAACCGCAACCGCGACGGAATGAGAACCGCCGACGACCTCGATGACGCCCCGGTTGACGAGGCTGGTGTATTCGACCATCTCGACGCCCACCGGCGCCCCCGACGCAAAACTTTCGACATGGATTCTCCCGGTCGTCTCGTTGACGATCTGGGCGCCGACAAAGTCCTGCTGCGGGTAGAAGCCGATCCCGCTCTCGAGGGCGAAAATCTGGCCGTTGTTGAACACTGACGGAATGCCGCCCGGCATCAGGCGCGTCAGCAGCAGGGTGCTGTAGGTCTCGCTCTGCGCGATGGTCAGCGTCTCGGTGACATTGATTGGAAAACCGGGGAGCGGCTTGATTTCCGCTGGCGCGGCGCCGGTCTCCAGCCGGAAGGCGCCGCTCTGCACGGCGGCGGTCATCTGGGCCACTGTCACGCCGTAGACGACCAGGGCGTCGAGCGCGTCCTCGAAGCGGATCACGCAGTCGGCGGCGCTGGCCCCCTCGGTGATGGTGTATGCGCCGGCGCCGCTGTAGCCGTACACCCGGATGACATCGCCCTGGGCCGGATTGAATCCGAATATCCCGTCGGCCCCGTCGCCTCTCACATAGAGGATGGTGTCGCCGCCGGCGCCGCCGTAGATCTCGTCCGATCCCTTGCCGCCGCGCAGCGTGTCGGCGCCGTCGCCGCCATACAGCACATCGTTGCCGATGCCCCCTTCGAGGTGGTCGTCGCCGCCCTCGCCGTACAGGATGTCGGCGCCGCCAAAGCCGGCGATCGCCTGGGCGTTGTCATCGCCATGCATCCAGTCGTCGCTGGGCCCGCCGCGTCGAATCTCCTCGGGGATCGACAGCTTTGTTTCACCGACAGGCGCGGCCAGCGGGGCGGCGACACGCGAAGCGGCCTTCGGCAGGTCGTCAGCCGTCGGCCCTTGCCCGGCCACGCGCCCGCGCTTTGCTTCCACCCGATCAGCCATGGACGCCCCCCAATACTGTCGGGAAGGTGCTACGTCAGGGCCGCGCAATCAAGAGGAGCCGCCCCTACCGCGCAAACTTCTGGAACTTGATCCGGTGCGGGATCAGGCTGTCGACGCCCAAGCGGCGCTTCTTGTCTTCCTCGTACATCTCGAAGTTGCCCTCGAACCATTCGACATGGCTGTCGCCTTCGAAGGCGAGGATGTGCGTCGCCAACCTGTCGAGGAACCAGCGGTCGTGGCTGATGACCACGGCGCAGCCGGCGAAGCCTTCCAGCGCCTCTTCGAGGTTCTGCAGCGTCTCGATGTCGAGGTCGTTGGTCGGTTCGTCGAGCAGGATCAGGTTGCCGCCGGTGGCCAGGGTCTTGGCCAGGTGGACGCGGTTGCGCTCACCGCCCGACAGCAGACCGACCTTCTTCTGCTGGTCGCCGCCCTTGAAGTTGAAGCTGCCGACATAGGCGCGGCTGTTCAACTCGCGCTTGCCGACCATCATCACGTCGGTGCCGCCGCTGATCGCCTGCCAGACGGTGTGGCTGGGGTCGAGGTCGTCGCGGCTCTGGTCGACGTAGGCCAGCTTCACCGTCTCGCCGACCTTCACCGTACCGGCGTCGGGCTTTTCCTGGCCGGTGATCAGCTTGAACAGCGTCGACTTGCCGGCCCCGTTCGGCCCGATGACGCCGACGATCCCGTTCGGCGGCAGGCGGAAGGTCAGGCCCTTGAACAGGATCTTGTCGCCGTACTCCTTCTCCAGGTCGGTGACCTCGAGCACGACGTTGCCGAGGCGCGGGCCGGGCGGGATCTGGATGACGGCGTGGGTCTGGGCGTTGCGGCTGTTTTCCTGTTCGCGGACCATCTCGTCATAGGCGGCCAGACGGGCCTTGGACTTGGCCTGGCGGGCCTTGGCGCCGGACCGCACCCATTCCAGTTCGCGGGTCAGGGCGCGCTGGCGGGACTCGCTTTCGGACTGCTCCTGCACGACCCGCTTGGTCTTCTGCTCCAGCCAGCCGCTGTAGTTGCCCTCGAAGGGGATGCCCTTGCCGCGGTCCAGTTCCAGCGTCCACTTGGTCACCTGGTCGAGGAAGTAGCGGTCGTGGGTGACCAGGATGACGCAGCCCGGGAAGGCTTCCAGGTGGTGCTGCAGCCAGGCCACGGACTCGGCGTCCAGATGGTTGGTCGGCTCGTCGAGCAGCAGCATGTCGGGCTTGCTGAGCAGCAGGCGGGCCAGCGCCACGCGGCGCTTCTCACCACCCGACAGCAGGGTGACGCCACTCTCATTCGGCGGGCAGCGCAGGGCGTCCATGGCCATCTCGATGCGGCTGTCGATGTCCCACAGGTCGCCGGCGTCGATCTTCTCCTGGAGGGTGGTCATCTCCTCCATCAGCTCGTCGGTGTAGTTCTCGCCCATCTCGGCGGCGACGGCGTTGAAGCGGTCGAAGATGGTCTTCTCTTCGCACCAGGAGATGACGTTTTCCCAGACGGTCTTGCTGTCGTCGAGATGCGGCTCCTGCTCCAGGTAGCCGCATTTGACGCCGTCGGCGGCCTTGGCCTCGCCGTTAAATTCCTTGTCGATGCCGGCGATGATCTTGAGCAGCGTCGACTTGCCAGAGCCGTTGACGCCGACCACGCCGATCTTGGCGTCCGGGTAGAAGGACAGCCAGATGTTCTCGAAAATCTTCTTGCCGCCAGGAAACGCCTTGGACAGGCCCTGCATCTGGAAAATGTATTGAGCAGCCATGGGGGCGCGCGATCTCGATCGAAAAGGATTGGGGAGTTGGGCGCGGGATGTAGCGACCGTGGCGGGCGAAGGCAATGGCGCCGCCGCGCTCTGGCCCTCATGATGGTTACGAATTTGGCCAGGTTACGAATAAGAAATTGGGAAGGTGGGGCGGTTCCGTGGAATCGATGCGCCTCCCCGCTGTTGTAGGAAGACGCCGACGATGGACCGCCCTGCCCTCCTGACCCTGGCCCTCGCCCTGACCGCCGGCGCCGCCATGGCCGCCACCCCGGTCGACCGCCTGGCGCCCCTGCAGGGCGACTGGCCGAACGGCGGCAGCGTCGTTTCGATCAAGGGCAGTTCGGCCAGGGTCAGCCGGCTGTCGGCCGAGGACCGCAAGGCCGGTTATTCGGATGGCGATATCCTCGTCCAGGGCCTGGCCTACCAGCGCGTCGAAACCCTCAACAACGGCGACAAGCGACAGACCTTCGGCGGGACCTGCCGCACCCCGACGGCCGGGCGCAAGGGGACCACCTGGGTGGTCAGCGACTGCACCCTGCAGCTGACCCGGCCCAAGGACGGCGGTCCGACCCGCCTCGTCGCCGTCAACGGCAGCGACCTGATCGGCGGCAAGCGCGGCGCCGCGCCGGGACAGCAGACGGCGGTCAATCGCAGCAAGACCGAGGTCGCCGACGCCAGGGTCCTGCCGCCCCCTCCGCCTCCGCCGCCGCCGCCTGAGCCGCCGAAGGATCCCAACGACACCTGGTCGCGGCGCACCATGAGTGCGGAGGAACTGGCCGCCCAGGACGCCGGCACCCGCCGCCTGAACGCCGACATCAACGCCCGCAACGCCGCCATCGAGGCCCGCAACAAGAAGGCCGACGCCGACTTCAAGGCTGCCCAGGCGGCGCGGGACGCCCAGATCAAGGCGTCGAAGGCCGCCTACGCCAAGGAAATGGCCGACTACCAGGCCCGCGTCGCCGCCCAGGAGGCCGCAAGCGCCAAGGCCCAGGCCGACTGGCAGGCGGCGGTGAAGGCTTGCAAGGCCGGCGACAAGACCCAGTGCGCCCAGCCGGCGCCGAAGTAGGCCGCCAAAGCCCGATTGTCTCGATCGCCGGAATGAGGGCACAGTCCGTCCCACTGGATCGGGAGGCGGCCCTTTTGCGTCCATCGCGCGACCTCATCCTGTCGCTGGGTTTCGGCGGCGGCGTGCTGCTGCTGATCTGGCTGGCCACCGCCTGGTGGATCGGCGCCTTTCCGTTCGGCTGACTTTGCAAGGATCACCCATGCGCCTCATCGCCCTCGCCCTGATCGCCGCCGTGCCGCTGACCGCGGCCGCCGCCGAATACGAACGGCCGCTGGAGTCGGTGAAGGGCTATATCGCCCGCGCCGACGCCGTCGACGGCAAGATCGGCGCGATCCTGCGCCGCGATCCGACCGCCCTGGACCAGGCGAAAGCCGCCGACCGGCGCAGCCGGATGCACGGCATGCCGCCGCGCCTGAACGGCCGGGCCATCCTGATCAAGGACAACATCGACGTCGTCGGCATGCCCAACACCGGCGGCTCCCTGGCGCTGAAAGACAACTTCCCCCGGCGGGACGCGCCGCTGGTCGCCCGACTGCGCGACGCCGGGGTGGTCATCCTGGGCAAGACCAACCTCTCGGAATGGGCCAACATCCGCTCCTCGGACTCGGTCAGCGGCTGGAGCGCCGTCGGCGGCCAGACGCGCAACCCCTATGACCTCGGCCGCAGCCCCTGCGGCTCCTCGTCCGGCTCCGGCGCGGCGGTGGCGGCGGGCCTGGCCTGGGCCGCCATCGGCACCGAGACCGACGGCTCGATCACCTGCCCGGCCTCGGTCAACGGCCTGGTGGGCCTGAAACCCACCGTCGGCCTGGTGCCGCGCACCGGCGTCATCCTGATCAGCGCCAGCCAGGACACCGCCGGCCCGATGACCACCAGTGTCGAGGACGCCGCCGACCTCTTGACCGCCATGGCCGGCTCCGACCCGGCCGATCCGGCGACGAAGGACGCTGACGCCCACAAGCGCAACTACGCCCTCGGCCTGAGCCCCGACGCCCTCAAGGGCCAGCGGATCGGGGTCATGCGCTACGCCGCCGGCTTCCATACCGAGACCGACGCGGCCTTCGAGGCGGCCCTGAAGGTGCTCGAGAGCCAGGGCGCCATCCTGGTCGACATCAAGGAATTCCCGAACCGGTCCGAGGCCGGCAATTCGGAGCTGACGGTGCTGTTGACCGAGCTGAAAGTCGGCATGGCCGACTATCTGGCGACCACCGATCCGGCGAAAGTGCAGGTCCGGTCGCTGGCCGACGTCATCGCCTTCAACAAGGCGCATGCGGCCGAGGAGATGGGGCTGTTCGGCCAGGACCTGTTCGAGCAGGCCGAGAAGACCGGCGGCCTCAAGGACCCCGACTATCTCAAGGCCAAGGCCACCGCCGACAAGGTCGCGCGCGGCGGCCTCGACAAGCTGCTGGCCGACAACGAGGTCGTCGCCCTGGTCGGCCCGACCCTGGGCCCCAGCTGGATGATCGACCCCGTCCTCGGCGACCGCTACGTCGGCGGCGGCGCGGGCAACGCGGCGGCCGTGGCCGGCTATCCGCACCTGACGGTGCCGATGGGCCTGGTGCGCGGGTTGCCGGTGGGCTTGAGCTTCGTCGGCCCGAAGTGGAGCGAGGCGACGCTGCTGAACCTCGGCTACGCCTACGAACAGGCCTCGAAGGCCCGCATGGCGCCGAAGCTGTAGGTCCGCCGGGCCGCCGCCGTCCCTCCCCGAATTGGGGAGCAACCATGTTTAGGCCGCCTGCTTAATCCACGGTGACTGTCGCTGAAGGACGAGGTTGGCGGCTTCGATGAGCTTTCGCATGACGGCGACGATGGTGAGCTTTGAGGGCTTGCCGTTGGC
>JAQGIK010000072.1 GCA_028291265.1 Caulobacter sp. | reverse complement strand
GTGGCCAGCGGCCGCAAGTTCGCCGAGGTCATCCCCGGCGCCCAGCTGATCGTCTATCCCAAGATCGGTCACCTGCCGCAGGTGGAGATCCCCGAGCGCTCGGCCGACGACGTGGCGGCGTTCCTGGAGAAGGCCAGGGCGTCGGCCCAGCCCAAATAACCCGGTCTCCCCGGCGAAAGCCGAGGCCCTGGGTCCGGCTCTCGCCGGGAAGCCGCGCGGGGAGGGCGTCCGCGGATCCGGCTGGTACAAGACCCGCTTCGGCGGTTTAGGATCGTTGTATGCGTCTCGACACCCTCGGCAATCCCGTCACCGTCGCCAGCGACGCCGAGCTGGCGGCGGTCGACGCCTTCGTCGGCGGCCTGCTGGCCTATGAGACGCGGGCGGTCGAGGTGCTGGCCGGGGCGCAGGCCGCGCCCGGCGGCTGCCTGGTCAACGCCTACGCCGCCGTCCTGTGGCTGCTGCTGGAGTCGCCCGAGGGCCCGGTCCGCGCCGCACCGTTTGTGGCCCGCGCCCAGGCCGCGGCGGCCGGGGCCAGCGCGCGCGAACGGCTGACGGTCGATTTCCTACAGGCCTGGTTCGACAACGACATCGACGCGGCCCTGAATATCGCCGAGGCGGCGGTTACCGCGTTCCCGCACGACCTGGTCCTGGTCAAGCTCTACCAATACCACGCCTTCAACCGCGGCGACTCGCCGGCCATGCTGCGCGTCGCCCTGGCCGCCGCGCCCGCCAACGCCGAGGTTTCCTACCTGCACGGCATACTGGCTTTCGCCTATGAGCAGTGCCACCTGCTGGACGACGCCGAGGCCGCCGCCCGCCGGGCCCTGCACCTGCAACGCAAAGAGCCCTGGGCCCAGCACGCCCTGGCCCATGTCATGCTCACCCAGGGCCGCATCGACGAGGGCGCCGACTTCCTCGAGGGCCTGCGCCCGACCTGGACCGGCCTCAACTCGTTCATGCTCACCCACCTGTGGTGGCACCTGGCGCTGTTCTATCTGAGCCAGGGGCGCGAGGCGCAGGCGCTGGACGCCTATGATCAGCACTGCTGGGCCGGCGATCGCGACTATTCGCAGGACCAGGTCGGGGCGGTGTCCTTGCTGGCGAGGCTGGAGCTGGCCGGAGTCGAGGTCGGCGACCGCTGGGCCGACCTGGCTGGCCACCTGGCGGCGCGCGGCGACGACACCGAGCAGCCCTTCCTGACCCTGCAATATCTCTATGGCCTGGCGCGGGCCGGGCGGCCGGAGGCGGGGTCGCTTCTGGAGGCCGTGCGCCGCGCCGCCGAGGAAGCCCCCGCCTTCGTCCGCGAGACTTGGCGCGACGTCGCCCTGCCGGCCGCCGAGGCGCTGGTCGCCTATGCCAATGGCGCGTTCGACGCCGCCGTACGCGGCCTGCGCGCCGCTCTGCCGCGGCTGGTGGAGGTCGGCGGCAGCCACGCCCAGCGCGACCTGTTCGACCAGATCCTGCTCGACGCCCTGATCCGTTCCGGCCGGCTGGTTGACGCCCAGCAGGCGCTGGAGGTCCGCCGCGGCTTCGACCCCGACGGCGCGCCGCTGAATCGGACCTTGGCCGACGTCTATGACCGGCTTGGCCTGCCGGCCCAGGCCGCCCAGGCCCGAGACCGCCTGGCCCGCCGGCTGGCCGCCCGATGAGGCTTGCCCAAGCGCTCGGCGCCCTGCTGGCCGCCCTGGCCCTGCTGGCGCTGACCCCGGCCGCCGGCCTCGCCCAGGACCATCTGACCCTGGCCCTGCAGCTGGAGCCGCCCAATCTTGACCCCACCGCGGGGGCCGCCGTGGCCACCGACGAGGTGGTCTATCCGACGGTGTTCGAGGGCCTAGTGCGGGTCGCCCCCGACGGCGCGATCAAGCCGCTGCTGGCCACCTATTGGGAAACCTCGCCCGACGGCCTGATCTACACCTTCCATCTGCGGCCGGGCGTGCGCTTCCATGACGGGACGCCGCTCGACGCCGGCATCGTCAAGTTCAGCCTCGAGCGCGCCGTCGCCCCCGGCTCGGCCAATGTCCAGAAGGAGGCGCTGAGCAATATCGCGGCGGTCGAGGTGCTTGGCCTGCTGACCGTCCGCCTGCGGCTGAGGCGCCCCGACAGCGACCTGCTGCCCGTGCTGGCCTGGGCCGACAGCGTCATGGTCACCCCGGCGACGGCGGCCAAGAACGCGGTGACGCCGATCGGCACCGGCCCGTTCCGTTTCGTCTCCTGGCGGCGCGGCGACACCGTCGAGCTGGCCCGCGACCCCGGCTACTGGGGCGAGCCGGCCCATCTGAACACGGTGCGGTTCAAGTTCATCGCCGACCCCACCGCCGCCTTCGCCGCCATCAAGTCGCACGACGTCGACGCCTTCCCCGACTATCCGGCTCCCGAGACCCTGGGCCAGTTCCGCGCCGACCCGTCGCTGAAGGTGGTGGTCGGCTCGACCGAGGGCGAGGTGATCCTGGCGATCAACAACCGCGCCGGCCCTCTGGCCGACGTGCGGGTGCGCCGCGCCATCAGCCACGCCCTGGACCGCCGAGCGATCATCGACGGGGCCATGGACGGCTACGGCGTGCCGATCGGCAGCCACTATCCGCCGCAGGACCAGGGCTATGTCGACCTCACCGGCCTCTATCCGCACGACCTCGCCCAGGCCAAGGCGCTGTTGGCTCAGGCCGGCTATCCGAACGGCTTTTCGCTGAGCCTGAAATTGCCGCCGCCCAACTACGCCCGCCGCAGCGGCGAGATCGTCGCCGCCCAGCTGGCCAAGATCGGGATCAAGGTCAGGATCGAGACCCTGGAATGGGCCCAGTGGCTGGACCAGGTCTATGGCCGCCACGCCTTCGACCTGACCATCGTCAGCCACGCCGAGCCGATGGACTACGGGATCTACGACCGCGACGGCTACTATTTCGGCTACAAGGACGCCGGCTTCCTCGCCCTGATCGAGGCCCTGAAGGCCACCCCCGACGAGGGCCAGCGCTCGGTCCTGCTGGGCCAGGTCCAGCGCAAGATCGCCGGCGACGCGGTCAACGGCTTCCTGTTCCAGTTCCCGCGCCTGGGGGTGTTCGACGCGCGGCTGAAGGATTTCTGGGTCAATTCGCCGACCCAGACCGTCGACCTGCGCGCCGCCTATTTCGACACCCCG
>JAQGIK010000065.1 GCA_028291265.1 Caulobacter sp. | reverse complement strand
CGGGCGTTGTCGGCTTCCAGGACCCTGGAGCGATGCCGCACGGCGTTCGACGCGCGCCTGAAGGGCCCGATCCTCTCGAACACCACCGCGCGGCGTTCGATCAGCTCCATCAGCCGCCCGCGCCAGTCCGGGGCCGTGAACGGCCGGTCGACCACGGCGCGCATCTCGCTTTCGATGACGCCGGACATCTCGCGGTAGAGGCTGTCCATGTCCTTGAAGTGCCGGAACACCGTGCGCAGGCCGACGTCGGCGCGGGCCGCCACCTGTTCGGCGCTCGGCGAGACCTCGTGGGCCTTCACCAGCTCCAGCATGGCGGCCACGATCCGCGCGCGGCTGTCCTGGCTGCGCCGATGGCGGCCATCGGCGGCGGGTGCGGGGGGCGTGGTGAGGGCGCGCGTCATCTTTCTCCGGGTAGCTTATCTCTCTGAGCTTGACCTGTCCCGGATATAATGACACGTATCGTGTCAATAGTTTTGGAGGGGCGCCGATGCATGTCTTGCGGACACCGGAGGCACGCTTCGCGGGCCTCGCCGACTGGCCCTTCGGGCCACACTACCAGGTCCTCGCCGCGCAGACCGGCGACCCGCTGCGGCTGCACTATGTGGACGAGGGGCCGCGCGACGGGGCGGTCGTGCTGCTGATGCACGGCGAGCCGTCGTGGGCCTATCTCTACCGCAAGATCATCCCGGCGCTGGTCGCCCAGGGCCATCGGGTGCTCGCGCCCGACCTGATCGGCTTCGGCCGCTCGGACAAGCCGGCCTCGCGCGCCGACTACACCTACGAGGGCCATGTGGCCTGGATGAGCGAATGGCTGACGGCGCTGGACCTGCGGGACGTCACCCTCTTCTGCCAGGACTGGGGCGGCCTGATCGGCCTGCGCCTGGTCGCCGCCTTCCCGGAGCGCTTCGCAGGCGTGGTCGCGGCCAACACCGGCCTGCCGGTCGGCACGGGCTGGAGCGAGGGCTTCGAGGCCTGGCTGGGCTTCAGCCAGCGGGTCCCCGAGCTGCCGATCGGCTTCATCCTCAACGGCGGGACCGGCCGGGACCTCAGCCCCGCCGAGATCGCCGCCTATGAGGCGCCGTTCCCGGACGAGACCTTCAAGGAAGGCGCGCGGCAGTTTCCGATCCTGGTGCCGATCACCGCCGAGCACGCCTCGGTGGCCGAGAACCTGGCCGCATGGAAGGCGCTCGAGGTGTTCGACAAGCCCTTCCTCACCGCCTTCAGTGACGGCGACCAGGTGACCCGCGGCGGCGAGGCCGTGTTCCAGGCCCGCGTGCCCGGCGCCAAGGGCCAGCCGCACGTCACCCTCTCCGGCGGCCATTTCCTGCAGGAAGACAGCCCCGCCGAGATCGCCGCCCTGCTGGACGCCATGATCCGCCGGCGCGGCTGGAGGCGGATCTGGCCGGCCGGCACGACATCCGCTGCAAAGACCTCTCGGCCTCCTAGTTGTCCCAGTAGATGAATTCGTCGCCGGCCTTCTGCTTCACGCCGCCGGGGTGGTCGACGAACACCGGCCCCTGCAGCAGCGAGGGCCACATGGGCTTCACGTTCTGGCCGTCCTGCGCCTTCAGCAGGGCCAGCAGGGCCTGGGTCTTCTCGGGATGGATGCGCGAGAGCTCGCGGCGCTCCGTCGGGTCAGTGGCGAGGTCGTAGAGCCAGACCTTGTTCTGGGCCTCGCTCGACTGCAGCTTCCAGTCGCCGTCCAGCACGGTCTTGTACTGCCCCGAGCGCCAGAAAAGGGTCTGGTGGGGCCGACCCTGAGCCTTCCCGGCGAGGTAGGGCAGGAGGTCGACGCCGTCGATGGTCCGGTCGGTGGGGACCTGCGCGCCAGCCGCGGCGGCGGCGGTGGCGAAGATGTCGATGTGGCCGACCGGGTAGGGGTAGCGGGAGTTGGCGGCGATCACGCCCGGCCAGCGCATGAAGAACGGCGCGTGGATCCCGCCCTCGAAGAAGGTCGACTTGAAGCCGCGGTAGGGCCGGTTCACCTCCGGCAGGCCGATGTAGCCGGCGCCGCCGTTGTCGCTGGTGAAGATGACGAGGGTGTTCTGGTCCAGGCCCTCGTCCTTCAGGGTTTGCAGGATGCGCCCGATGTTGCGGTCGAGGTTGCGCGCCATGGCGCCATAGACCCGCAAGCGGTGATCCTTGATCTGTGGCAGGGCGTCGTAGTCCTGCTTCTTCGCCTGCAGCGGGGTGTGGATGGCGTTGGGCGCGAAGTAGAGGAAGAACGGCCGGTTCCTGTTGGCCTTGATCGCGTTCACCGCCTCGTCGGTGAGGTAGTCGGTCATGTAGCCCTTGGGCTGGAACATCTTCGAGCCGTTGAACTGCACCTGGTAGGGCAGGTTCGGCCACAGGAAGCGGTCGATGGGGTCCCAGGGCTGCTTGGAATTGACGACGCCCTTGTCCTTTTCGGGCAGGTACATCGAGCCGCCGGCGATAAAGCCCAGGCTCTCGTCGAAGCCCTGCTGCTCGGGCCGCGAGCCGGGGGCGCCGCCAAGGTGCCACTTGCCGAAGTGCATGGTGTGATAGCCGCGCGCCCTCAGCACCTCGGCGATGGTCACCTCGTCCGCGGGCATGGCCAGGCTGTTCACCGCCTCGGGCGAGGCCCCGGTCGAGCCGGGCGGCATGTCCTTGATGCGGTCCTTGAAGAACCGCGGCCGGGCGATGGCGCCGGGCTCGGCCCCGGTGCCGACCATCTTCTCGAAGGCCACCGGCGCCGGGGTGAACTCGAACCCGAAGCGGGTGGGGTAGCGCCCGGTCATGATCGCCGCGCGCGAGGGGGCGCAGGTGGCGTTGCCGGCGTAGCCGTTGGCGAAGGCGACTCCCTGATGGCCGATGGAGTCGATGTTGGGGGTCGGGACCTGGCCGCCGGCGACGCCGCCGCCGTTGAAGGTGATGTCGTTGTAGCCCAGGTCGTCGACCAGGATGAAGACGACGTTCGTCGGGCGCTGGCCTGCGGCGGGCGCGGCGGGACCTTGCGCCCAGGTCACCGGATGGTTGGGGTCCACGTGCGGCAGGCGCGAATGGGCGATCATCGAGAGGATCGTGGCCCGGTTCGCCGCGGCCAGGCCGAGCAGCACGGCGACGCCCAGCGCGATCGCGCCCAGCCAGGTCCAGAGCTTCATGGTCGCCTCCCGCACCGGCCGCGCGGCCCGTCAAACGGGCGGCGTCAAACCGGAGCCGCGGCCAGCGTATATTGACATTGGCCGTGCCGATAGCGCCAACCGGGCGCCGCCGCGAGGCGGCGCCCGGTCAGGCCCTAGAACAGGTCGCCGTCGTTGGCCCAGAGGCTGCCGCCGATCGTGCCGTGGGCGTTGTAGTCGTCGAGCGCGGTGTGGATCTGCGTGCCGGCGTAGATGTCCCTGCCGGCCTGCTGGATGCCCAAGGCCCCGTCGAGGTTGTAGCCGGTGGTCCAGCCCGAAGCGCTGGAGCCGACCGAACCGCCGCCGACGAAGGCGCCGTTGTTCATGCCCCCGGTGTCGGCCTGGGCGCCGCCCGCGATCGTCCGGATCGTGCCGCTGACCTGGCTCAGCCAGTCGACGCCTTCCTTGATGAACCAGGCCGGCGTGCTGGCCGTGCCCGAGGCGCCGACCGGGTTGTCGGCCAGGTAGTTCAGCCAGGCGGTGACCAGGTCCTTGCCGATCACGAACCGGCCGTCTGCGAGCTGGCTGGAGGTGGCGTTCAGGAGCGCGTCGGCGTTGGCGGAGCTGATCAGGTAGGTATGCTCGCCGTTGTCGGTGACGCCGTTCTTGTTGAAGTCGCCGATCAGCAGGAACTTTTTGGAGTCGACGCTGCCGTCGTTGTTGGAGTCCACCGAATAGGTGAGCTCGGCCTTGGGGTAGTTGGCGAAGGTCGGCGAGTGCTTGACGCTGGAGGCGTCGGTCTGGCCGTCCCAGTAGACGTCGCCGCTGCCGGTCCAGAAGGCCGCCGAGCGCACGCCGGGGCCGGGGAGGGCGACGGTGATGTCCACCGTGGCGCTCGCCGTGCCGCCGTGGCCGTCGGAGATGGTATAGCCGAAGCTTGCCGCCCCGAGGTAGCCGGCGGTGGGCGTGAAGCTGACGCTGCCGTCCGTGGCCAGCGACACGGTCCCGTGAGTGGCCCCCTGCACCGAGGTGATGGTCAGGTGATCGCCGTCGGCGTCGGTGTCGTTGCCGGTGAGCTGGGCGCTGGTGAACTTCAGCAGGGTTCCCATGGTCGCATCGCCATGGTCGGCGACCGCCTTGGGCCCGTCGTTGACCGCCGTGACCGTGAAGGTCCCGGTGGAGGGGCTGTTGTCGACCGCGCCGCCGTCGTCCTTGGCCGCGTAGTGGAAGGTGGTCGTGCCGTTCCAGTTGGCCGTCGGCGTGAAGTAGACGTTCGCCGAGTTGTTGGTGGCGGTGACCGTCATGCCGGAGGTCAGCACCCTGCCGGAAGCGTCCTTCAGCACGCCGTGCAGGGGCAGGTCGCCGATCACGAAGCTCGCCACCCGGCCTTCCGCGTCGGCGCCGGTGAGCGTCAG
>JAQGIK010000004.1 GCA_028291265.1 Caulobacter sp. | reverse complement strand
GACCTTTTGGGTCCGCCGCCTCCGTTACTTCAAGTCACTCTGGGCTGTTTAGAAGTCCAGGGTGAAGCCGACGAACATGTAACGGCCGAGAGCGTCGTAGCTCTGCGGGTAGGTGTTGCCGTTACCGGTCGTGCCGACGCTGCGCGACAGCGGCGGGTCGTTGTCGAAGATGTTGTTCACACCGACGCGGACGCTGGCCCAGTCGGTGGCCTTCCAGGAGGCGAACAGGTCGAAGTAGTTCTCGGCGTCGAACGTGCCGTCCAGGGGACGGTCGCCCGATTCCAGTTCCACTTCGCCCATGTAGCGCCAGGTGCCGGCCAGATCGATGCCCCAGGGGGTGTCGTAGCCGACGCGGAAGCGGTGACGCCATTCCGGAGCCGGGACGCCGCAGTTCGGGCCGAACTTGCCGAGGCAGTCGCCGTTGTTGGCGGAGTTCAGCTTTTCGAGGCGGGTGCCGACGAAGTTGAAGCTCAGGCCGCCCATGTCGCCCAGGTCGTAGGCGTAGTTGGCGACGAAGTCGTAGCCTTCGGTTTCGAGGAAACCGACGTTGATGTTGAAGTCTTCCACGAAGCTGCCGTTCGTCCACAGGTTGCCCAGGGCGTTACGGTTGATGCGGCTGCAGGCAGTC
Source organism: Caulobacter sp. (assembly GCA_028291265.1). GTDB lineage: Bacteria > Pseudomonadota > Alphaproteobacteria > Caulobacterales > Caulobacteraceae > Caulobacter. The sequence goes on along the minus strand of JAQGIK010000004.1, from coordinate 12,523 downwards.
GCGTCGTTGTCTTCGTAGCAGGCGGCGATGGTGTTGCCGGCGCCGAAGGTGGTGATGATGTTGGTGACTTCGATGTTGAAGTAGTCGATCGAGACGTTCAGGCCCGGCGCGAAGGTCGGGGTGAACACAACACCGATCGTGTAGGTCTTGGCTTCTTCAGGCGACAGGTTGGGGTTGCCACCACCGAAGAAGTTGTACTGACCGGCCGGGCTGGTAAGGCCGCCGCCGCCGTACTGGGCGGGCGTGACGCCGGTGGCGACACACTGAGCCAGGGTAGCGGTGGGAGCCGGACCACAGGGGTCGGCGTCCATGTCGAACAGGCCGAGGCCTTGAGCCGTGAACAGTTCGATCACGTTCGGGGCGCGGACGGCCTTCTGGTAGCTGGCGCGGAAGCGGAAGTCTTCCATCGGAGCCCAGTCACCGGCGATCTTGTAGGTGTCGGTGTTGACGCCCGTGCCGTAGTCCGAGAAGCGATAGGCGAATTCCATCGACAGCAGCTTGGCGCCGGGCATGTCCTCGATCAGCGGAACCCGGAGTTCGGCGAAGAGGTCGTAGACCTCGGTCGCGCCGCTCAGGCCGATGGTCGGGCCGCCCTGGCCGGCGAGGTCGCCGGTGGCGAAGGCGTTGTCGGTGTCCGACTGCAGCTCGTCACGGCGGTATTCCGCGCCAAGCGCCACTTGGATGCCGTTGGTGGTCCAGGGGGTCTTGACGCCGTAGGCGCCCAGGTCGCCGGCCACCGAGGCGGTGACGACTTGCTGCGTGGTCGAGGCGCGCTGGATACCCGGCACTTGCAGGTAGTCCAGAGCCTCGGGGGTCACGCCGCCGAGGGTGAAGATGTTGTACGGCACACAGTTGGGGTCCGTACCATCGACAACCGAACGACAGGTCGGGGTGCCGCCGACCGAGACGACATCCAGCGAACGGCCGAGGCGCGTGACCGAGAAGTCGTTGCGGTAGATACGCGACAGCTGAACGCGGCTGTATTGGCCGGCCACGTCGTACGACCAGTTGTCGTCGATGTTGCCGCGGGCGCCGACAACGGCGCGGTACGATTGGTAGCGCAGGTCGTCCTGGCGACCGCCGCCTTCAACGTTCCGGCGACCGATGTAGAGGTCGGTGTCGGTGTCGGCGGCGATTTCGGCGGCCGAACAGCCGATGATGGTGGCCTGTTGGTTCGACAGCAGCGGGTTGCCGCAGTTGATGGTGCCGGTGTTGAAGAAGTCGCCCGACGGCGCGATCTGGGCGACCGTGCTGTAGTCGGTGAACATCAGCTGGGTGAAGACTTCGACGTGGTCGTTCACTTCATAACGGCCAACGGCGCCGAGCGAATAGCGCTCGTCGGGACGCTGGTAGAAGTTGATCGGGCCGAAGTTGTACTGGTGCTGCGCGTTCACGAACGGGATGAACTGGTGCCCGCCGGCGCCGCCGACCGTGAAGATGTTGCCGGCCGCGAAGTCCGGGGTGAACTGGCCCGGGTAGGAGGTGCCCGAACCGCCGCAGGTGAAGGTGTTGGGGCCGAGCGGACCCGTCGGGGCGCCCAGCGTACAGGCCGAGTAATCCCGGTCCGCCTGCATGACTTCGTCGTTGTTACGGTAGGTGACGTAGGCGGTCACGTTGCCCTTGTCGTCCGGCGAGGAAACGCCGAGCAGCAGGGAGACTTCCTTGCCGTAGCCGTCCATGACGTTGTCGTCGGGCAGCTTGAACTGGCTCGGGTTGGTCAGGGCGCGACGGGCGACTTCCTCACGGACATTGCCGGGGCCGTCGTAGTCGTTGTGGTGCTGGTAGAAGCTGTATTGGCCCGAGAGCTGAACGCCCTCGAAGTCGCGCTTCATGATGAAGTTGACGACGCCCGAGATGGCGTCCGAACCGTAGACGGCCGAGGCGCCGCCGGTCAGGACTTCAACGCGCTCGACGAGCGCGGCGGGGATCTGGTTGAGGTCGGCGGCCGGATCGTTCGGCGAGCCGTAGGGCATGCGGCGACCGTCGACCAGCACCAGGGTGCGGACCGAACCGAGGCCACGAAGGTCGACGGTGGCGGTGCCGGAGGCGCCGTTCGAGACCGTCGAGTTCTGCGCGGCGAAAGCCTGCGGCAGTTGGTTGACCAGGTCCTCGACCCGGGTGACGCCCTGGGTCTGGATGTCTTCCGAGGTCACCTGGGTGATCGGGCTGGTGGTCACCAGGTTCGGCTGCGGGATGCGCGAGCCGGTGATGAAGACTTCGCCAACTTCGGTTCCGTCCTGGGCGAACGCCGGAGCGGCGGAAGCCAGGGCGGCGAAGGCGGCGCCGCAGATCATCGTGGACGCCAGCAGGCGGCCGCGCGTGGTTTGGACTTTCAACTTATTCCCTCCGAGCCAGCGCGCCGTCTTGCGGTCGCGCTTCCCCTCAAAAGCATGAATTCGGGCCTCCCGGGCGTCATGAGACGTCCGGTTACGCCAGCAATAGGCCCGCGGCCGAACACCGGTCAACGCTCATTGCCGATCCGTAATGATATCGACGCCAGAATGTCGCATCCGCGCCACAGCCGCCGCCTATGGGGGCGGGTTTCGCCGCAAACGGCGCTGTGGAGGGCAGAATCGGCCTTCCGGGGCCGTCCGATCGCGGCGGCGAGGCGGCGATTCCAAGGCGGGGGTGGCGCAAGCGGGCCACAGGCGGGACCCCGCACCTCACCTAACGAGAGGTTGCGCCCGACTCAGCGGGCCCCTTTGACGCACATCCAGCGCGTGCGGTGGTGGTCGACAAGGTTGTCGATGAAGCCGGTGATCTTCGGATTCACCAGGTTCTTGTTGATGTAGAAATACAGCGGCGCGATGGGGGCGTCGTTGAGCATCATGGTCTCGGCCTCGCGCAGGTAGTCGGCGCGCTTGCCGGCGTCGGGCTCGTTGTCGGCCTTCATCATCAGGGCGTCGTAGGCCGGATTGTTGTAGTCGCCGTAGTTCTGCGGCCCGTAGTTGGACTTCTCCATGTCGAGGAAGCTGGTCGGGTCGTTGTAGTCGGCGATCCAGGCGGCGTCGGCGGCCTCGAAATTGCGCACCCGGTAGTCGGCGTAGGAGACCTGCCCCTCCTGCTGGGCGAGGGTGACGTGGACCCCCACTTCCTTCCAGTCGGACTGCAGGGCCGGGGTGAACTGCATGGGGTCGGCGCTGTTGCGGTGCTTCAGCTCGAACTTCAGCGGGTGGTCCGGGCCATAGCCGGCGGCGGCCAGCAGTTCGCGGGCCTTGGCCTGGCGTTTGGCCAGCGGCCAGGTCGCCCAGTAGGGACCGGGGGATGGCTTGTAGTTGGCGACGCCGGGCGGGACCTTGGTGTTGGCCGGCAGCTGGCCGCCGCGCAGCAGCCCCCTGGCGATGAAGTCGCGGTCGATGGCCATGGCCAGGGCCTGGCGCACCCGCAGGTCCTTGAAGGCCGGCACCTTGCTGTTCGGGCGGCGGTTGAAGGCGATGTAGGTCAGGCCGAGGTAGGTGTTGGTGTGGACATAGCCCGGCATGGTCTTGCGCAGGCGGGCGATGCGGTTGGAGGAGATGTCGGTGTTGATGTCCAGCTCGCCGCGGGCCACCCGCCGCTCGGCCGAGATGGCGTCGGTGGTCGGGTAGAAATAGACCTCGTCGACGCAGACGCTGGAGGCCTCCCAGAACTTCGGGTTCTTGACGATGTGGACGTTGTCGCCGAGCCGCCAGTCGGCCAGCACATAGGGACCGTTGCTGACCAGCTTGCCGGGTTTGATCCACTGGTCGCCCCACTTTTCGACCACATGTTTGGGCACCGGATAGAGAACGTGGTGACGGGTCAGTTCCGGCAGGTAGGCGGCCGGGTGGTTGAGGGTGATCTCGACGGTGCGCGGATCGACGGCGCGCACGCCCAGCGCCTCGAGCGGGGCCTTGCCGCTGTTCACCGCTTCGGCGTTCTTGATCAGGAAGATCAGCGAGGCGTACTCGGAGGCCGTGTTCGGATCGAGCACCCGGCGCAGGGAATAGACGAAGTCGTCGGCGGTGACCGGCACGCCGTCGGACCACAGCGCCTGGCGCAGATGGAAAGTCCAGACCAGGCCGTCGGAGCTGACCTCCCAGCGCTCGGCCATGCCCGGAATCGCCGAGCCGTCGGCGGCCGACTGGGTCAGGCCGACGAACAGGTCGCTCTGGATGCGGTCTTCCCAGGTGCCGGTCGACTTGTGGGGGTCGAGGGTGGCCGGCTCGGAGGTGTTGCCGATGGTCAGGCAGATCTTCCCCTGCGGGCAGGGCGGGCGCGACACCGGCTGTTCGCCGCAGGCGGCCAGCGAGAGGGCGGCGAGCGCCAAACCCGCAGAAGAGAGACCGGCGAGGAAGAGATTGCGGATCACGCTGGGTCGGCCTTCAATGGCGGCTGTTCTGGAGTCGGAGACGGTCATGACGCTACGCCCCGCAGGGATGGGAAAAGGACTGGCCCTTAAAGCACTGGTAGGGACCGGTCTGGTGATTCTGATGGTCGGCGGCGCGGTCGCCGCCGACAAGAAAGGCGAACGGGCCGGCGCCCTGAAGGCCGTCGTCGATTGCCGGGTCGTCGCCGATCCGGGCGAACGCCTGGCCTGTTTCGACAAGGCGGCCGCCGCGCTGGACGCGGCCGAGGCCAAGGGCGATGTGGTCGTCGTCGATCGCGGCCAGATGCGCGAGGCCCGCAAGGCCGCCTTCGGCTTCAACTTCCAGATGCCCAGCTTCATGACCCAGGGCGTCAAGGAAGAAGAACTCACCCGGATGGACACGACCGTCGCCTCGGCCCGGCAGGACCCGCACGGCAAGTGGATCGTCAAGCTGGCGGACGGCGCGACCTGGAACCAGATCGACACCGAGAAGGTCCGCAAGATCCCGGCCGGCGCCCCGGTGACCATCCGCGCCGCCAGCATGGGCAGCTACCTGCTGAACGTGAAGGGCTATGGCTCCTTCAGGGCGAAACGGGAGAACTGAGCGGCCGCCGATTTGCCGCTCACCCCGGCGAAAGCCGGGGTCCACGGGACGGGACTCCGCAACCTGCCGCGCCATGGCTCAGCGGTCCTTCGGATCGATGGCGTCCCGCAGGCCGTCGCCGATGAAGTTGAAGGCCATCAGGGTGACGATCATGGTGATCGACGGGAAGATCAGCAGCCACGGCGCCATCTCCATGTCCTGGGCGCCGTTGGCGATCAGCGTGCCGAGACTCGCCATCGGGGCCTGAACGCCGAGGCCGAGGAAGCTGAGGAAGCTCTCGGCGATGATGATCGCCGGGATGGTCAGGGTGACGTAAACGACCACCGGCCCCAGCAGGTTGGGCACGATGTGGCGGACGATGATGTCGCGCGAGGTCAGGCCGGCGGCGCGGGCCGCCTCGATGAATTCCTTCTGCTTCAGGCTCATCGTCTGGCCGCGGACGATGCGGGCCATGGTCAGCCATTCGACCGCGCCGATGGCCAGGAAGATCAGGAAGATGTTCTTGCCGAAGGTGACCATCAGCAGGATGACGAAGAAGATGAACGGCAGGCTGTAGAGGGTGTCGACCACCCGCATCATCACCTCGTCGACCTTGCCGCCCAGATAGCCGGCGGTGGCCCCCCAGGCGACGCCGATGACCAGCGACACGGCGGTCGCGACGACGCCGATGCCGAGCGAGACGCCGAGACCGGCGAACAGGCGGGCCAGCATGTCGCGGCCGAGGGAATCGGCGCCGATCAGGTGGCCGGAGACGCCGGGCGCGCTCCAGACGTCGGTCTTGGTCACCGTGTCGTAGCTGTAGGAGACGAAGAAGGGGCCGACGAGGGACAGCACCACCATCAGGGCCAGCACGACCATGCCGGCGACGGCCATCTTGTTGCGCAGCAGCCGGCGGCGGGCGTCGTCCCACAGGGACCGGCCCTTGACGGCCTTGTTGAGCAGGGCGGCGCGCTCGGGGGAGCCGGGAATGGAAATGCTCACGACAGCCTCACGCGGGGATCAAGCGCCGCGTACAGCATGTCGGCGATCATGTTCAGGATGAGGATCAGGGCGGCGTAGAAGATGACCATGCCCATGACCACGGTGTAGTCGCGCTGCAGGGCGCTGATGACGAAGAACTTGCCCAGGCCCGGCAGGGTGAAGATCTTCTCGACCACCAGCGAGCCGGTCAGCAGGCCGGCGCAGGCGGGGCCCAGATAGCTGACCAGCGGCAGGATGGCGGCGCGCAGGGCGTGCTTCCTGACGATCAGGCTCTCGGGCAGGCCCTTGGCCCGGGCGGTGCGCACGTAGTTGGAGCGCAGCACCTCGATCATCCCGGCCCGCACCAGGCGCGAGATGATGGCGATCTGCGGCAGGGCCAGGACGGTGACCGGCAGCACCATGTTCTTCCAGGACGGGAACTCGACGCCCGCCACCTTGGTCCAGCTCCAGCCGGCCAGCGGCAGCCAGCCGAGGATCGAGCCGAAGGCCAGGACCAGCAGCGGAGCGGTGACGAAGGTCGGGATACAGACCCCGAGGATGGCGATGCCCATGGTGGCGTAGTCGACGGGCCGGTTCTGTCTGAGCGCCGCGATGACGCCCAGGAAGACCCCGATGATCGAGGCGGCGACGATGGCCGACAGGCCGAGCCACAGGCTGACCTTGAAATTCTCGCCGAGGATCTCGAGCACCGTCTTGTCGCGGTATTTCAGCGACGGGCCGAAGTCGCCGCGCACCACGTCGGCGAGGTAGCGGCCGTACTGCTCGTAGAGCGGCCGGTCGAAGCCGTACTTGGCCTCGACCACCTTCTGCACCTCGGGCGTCATCTGGCGTTCGTTGACGAACGGGCTGCCGGGGGCGGCGCGCATCATGAAGAAGGCCAGGGTGACGACGAGGAACATCGTCGGAATGGCGACCAGCAGGCGTCGGGACAGGAATCGGAGCATGACGGCCTTCAACTGGCGGAACGCTGGGGGTCCCGGGAACGCAAACTCCGACGACAGACTTCAGTTCGACGGAGCTGTCACGTTCCAAAAAATTTAGTTTTCCCGCCCCGCCGAAGCCGGGCGGCGTTGCTTAGTCGAGGTCCCCGCCCGATGTTGTCAACGTAACCGCATTCAGGATGAACGCAGCATGACCGATATCCGTCAGGTGACCCCCGATTTCGCCGTCGCCCCGCAGCTGGCGCCTGAAGATATGGCGGAAGCGGCGCGGCGCGGGTTCAAGCTGGTGATCAACAACCGCCCCGACGGCGAGGACCCCAGCCAGCCGTCGAGCGCGGATATGGAAGCGGCGGCGCGGGCCGCCGGCCTCGACTATGCGCACATCCCGGTGCGCGGCGGTCCGACGCCGGACCAGGTCGATCTGAACCGCGAGGCCGTCGACGGGGCGGACGGTCCGGTGCTGGCCTTCTGCCGCTCGGGCACCCGCTCGATCGTCACCTGGAGCGTCGGCCAGGCCCTGGCCGGCCGCCAGGACCGGGCTGCGCTGGTCGATCAGGGGGCGGCGGCGGGGTACGACCTGACGGCGGTGTTGCCGGGCTAAAGCAGTCCCTGCCCTTCCAGCCAGGCCCTGACCGGCTCCAGCTGGCGCTCATAATTCCGCCAACGGCCTGACGCCCGCCTGTAGAGCGGCTCGCGCACCTGCCAGACGCTGGCGGTGCGGACGTTACTGTCGGTCTGGTGGAAGGCCAGGCAGGCGTCGTCCCAGTCCAGGCCGCAGTGGGCCAGCAGGCGCTGGGTGTGCGGCCGGGGGTCCTCGACGAAGGCGTCGTAGTCGAGCTCGAGGATGTCGTCCGGCCACAGGGTCTTCCAGTGGGCGGTCAGCCGCCGCTCCTGCGCCAGGTAGTGGGCGCAATCCATCAGCTCGCCGGCGTAGGCCATCGAGGGGCCCAGGTGGAGGAACCAGGTGGACAGGACGTTGTCCAGCGGATGGCGGCGGGTGTGGACGATGCGGGCGTCGGGAAACAGCCGCTTGATCAGGCCGACGTGCAGGAAATTGTCGGGCCGCTTGTCGGTGAGGACGTCGGCCTGCGGGAACAGCCGCTCCAGGTCGCCGAGGTAGCGCCGGGCCAGGCTTTCGCGAGCGGCGGGATCGATCCGTGACAGGGCGACCGGATAGGGTTGCAGCGCCTCGCGGACCAGGGTCGGCAACAGGGTCAGCTCGCCGCCGGAGGTGACGCGAGGATGGCTGGCCAGCACCTGCTCGGCCAGGGTCGAGCCCGAGCGGAACATGCCGAGGATGAAAACCGGCGGCGGCCGGGTTCCGGCCACCGGCGCGGCCGGCGGATCGGCCTCAGGTCTGTCTGTTGGGGGGAAGGCGGCGATCAGGCCGTCGACCAGCGCCTCCTGGGCGGCGCGGTCGTAGCGGGCGGCCGGAGCGGCGGCGTTGGCGGCGCCGTAGGCCTCGAAGGCCTGGTCGTAAGCGCCGGCCCCGTCGAGCAGCTTGCCGAGCGCGAAGCCCAGGCCCGCGCGGTCCTGGGCCTGCAGGCCGGGGCGGGCCATCGCCTGACGCAGACGACCGATAGTTGGGTCGTCGGGACCCTCGACCGGGCGCAGATGGGCGGCGCGGGCCAGGGCTTCGGGATGGCCGGGCTCCAGCGCCAGAAGCTGCTCGTAGGCGGCCAGGGCCTGCGCCCGGCGACCCCGGTCCTCATGCAGGTTGCCGAGGTTGAGCAGGGCTGGCGGGTAGCGTGGGTTCAGCTTCAGTGCGGCGGCCAGTTCCTGCTCGGCGAGGTCGGGCCGGCGCAGGTCGTCGGCGTAGATGACGCCGCGGTTGAGGTGGGCCTCCTCCGGCCCGCTGAGTCCATGCCCAAGCGCCTGGTCGTAGGCGGCCAGGGCGTCGTCGAAGCGGCCAAGGCGGCGGTACATCAGGGCCAGGTTGTACCAGCTGTCGGGCAGGGCCGGCCTTTGGGCCAACAGCTGCTCGTAGGCGGCCACGGCCTCGGCCGCGCGGCCGGCAAGGCGTAGCCCGCCCGCCCGGGCGATCAGCGATTCGAGGTCGGCGTCGGCCATGGCCGTATTAAGGGCCAATCCCGGGACGCCTCAAGCTATGTCAGCCGCCGAGCGTGACCTTGGCGGCCATGGCGCTCGGTTCGGGCTCGCAGGAGGCCAGCACGAGTTGCGCCGCCATGAGACAGAGGATCGCGAAGGCGACCCGCTGGAGCCGTTTTGAAACAAAGATCATCGCATCCAGGGCCATTTTACGCGCTTTCCCACCAGTCTTGGGGGTGTCAGCGCAACTTCCGGGCCGATCACGCACGCCTCGCGGGCAAGTCGTTTGTCGTGAAGACGAATTACCCTAGTTATGGGGTGCAGCGTCTCGGGGGCGCGGAGCAGACTGTATGGCAGGAGCATCCTGGGCGTCGGACTTTACCGTGTCCGGCGGACGGATCAGGGTCCACAAGACCGGCGTCGACATGGCGCTGGACGGCGCCCTCATGGCCGAGGGGCTGGTCTGGTTCTGCTACTATGTGCCCGTCCGTCTGAAGGCCGCCTGGATGCAGCTGACCCGGCCCGGTCCCGCCGTCTGGTTCGCGCCCGACCGGCCGCGGCCCTGGTATCTGGTCTGGGCCGCCGCCGCCTGGGCCGGAGCCCGCATCGCCCGCACGCCGGAGGAGGCCATTGCCGGCTTCTATTTCGACGACAGCGCCGTCGGCGCCCCGCCCAACACCGGGCCGGCCCGCCGCTTCAACTGGCGCTGCACCGATGTCACCAAGACCCATGTGGCGCGCGTCTTCGAACAGGCTTTCGGCTATCCCTTGATGGTCGATCCGGCCACCGCCGAGGGGCCGCTGGTCGAGAAGGGCGAGGCCAACGGCGTCCATGACGGCCGCATCGTCGTCGCCCCCTGCCCGGCCCTGCCCGGCAAGAGCTATCAGAAGCTGATCGACAACACCGAAGGCGACCTGGTCGCCGACCTGCGGACGCCCTGCGTCGGCGGCCGGCCGGCCTGCGTCTTCATCAAGCGCCGGCCCGTCGCCGACCGCTTCGCCAACCACAACAGCTCGACCGTCCTGACGACGCCCGAGGCGGTGTTCTCGGCCGCCGAGCTGGAGGCGATCTTCGCCTTCTGCCAGGGCATGGGGCTGGACTGGGGCGGGCTCGACATCCTGCGCGACAAGGACGGCCGTATCTACGTCGTGGACGTCAACAAGACCGACATGGGACCGCCGATTGCGCTGCCCCTCAGGGACAAGCTGAGCGCGACACGCTTGCTCGCGGACGCTTTCCTCACTTTAATTAACCAAGAGTCGGGGACGGGCGCCGCCGCATGATACCTTTCGTCAGAGAGATCGCGTTCGAGTACGGGGTCTGCGACCGCGTCTCGCCGCTCATCCGCCGGGTGGTTGCCAACAACCCCGGCCCCTTCACATTCAAGGGCACGGGCACCTATATCGTCGGCACGGGCGACGTCGCCGTCATCGATCCCGGCCCCGACATGGACGAGCATCTGGACGCCATCCTGGCCGCCACGGCCGGCGAGCGGATCACCCACATCTTCGTCACCCACAACCATGCCGACCACTCGCCGCTGGCCCGGCCGCTGGCGGCGCGGACCGGCGCGACCATCTACGCCTGCGCCAAACAGGGCGTGCCGACCGAGTCGGAAGTGCGCATGGAAGCCGGCGACGACCGCAATTTCCGGCCCGACGTCGGCCTCTGCGACGGCGGGGTGTTTTCGGGCGGCGACTGGACGCTGGAGGCCATCCCGACGCCGGGCCACACCTCCAACCACATCTGCTACGCCCTCCTGGAAGAGAACGCCCTGTTCAGCGGCGATCACATCATGGGCTGGTCGACGACGGTGATCAGCCCGCCGGACGGCGACATGGGCGACTATTTCGAGAGCCTGGAGCGGATCAAGGCGCGGGACTTCTCGACCCTGTGGCCGACCCACGGCCCGCCGGTCACCGACCCGCCCCCCTTCGTCCAGGCCTACATCGACCACCGCAAGGCGCGGGAGAAGCAGATCCTCGGCGCCCTGGCCGGCGGCCACACGCGGATCAAGGCCATGGTGCCCGAGCTCTACAAGGACGTGGATTCGCGGCTGTATCCCGCGGCCGCGCATTCGGTCATGGCCCACATGGTCCAGATGGTCCGCGACGGGCGGCTGGTCACCGACGGCGAGCCGACGCTGGACAGCGATTACCGGCTGAAAGAGACGGCCTGAGAGCCCGTGCGTCCTTCGACACGCCCGCTACGCGGGCTGCTCAGGATGACTGACTTGGATGCAGTTCAAAAAAGGTAGTCATGCTGAGCAGCGGCCGCAGGCCGCGTGTCGAAGCGCGCACCCTGCCCGCTACGCCGCCGGGTTCAACGCCGCCGTCAGTCTCTCGATCCGCCGGCAATTCGCCCCCATGTCGCCGTTGCCGACCCGGCTGATCGAGCGGATGTCGATGCGTGAGCCGACGCCCTGGGGCCGGACCCGCACGGCCACGTCGTCCTTGAAGCGGTAGATCAGGCTGGTCGCCGTGGCTTCCAGGCGGCCGGCGCGCGGATCGTCGGTGACGACGGCCAGGCCCTGGGCCGCCATCGCCGCCCTGATGGCCGCGAAGGCCTTGTCGGGCTGCATCGAGACCATGGCCGGGCGGGCCGCGCCGCAGGTCTCGCTGTTGATCTCGGCGATGGGCCGGCCGGCGCCGTTGCCGGCGTCGAGCGGCACGACGGGGTTGGGCTCGACCAGATTGGCGTCCGGACCGCGGGCCGACATGATGTTGGCCGTGAACAGCAGCGGTTCGGACCAGTCGGTGGCGACGTCGTGGATGCGCGGCGACTGGCCTTCCCACCAGCCGAGGGCCGCGAAGCCGCCGAGCGTGGCCAGGGTCAGGAACACCGCCGTCAGCGCCTTGCGCCAGTGGCGCTTCCAGCCGGCCAGGGCGGCGACCAGCAGGCCGATGAAGCTCGACAACACGCTGACCAGGGCGGCCGCCGGGGCCCAGCCGAGGTTCGGGGCCGGGCCGGCGGCGAGCACCGACTGGTAGCCGTCGCGCCAGTCCCAGGCGCCCGTCCACATGCCGGCCGCGCCGACCAGGACGATCAGCACCGGGGCCAGGGCCAGGGCGACGCATATGGTCAGGAAATGATCGACGAGGCCGCCTTTGGCCTTGACCTTCTTCTTGCCGCCGGCCGGGACCGGGGTGAAGGACAGAGACGGCTCGTCCCTGGTCGCCAGCACGCTGGCGTTGCTCTTCAGGCTGGCCGGGAAGGCCAGGCCGTCGTCGGACGCTTTCGGCCTGTCGATCTGGCTCTTGAGCAGGGTCGCGCCGCCGATGGCCGTCGCCGCCGCGCCGAGCGGGGTCATGTCGGGCATGCTGGGCAGGGCGGCGGGGACGTCTTCGTCGTCGCCCTTCCTGGGCTTACCGACGACGTGTTCGGTGCGCGGCGGCTCGGCTGTGGCGCCGGGGCTCCAGGTCAGCGGCAGGTCGCCTTCCGGAATCTCGTCGGTCACCGGCGGGGCGGCCTGGGTCGGGGCCGGGACGGCCGGTTGGGGCTCGGGGGCCTTGGTCTCGACCATCGGGGCCGGCGGCGGCTGGCGCACCGGCTCGACCTTCAGCGGCTCGTCGCGGTGGGCTTCGTCGCGGGTGAACAGCATGCCGCCGGCCGCGGCCGCGG
>JAQGIK010000192.1 GCA_028291265.1 Caulobacter sp. | reverse complement strand
TATCACAGGCCGACAGCAGCAGGGCTGCGCCCAACAGCGGAATCAGGAAACGAATCAACGCCATGACGTCTTCTACCCTTCTCCCGCTTGTCGGGAGAAGGTGGGCCCCGAAGGGGGTCGGATGAGGGCAGCGGCGGCGCTAGGCTTCCGCCGTATCGACGTTGACCAGCACCCAGTTGGGGTCGCGGCTGGTGACGTCGCGCTCGAAGGTCCAGAGCTCGGCGGTGCGACGGTCGTCGACGGCCTCGCCCTCGGCGCTCTTGGTGCGGGCCCGGAACTCGGCCAGGAAGCGCACGACCACCCGGGCCAGATCGCCGTCCATCGTCGCCGAGTCCAGGTCGGCGCGCGGCGGCTGGGCGAACTCGACCGTCTCGGTGGCGCCGTCGGCCTCGCGCTGGGCGATGGCTCCCTCGAAACTGTCATAGACCGGCGCCGACAGCAGCTTCTTCAGCGTCTCGCGGTCGCCGTCGGCGAAGGCCTTGACCACCATCTGGTAGGCGCCCTTGGCCCCGGCCAGGAAGCGGCCGATGTCGAAGTCGGCGTCGCGGGCCCGCACGGCGGCCAGCCCGGTCAGCACCACGCCGTCGGGGATCGGCTCGGCGGCCGGCGGCCGGGCGTCACCGCGCTCGATGGCCTCGGCCTGGGCGTCCTCGGGCTGGCGGCCGACCCGCCGGCCGAGCACCGAATACAGCTGATAGAGCACCACACCGGCCAGGATAGCGAACAGGATGAGCTGGAGGGTCTGGTTCAAAACGAGGCCTGACGGTTCGAGAGAGGGGACGTTTCTGACGGCGTATAGGGGTCAATATAGGGCAAGGAACGCGCCGCGTCAGGTTGGGGTTCGATTCGGCGGCGCCAAGAGACCGCGTTGCGCCCTTTCAGAGGCCGTGATAGCGACCGCGCCTTCGTTTTCTTCTCTTCTCGGACGACCCGATCATGACCGACACCCTCGCCGGCGCCACCAACGGCGAACCGATCGCCGCCCCCGGCATCCGGGTCCTGGCCCAGTACACGCGCGACCTCTCGTTCGAGAACCCGCGCGCGCCCGACTCCTTACGCGTCACGGGCGAGCAGCCGACCATCGACATCGGCGTCGAGCTGAACGCCAAGGGCCGCCCCGACGGCCTGTTCGAGGTCGAGCTGAAGCTGACCGTCGACGCCAAGAAGGGCGCCGACCAGTCGTTCGCGGTCGAGCTGGTCTATGGCGGCCTGTTCGAGCTGTCGGGCATCCCGCCCGAAGAGCTGGAGCCGGTGCTGATGATCGAGGCCCCGCGCTTCCTGTTCCCCTTCGCCCGCCGCATCATCGGCGACCTGACCAGCGACGGCGGCTTCCCGCCCTTCATGCTGGAGCCGATCGACTTCGCCGGCATCTACCAGTCGCGCCGCGCCCAGGGCGAAGGCGAGGGCGTGGTGGTGGGGCAGGCCTGAGGTCCACAGTTCCTCCGTCCCCTTTATGGGGAGGGAGCGCGGCCGCCGCGCTAGCTAAGGCTCAGCCAGACGGCCCCGTCCTTCAGCACATCGCGCACGAACGCCTCGTGCGCCACGCGCTCGTCGTCGGTGATGCGGCAGCTGAGCGGCCTTGGCCGCGCCCCGTAAGCGGCCTGCACCGCCGCATGGGCCGCGCGCACGGCCATGGTGCTGGTCAGGTCGAGGGCCCGCTCCTTGCCGCCCTGCAGCTCCAGATAGACCATCGCCAACAGGTTGGAGTCGATCAGCGCCCCGTGCTTCTCGCGCCCGGCCAGGCTGATCTTCATCCGCTTACAGAGCGCGTCCAGGGAGTTGTACATCCCCGGGAACTTCTTCTTGGCCATGGCCAGGGTGTCGACCCAGCGGTCGTCGGGCGGGCAGGGTTTGCCGCAGCGCTCCAGCTCGGCGTTGATGAAGCCCCGGTCGAAGGGCGCGTTGTGCGCCACCAGGGTGTCGTCGCCGATGAAGGCCAGGAAGGCGTCGACCACGTCCGGATGATGGAAGCGCGGCCTGTCCTTGAGGCTGGCCAGGCTGATGCCGTGCACCCGCTCGCCGTCGGGGTCGATGGCCCGGTCGGGCTGGATATACTGGTGGAATTCGCGGCCCGTCGGCATGTAGTCGACGACCTCGACGCAGGCGATCTCGATGATCCGGTGACCGGATCGGGGATCCAGCCCCGTGGTTTCGGTGTCGAGTACGATGTGCCGCGCCATCGCCCTGTCTTAGGTCCGTTCGCCGCCGCGCGTCCACCCGGCGCGCAAGGTTGCTAACACATGCCGCACCTGGTCCCGGGCGTGGTCCACGCCCTGGCCGGTGTCGATGACGAAGTCGGCGCGGGCCCGCTTGTCGGCGTCCAGCGTCTGGCGGGCGAGGATGGCCTCGAACTTTTCCACGCTCATGCCCGGCCGGGCCAGGACGCGGGTCCGCTGCTGGTCGGCGGGGGCGGAAACCACCACCACGGCGGCCATGTTCTTCTCGCCGCCGGTCTCGAACAGCAGCGGGATGTCGAGGACGACGATGTCGGCCTGCCTTTCCTTCGCCGCCTGGAAGAAGCCGACGCGGCTGGCCCCGACCAGCGGATGGACGATGGCCTCCAGCCGCTTCAGGGCGTCCGGATCGTTCAGCACCTTCTTCGAAAGCCGTTCCCGGTCGATGGCGCCGTCGACGACCACATCGCCGAATTCCTGTTCCAGCGGCTCCACCGCCGCCCCGCCCTTCGCATAGAGCCGGTGCACGGCGGCGTCGGCGTCGTAGACCGGAACGCCCTCGGCCGCGAACAGGCCGGCGGTGGTCGACTTGCCCATGCCGATGGAACCGGTGAGGCCGACGAGGATCATCAGGCCGCACCCTCTTCCTTGGCTTGAAGGGCTCCAAGACAGAGCCGGCGGACATCGACGCCCTCGGGCGGCGGTTGGCCGAAGAAGGCCTCGAAGCTCGGCGCGGCCTGGCGGATCAGCATCTCCAGTCCGTCGACCGTGCGGTGGCCCCGGGCCCGCGCCAGCCGCAGGAACTGGGTCTCCAGCGGCTTGTAGACCATGTCCATGACCACGGCCGAAGCCGGCAGGACGGTGAAGTCGATCTCCGGCCCGTTACCGCCGCCCAGCCCGAGCGAGGTGGCGTTGATGACCAGGCCGGCGTCCTCGAGCACATCGTGATGGTCGTCCAGGGCATGGGCGCTGACCACGCCGCCGAGCGCCTTGGCCAGCACCGAGGCCCGCTCCGGACTGCGGTTGATCAGCCGCACGGCCGGGGCCCCGGCCAT
>JAQGIK010000127.1 GCA_028291265.1 Caulobacter sp. | reverse complement strand
GGGGTCGACGAGGTCGGGCGCGATGGCCAGGGCGACGCGCGGCCCGGCCGTCAGGGGCGGGGCGGTGTCGGCCTCGGCGGTCAGGATTTCCTGGCTGTCGGCTTCCTTGATCTTGAGGCTCTGGGCGATGCGGTCGGCGACGTTGCCGTTCCCCTTGCCGCCCTCGAGATACATGTAGCCGGTGGCGGCCGCGCCGCCGAAGGCGAGCACGCCGGTGATGGCCATGGCCGTCATCAGGGTCGAGCTGGCCTGCTTCTTGGGGGCCTTCGGCCGACCGCCGAACAGGCCCTTGCGGGCCGGCTTGGCGGCGGCCGGCGCACTGACGGCGCCGCCGGCGTTGCGGGCGGCGGCCCGGGCCTGCTCGATCACTTCGCGGGTGCTCAGGGGGCGGCCGGGCTCGGCGTCGAACACCGGGGCCGGGGCGGTCTCGAAGTCGAGGCCTTCGTTTTCGCCCTCGATGGCGACGAACTCGTCGGCGGCGTCGAAGTCGGCGTCGGAGAAGGCGGCCGGGCCGGCGTCGCGGGACGGGAAGTCGTCGTCGAAGCCAGGCTCGGCGGGACCGAGCGAGGCGGCGCCGAAGGCCGGCGGTTCAAAACTACGCGGCGCGAAGGCGTCGTCGGGGATGGCCTGGCCGCGGGTCGGGAAGGGATCGGGGGCGAACGGGTCCATGCCCGGCGCTTCGGTGCGGCGCACGGACGGGGCCGGGTTCGAGGCCGGGGCGGCGGCGGTGACCGAGTCGGTGATCCGCCTTGTGGCGGTGGTCATCGAGGCGTCGATCTTCTCGCGCGCCTCGTCCAGCAGGCGGGCGGTGCGCTCCTCGCTCTGGCGGATGCGTTCGGAGAGGTCGGTGGAGACCCGCTCCTGGCGCTGGCTGATCCGTTCGGTGACGCGGGCGACCTGTTCGCCGACGTCGTCGATGGCCTGGGCGCTGCGGCGTTCGCTGTTGGCGATGCGCTCGCTCAGCCGCTCGGTGATGCGGGCGATTTCGACGCCGAGGCGCTCCAGCGCCTGGGCCTGGCTTCCATCGTTGTGGGACAACCGTTGCTCGACCAATCCTGCGATCCGCGAAACTTCGCTGCCGACGTTCTCGACGGCCTGGGCGCTGCGCCCCTCGACCGACTGCACCCGGCGGCTGAGATTATCGGCCATGCTGACCATCTCCCGGCCCATCCGCTCGATGGCCATGGCCGAGCGCTGCTCGGCGGCGTGGACGTGGGCGGTCATTTCCCCGAGCTTCTGCTCGACCCGGCCGAAGCCGCCGTCGGAGGAGCGGCGCAGTTGCTCGGCCATTTCCTGGCGCACCTGCTCGAGGCGGGCGTTGAGGCCGTGCGACAGGGTCTGCAGGGCGGCGGTGTTGTCGGCCCCCTCCATCTTGCGCAACCGGCCGTCCAGCTTGACGAAGCTGTAGCCGAGATCGCGGATGGCCGAGTTGGTCTGGGTCTCGGCGGCCTCGAGGCGGCCCAGCACCCGGGCGGCGACCTCGTCGGCCAGCGCGGCCGTGTCAGGCGCGCCGCCGCCGGCTTCCAGGGCGGCGACCTTGGCTTCCAGGGCGGCGATGGCCTCGCGGCTGCGGGCCTCGGTGTCGTAGACGGCGCTGGCGACCTTGCCGACCGAGCCTTCCAGGGCGCGCAGCGCCTCGGCAGAGCGGGGACCGGTGCTTTCCGCCTCGATGCGGCGCAGCCGTTCGATGGCGCGCGACTGCTCGGTGCGGATCTCGTCGACGGCGCCCTCGAAGCGGGCGGCGACCGAAATCTGTTCGCGCTCGGCGCCTTCCAGGCGGCTGAGCGCGCCGCGCACCGACTGGTCGATGCCGGTAATGGCCAGGGTCGAGCGCTGTTCGGCCGCCTCGATGCGGCTGGTCAGCCGTTCGATGGCGTCGGTCACCTTGCCGACCTCGTCGGCCGGATGATGCACCGCTTCCAGGCGGGCCGGGGCGTCCGGGCGCGGATGGGGGATGATGGAGGGATCGGCGATGTCGGCTTCGCTCTCGGGCGCCTCGCCCTCGACGATCATGTGGTTCAGCCATTCGCCCAGAGTCATGCCGGAGCGACGCGCGAGATCCTTCGCGATCTCCCTCGCCTTGGGGTCGATACCCTTAACGCTCCAGGGCGCCCCCGCCGTCATTCGAATCGTTCTCCCGGCACTGGCTTTGGACGCTAGCCAGCGAGCCCTTGTGTGTAAACGCGAGGTTAACGCTATATCTTGCGTTGGCCTCGATATCCTGTGGACGGATGGACGCACCGCCCATTTCGAGCCAACTTCGCGCCGACTATGGTTAACAAGACCTTTCCGGGACGGGGCCTGTGGCCCGCAAACCGCGCCCCGCGCTGAAACACCGCGGGGGCCTTGTGTCCCGCGGACGAGGGTTCCATCTGGCGGCCATGTCGATGCAAGTCACCCTGGGCCTGATGGCGATCCTGGCGGCCCTGACCGCCTTCGCCGGTTGGCGCGGCGCCCGGCCGCCGAACCTGGTCAAGGGACCCCGGATGATTCCGTGGCGGCCGTTGATGATCGGCTTCGCGACCGGGGTGGTGATGCTGGGCGCCCATCTGGCCGCCCTGCTCGGCCTGGTGACGAGCCGCTAAAACTACTCCTTCTTCGGCCGCCCCATCATTCCGGCCATGCCGCCCGACGACAGCAGGCCGATGTCGGCCAGCAGGAAGGGCACCTGCCACTTGTGCGGACAGGCCATGTAGCGGGGCCGCCAGAGCGGGTCGTACTTCTCCTTGTACCGGCGCACGCCGCGGAAATTGTAGAAGTCCTCGGCCCGCTCGAAGAGCAGCCGGCCGACCCGGCTGAGGATCGGGGCCAGGGGGCGGTCCTCAAGCCCGGCCAGCGGCGCGACCCCGAAGTCGAAGGCCAGGTAGCCCTGCTCGCGGCCCCAGGTCAGCAGCTCGACGAAGAGGAAGTCCATGATGTTCTTGGGCGCCTGCGCCCCGTAGCGCATCAGGTCCATCGACAGGCTGGACTTGGTCGCGGTCGGCCACAGGGTGGCGAAGGCGACGATCCGGCCCTCGACCCGCACCAGGGCGACGGGGAACTCGTCGACATAGCGGGGAATGAAGCCGCCCAGGCTGAAGGCCTTCTCACCGCCGTGGTGTTCGGCCAGCCAGGCGTCGGAGATGCGCTGCAACTCGTACATCGGGGCCGCGCCCGGCTGGACGACCTCGAAGGTGGCCCCCGCCTCGCCGGCCTTGCGCCAGTTGCGGCGCAGGACCTCGCGGCGGCGACCGGCCAGCGAGAAGTCGGCCAGCGGCACCCGGGCGCTCTCGCCGGTCTTCTGGATGAAGAAGCCGAGCTCGACGACATCGACCAGGTCCTCGGGCTCCAGGGCGTAGACGCAAGGGCGGGCGGCGTGGGCGTCGGCCATCTCGCGGAAGCGCCAGAACAGCTCCAGGTGCTCGTCGCGGCGGCCGACCGGCGGGCCCATGGCCACCCAGCTGCGCGCCCGCACCCCGAACATCAGGAAGCTTTCGCCGCTGGCCGAGAACAGGAACCGCTTGTCGCCCAGCAGGGCCAGGTTGGACTCCGGCTCGGCGCTGTCGGCCTTGGCCAGGATGGCGCGGACGCGGGCGAAATCGGGGTCGTCCTCGCCGGCCACGGCGGGGGTGGCGGGGGTAGCGAACAGCCGCCAGACGCCGACGCCGAGCAGCAGCACGCCGGCTCCGATCGAACTGCGGATGGCCCGCTCGACGTCGGCGTCGAACATCATCCGCCAGACCTGGCGGTTGCCGTAATCGGCGTTGCTGAACGACCACCAGCCGAGCAGTCCGGCCCCGGCCACGGCGGCGGCGGCCGAGAACAGCCAGCCGGGGGTGATCTCCATCCGGGTCAGCCGGGCGGTGCGGGTGAAGGCCGACCGGAACGGCGCGACCATCAGCAGCAACAGCACCAGGATGCCGGTCTCTTCGAGGTTGACCCCCTTGAGCGGGGCCAGCACCGCCGCCACCAGCAGGCAGGCCACCGTCGCCGCCCAGGCCGCGCCCAGCCGGGCCCGCAGTCCGAAGGCCAGCAGGAT
The DNA here is from genome assembly GCA_028291265.1 of Caulobacter sp. Lineage (GTDB taxonomy): Bacteria > Pseudomonadota > Alphaproteobacteria > Caulobacterales > Caulobacteraceae > Caulobacter. The sequence continues at coordinate 19,217 of JAQGIK010000127.1, read as the reverse complement.
CAGGAAAATGCCCAGCATCGAGGAGGCGAAGTGGCTGGCGTCGATGATCGCCGGCTCGCTCATCCGCAGCAGGAAGCTCAGGCGCTCCGGGTCGGTCGGCGTCGCGCCCGAGGCCAGCAGCAGCCAGCCGCCGAACAGGGCCGCCGCCGCCGACAGGGTCGGGGCGATGGCGAGGGCGGCGGTGCGGATCTCGGAGGTGCGCATGAACCGTGCAGGCTTACCGGGTGTTGCGCCGGGCCGCCAGACGGCGGGAACAAGCAGCGGTGTCGGCCGTTGGCGGCCTGTACAGGGAGCCTCCGCGCCGATGTCGATCCTCATGGCCTACGCCGTCGTCGGCGCCGACCCGCGCCGAATCGCCGACACCCGGGCGGCGCTGATGCGTCCCGGCGCTGATGCGTCCGCTCTGCCCGACGTCCACGCCTTCTTTCTGGACGCCGGCGCCGGCGCTCCTCCCGCCAATAGTCAAGGATCCGTGCAGGGTTTCCTGACCCTGATGGTCGATCATGCGGACGCCATAGCCTCGGCGCTGGAATCGTTCAGCCACCTCCACGGCCCACAGGTGGTCGCCGCCGAACTGGTGTGGCGGCGGATCCCCAGGGGCTTGGCCCACGCCGCCGAATAGAAATGGCTCAGACGGACGTTGCGGGTGAAGGCGTCGCGGAACCGCCCGATCGTCAGCATCGGCCGGACCAGCCCAGGAATCGCCCCGCCGGCGAACCGTTGGTCCGGCTGCACAGGAGACCGCCGATGTCCGACGACCCCGCGACCGTCGCCCGCGCCATCTACCAGGCTTACGCCGACAAGGACCGGTCCGCGGCCGAGGCCCTGATCGGCGATCCGTTCAGCTTCACCAGCCCGCTCGACAACCGCATCGACCGCAAGACCTACTTCGAACGCTGCTGGCCCAACAGCGAGGCCGCCGCCGGGTTCGACCTCAAGCATCTGGTGGTCGATGGCGAGCAGGTGTTCGCCACCTACGAAGGCGCCACCAAGGGCGGCAAGAGCTTCCGCAACACCGAGATCCTCACCGTCAGGGACGGCCGGATCGTCGAGGTCGAGGTCTATTTCGGCTGGGACCTGCCGCACAGGGCGCCGCCGGGCGGTTTCGTCGACCAGGCCTAATCCTGGAACACCGGGCTGCGTTTCTCCATGTTGGCCATCACCGCTTCGATGTTGCCGGGCGAGCCGATCAGGGCGCCCTGCTCGATGCTCTCGGCCAGCAGGATGGCGTGCTGGTCGCCGTCGGCCATCAGGTTCAGGAGCCGCTTGTTGCCCCGGATGGCGGCGGGGTTCTTGCCGGCGATCTCGCGGGCCGCGGCCAGGGCCTCGGCATAGGGATCGGCGCAGACGCGCGTCGCGATGCCGAGGGTGAAGGCCTCCTCGCCGGTGAAGATACGGCCCGTATAGGTCAGGTCCCGCGCAATATCGTCGCGGACCAGGCCGCGCAGCAGGGCGATGCCGGCCATGTCGGGCACCAGGCCCCACTTGATCTCAAGCACGGCCATCCGGGCGTCGGGGGCCACGAACCGCATGTCGGCCCCGAGGCAGAGCTGGAAGCCGCCGCCCAGCGCCACGCCGTGGACGGCGGCGATCACCGGCACGGGGATGTCGCGCCAGACCATGACCGCGTTCTGGGCCCGGTTGGCGCCGCTGGCGGTGCGCGGGGTGTCGACCAGGCCGGCCCCGCCGCTGCGCTCGCCCGAGGCCATCTTGCCGAAATTGCCCATATCCAGCCCGGCGCAGAAGGCCCGGCCCTCGCCCGACAGCACCACGGCGCGGACGCCCTTCTCGGTCTTCAGCCGCTCGCCCGCCGCGATCAGGGCGGCGAACATGGCGTCGTCCAGGGCGTTCATCTTGTCGGTGCGAACCAGGCGCACGTCGGCGACGCCGTCCTGGATGTCGATGGTGACGCGATCGTTCATGGTGTTTCTCCCAATCTTTGGCGCGAGCTTGACAGAGGTTCCGCGACGGTCGGCAAGAGCCTTCCGCAGTCTACCGCTTAGCCGCCAGCCAGATCACGTGACTGGCCTTCCGCCGACCCGGGCCCGCCTTAACCTTCAGCTCCTCGACGTCGAAGCCGGCGCTGCGCACCCGCTTGCTGAACACCGCATGCGGCGCCGAGGACCAGACGGCCAGCACGCCGCCGGGCTTCAACGCCGCGCGGGCCGCCGCCAGCCCCGCCGTGTCGTAGAGGCTGTCGTTGGCGCGGCGGGTCAGGCCTTCGGGGCCGTTATCGACGTCGAGCAGGATGGCGTCCCAGACACCCTCCCCCCGGATCTGCTCGCGGACGTCGCCGACCGCGATGGTCACCCGCGGATCGTCCAGGCAGCCGCCGTACACCGCCGCCATCGGGCCGCGGGCCCAGTCGACGACCTCAGGGACCAGTTCGCCGACCTCGATGCGGGCGTCGGCGGGCCAGGCGGCCAGCGCCGCCCGCAGGGTGAAGCCCATGCCGAGGCCGCCGATCAGCACGCGCGGCGCCGGCCGCCCGGCTAGCCGCTGCGCGGTCAGGTCGGCCAGCGCCTGCTCCGAACCGCTGAGGCGGCTGTTCATCAGCTCGATCCCGCCCTCGGCCATGATCGAGAATTCCTGGCCGCGCTGCATCAGGCGCAGGGCTCCGCCGCCGCCGGGCATGGTTGCGGTCGAGAGGTGAAGCCAGGGGACCATGGACCCCCGTATAGGGGCGGCGAGCCCGTCCGAAAAGCGCCGCGCACGGGACAATTTTCGTCGAGTTTTCAAGCCTCCCGCGAAGTCACCTGCCAATATTCCTTGCCTTTTGGCCCTGAAAAACGCACCCTGTGGCCTCGCACATCGCCCCGGCAGTTGGGATCGGTGACCTTCAGACGACTTCTTAGCGCCCCACGACCTTCCCGGTTTTTCTGGCGCGCAACGAGGTGGGCGTGAGGCTGATGCCTCCGTCTCTACCGCCGTACCCTCCTTCAAGGACCCTGATGAAAAACGCCCTGGGCGATACTTTCGCCGACCGCCAGAAGACCGCAGCCGAAGCCAAGGCCGCCCTGCTCGCACGTTTCAAGCCCAAGCCCACCGTCACCGACCCGACCCTCAAACCCCGCGCCGAAAAGAAGGCCGAGGAGTTGGCCCGGGTGCGCGAGGAACGCCTCGTCGAGAAGGCCGCCAAGAAGCAGGCCCAGGCCGACGCCGCCGCCGGCCACGCCGCCGCCATCGCCGCCGACGAAGCCGCGGCGCTGGATGCCAAGCGCGGCGAGCGCAAGGAACGCAAGGCCCTGACCAAGGGTGAGGCCAAGGCCGCCCGCGACGCCAAGTACGCCGCCCGCAAGGCGCGACGCTAGGCCGCTCCCGAGCGCCACAGCAAGTTCACTTTGCCTTCCCCGGCCCCGGTGATACTGGGCGGTAAGGGCGTATTCTCGCCCGCCGTCCAAGTAACCGCCAGTCCGGCCGGGGGGCCTTCATGCGTACCACCACCTTCAAATCCATCCTGCTCGCCGGCGCCCTGACGCTCGGCGCCGCCACCCTGAGCGCCTGCGTGACGCCGGTGCCGTTCAAGCTGCCGCTGGCGACCGGCGCGCGCGACGCCATCACCTCGACCGAGGTGGTCGCGCCGATCAAGCAGAGCGAGATCTACGTCTATGTCACGCCGGTCAGCACCGGCGGCCAGGGCGGCCTGATCGGGGCGCTGGTCGCCGCCGGCATCGACGCGGCCTCGACCGAAGCCGCCCAGAAGGCGGTCCAGCCGGCCCGCGACTCGGTCGTCGACTACGACTTCGACGCCCGGCTGAAGGCCGACCTGCAGACCTCGTTGAGCGGCGTCAGCTTCCTGAAGGTCGACGGCGTGCGGGTGACCAAGGACGCCTTCCAGCCCGGTCTCGACAAGGCCGTCACCGGCTCGAAGGCCAGCGCCGTGCTGATCACCGTCGCCGACTACCAGTTCTCGACCGACGCCTCCTCGCTCAGCGTCACCCTGTCGGCCGACCTGTTCGCCAACAGCGCCGCCCTGGCGCCATTCAAGCCGGCGGCCACGGCCAACGCCAAGATCGTCGCCTACGGCGGCAACTCGATCTACCGCAACACCTTCAGCTACCAGCACATCCTGCCGGCCCCGACCACCAACCGCGACGCCAACATCCGCATGTGGGCGGCCGACAACGGCAAGGCCATCCGCGACGCCCTCGACGCCGGCTCCGCCGCCGTCGCCGGCAAGCTGGCCACCGACATCCAGCGCGCCCCGCCGCCTGTCGCGCCCGCCAAGTAAGCCAACCGGACAGTGGCCGGGACCCCGGAGCCCGTACGGGCTCCAGACTCAAGCAAGAGTGGGGGTCCCGGCCATTTTTCTAACCACGCTGGATTTGCCATGACCCTTCGTTCCGCCCTCATCGCCGGATCGCTGGCCTTAGCGCTCGCCGTCGCGGGCCCGGCCGCCGGCGTCCTCGCCGCCCCGGCCCCGCCGCTCGACATGACCGCCGCCATGGGCCCGCCTGCCCCGACCCCGCCCAGGCCCGGCAAGGTCCCGGCCTGCCGCCTGTTCATCGCCGGCGTCGAGGACAAGCGCTCGGACACCGCCACCATGGGCTACATGGGCATGGGCATGGTGCTGTCGTCGGACGCGCCCGGCTGGGTGCGCTCGGGGCTGATCACCCTGCAGGGCGACGCCCGCTGGACCTTCGCCGCCACGGCCGAGGACGCCGACCTCGTCCTCAACGTCGAGATCCTCAAGAGCTACATCTTCGCCGTCAGCACCAGCAAGGCGGCCAGCGTGGTCCTGCGCATCCGCTACAGCCAGGCCGGCGCCCCGCTCGGCGAGAACCTCTACCGGGGCGGCAAGGAAGCCATCAACTGGGCCGGCGGCAAGGGCGAAAGCCAGGGCCTGCTGAACCAGGCGCTGATGGAGACGGTGGCGCTGACGAAGGCGGACCTGGCGAAGGGGTGTTCGGCGGCGAAGGCTCCCAAGCCGGCCTGACACCGACGGCTTGACGGCCCCGCCCGGCCGGTGAAGCATCCCCCGCGTTGGGGGATGGCGTAGATGGCGACGAGACGAACGACCGGCAGCCGCCCGCGCGGGCCGACCAGCACCAATCCGGTCGACATCGCCATGGACGCCGAGGCCGAGGGCCGCCCCCTCGACAGCCCCACCCTGCGCCTGCTGGGCAAGCAGGAACGACTGATCGACGCCGAGATCGAACTGGCCCGCGACACCCGGTTCGCCAACCGCATCAAGGCCGTCCGCGACATCGCCATCGGCCTCGGCGCCATCCTCGTCCTGGCCGCCGCCGGCTGGATGGTCTGGGACGCCGCCCACGCCGACGAACTGGTCCTCGAACCCTGGACCGCCCCGCCCGCCTTCGCCGCCAACGGCCAGGGCGGCGAGGTGCTGGCCGCCCAGCTCGGCGACCGCATCCGCGTGCTGCAGCAGAAGGGCGAGATCGAAGCCACCGGCGTCGCCAAGGCGGCCGGCGGCCAGTCGACCGAGCTCAAGCTGGAAATCCCCCAGACCGGCGTCTCCATCGGCGAGGTCCAGCGCTGGCTGCGCCGCACCCTCGGCCATCAGACCGTCGTCGGCGGCTCGGTCGTCCAGCTGGCCGACGGCCGCCTCTCCCTCACCGTCCGCCCCGGCGACGGCGAGGCGGCCAGCTTCGAGGGCGCCCCCACCGAACTCCCCGCCCTGCTCGACAAGGCGGCGGAGGCCACCCTTCGCCGCTCCGATCCCCTGCGCTACGCCGGCTTCCTGGTGGTCGGCGGCAAGCTCGACGAGGCCGCCGCGGTCGTCGAGCCTCTGACCCGGCGCGGCGCCCCGCGCGAGCGGGCCAACGCCATGGCCAACCTGGTCAACATCCGCAACTACCAGGGCCGCCTGCACGAAGCGGTGGCCGTGGCCCGGCGCTCGGTCGCCCTCGACCCGAACGCCTTCGCCGCCGTCGGCTACTGGGCCGGGGCGGAATACGCCCTCGGCAACGAGGAAGCGGCGCATGATGGCGCCCTCCGCATGGTCAGGCTGACCGCCGCCGACGCCGACCGGTCCGGCGTTTCGCAATACCTGAATGAAGAGAACCCCCTGCTCTGGCCGGCCATGGTCGCCGACCAGCGGGCCGACACCGGGGCCGCCATCGCCGGCTATGTCTCTCTCGCCGAACTGGCCCGCGCCTGGGGCAATCCGGGCCGGGCCCGCTACTGGGACTACCTGCGCAGCCTGGCCTGGCTGCAGGCGCACGACGTCGCCGCGGCCCGCGCCGCCAATCCCGGGCCGCCGCCGCAGAACCAGGGCAGCCTGGGCGAGGCGCTGCTGATCTACCGCGTCGCCGCCGCCGCCCAGCTGGAAATGGGTAACCTGGCCCAGGCCCGCGCCAACGCCGCCCAGGCCGTCGCCCTGCAACGCCAGTACGGCGCCGCTCAGGCCCTGCAGTTCCAGCACGGCGACGGCCCCCGCCTGGCCGAGATCCTGGCCCGCGCCGGCGACCGCCGGACCGCCCACGCCCTCGTCGACGCCACCGCGATGGACTGCAGCCGCTGCGTCCGCGCCCGCGCCGTCCTTGCGGCCGCCGAGCGCGACTGGCCCCGCGCCGACCGCTTCTTCGCCCTCACCACCCGGCTGGCCCCCTCCGTCCCGCAAAGCTGGAGCGCCTGGGGACAGGCCAAGGCCGCCCGTGGCGACCTCGCCGCCGCCCTCCCCCTCTACCGCCGCGCCCAGCGGGCCGGCCCCGGCTGGGGCGACCCGCTGAAGTTCGAGGGCGACGCCCTGCTGGCCCAGGGCAAGGCCGGCGCGGCCGTGAAGCGCTACGCCATCGCGGCCGAGCGGTCGCCGAAGTGGGGGGCGTTGCAGCTGGCCTGGGGAGACGCCCTGGCGAAGGTGGGGCGCAAGGACGAGGCCGTGGCGCGGTGGAAGGCGGCGTTAGGGTGCGGCCTGACGGCGGCGGATCGAGCGGCCGTGAAAGCGCGGCTGGCGCGCCCCTAGGGCGCCGCATCCTCGCGGTTGAACCAGGCCGTCACCTTCATCCCCTTGCCCGGCGCCGTCTCGACCTCGACCCGCGCCTTGGCGTTCTGGCGCAGCGACTGGACGATCAGGTTGCTCAGCTTGCCCGGACGCGGCCAGACCACCCCCTCGGCCAGCCCCACCCCGTCGTCGGCCACCACCACCCGGCAGCCGCCGTCCTCGACCAGGCATTTGAGGGTGATCGTGCCGCCGTCCCGCCCCTCGAAGGCGTGCTTCAGCGCATTGGTCAGCAGCTCGTTGACCACCAGCCCGGCGGGCATGGCGACATTGATCGACACCGGCCAGGCGTCGACCTGCAGGTTCAGGTGGATGCCCTCGACCGCATGGGCCTGCATCACCGACGAGGCGATGCCGGACAGGTAGCTGCCCAGGTCGACGGTGTCCTTGGCGTCTTCCCCGGCCAGCGAGCGGTACAGCAGCCCCATGGCCTCGATGCGCCCGGCCAGCCGGTCGAAACGGTCATCGCGCGGCGCGCCGAACTCCGCCTCGGAGACGTTGCGCGCCTCGATGCGGATCAGGGCGGTGACCATCTGCAGGTTGTTGGCCACCCGGTGCTGCAACTCGCGCAACAGGGTGTCCTTCTCCTTGATCCGGTTCTCGTAGACTGTCAGGTCGACCTCGCCGCGCCCCTCGGCGCTGACCAGGGCGATCAGCCGGAACACCTTTTCGCCGGTCTCGTCCTCGATCAGGTTGCTCCAGACATCGACCGACCCCGCCGCCCCGGCCGGCTCGAAGGCGAACACGCCGATGTACTCGCTCTCCTCGGTCACCGCCTTGGCCAGCGGCCGCCCGTCGCGCGTGGCCACCCCGGGCAGCGCCGACCAGGGCTTGCCCTCCAGGTCGGCGGCGGCCAGCCCCGTCAGCCGCTCGAACTCGACGTTGGCGTAACAGATGTGCTCGTCCGGCCGCAGGCTGGACACGGCGATGGCGATCGGCACTTGGTCGAGGAACTGCCGGAAGCGCTCGGATTCGAGGACGTGCGCCAGGTCGGGCGTCGCGAGCAGGCCGGTGGGGTCGTCCTGGTCGGTCATGGGGGGAACTCTACGCGGGCGGCGCTCGGCGCAAAGCGGCGACGGCGGGGAACCGTCCTATAGCGCGCTCGGGGGCGCGGGGCGAGGGTGCCTGCTAGAGGTGGGAAGTGGGCGTGTGTCCCTACATTCACTCCCCGCCGTTCTTCGCCCTCGGCACGCCTCCGTCCCGCAGGGCTGGAGCGCCTTGGGCCTAGGTAGGCAGCCCGAGGCAACCTTGCTGCCGAGGGGGCGCCGAAGTGGGAGCTGCGGCTGGCCTGTGACAATGCGCTGGAAGGCGGACAGAAGAAGGACGTCGCGCCGTGAAAAAACAGCGCTGGGTGCGGAATTGACGGCGGATCGAAAGCTGTTGAAGGGGCGGTTCTCCGCCGCCGAGGAGGAGACACATTCATAATCGGGCAGACGCTATCGGGAGCGCGAAAAACCATCGCCGCCCATGCGCTGTAGACAAAGGCGAGCAGGCTGCAATATTGCCCGCAGAGCGATAGCGAGAACTAGAAATGGACCTTCGCCAAATCTTGGCCAGTAAGATTGCGTCTCTTCCGGGAGGGCAACATCAGCCAGGTCTAAATGCGGTTAAAATCCATATTGATGCCGCAATTAGACATCGTGAACGGGGTCAACAAAGCGACCAAACTGCATTCACGGACGCCATTTATCGCTGCAACCAAGCATTTGAGGGCAGCGTAAAGGAGGCGTATCGAGTTCTTGCTGAGAAGAATCCGGAGCAAAAAACTCCCGCACAGATCGAACAATTCTTAATTTCAGGCAATCTTCTTCGTCCACGCGTACTAGAGCAATTAAAGCAATACAGGACTGAATGGCGAAACAAGTCCACTCATGATTATATGCTAGATTTCGACGAAGACGAGTCTCTGTTGGCTATTGTTTCCGTGTTGGCGTTTTCAATCGTGCTATGCGATCAAATCAGCGGAAGACTTTCTTTTATAGAAGCACAATCCACTACCAAGCCCAACACATCAGCAGTTGCTATTGATGACCTTCGGAGCGCTGTGGAACGTGAGTGCCTTTCCTTCCTGAAGGAAACAGATATGAGTACCTTCGTTAAAGAAAACTCTCAGAAATACCCTGCATTTAACGGTGCTATAGCTGGCTACCTATCGGCAAAATTCTCAAAAAATGAGGATATAAAAGTAACTCAATCAATCATAGAAGAAGGCGTGTTTATAGATTTAGTAATAATTCGTGGAAAAGAGCGAATTGCAATTGAAACGAGAATTACAGATAACGAGCGCATTCTGAGAAATGTTGCGCCAATTACCGGTGAGTCTGTGCACAAGATCGCAAAATTGCCCGCTATTACTGCAACGATAGGATTGATGGGAGTTTCCAGCCAACAGGCCGATTATACGATTTTTCGAAATGAGCAGTTGGACTCGCGCGGCATTTCGGCCGTGGGTCCCAAGGCCCTTACGAATCTCTATGAGGAGTGGGCGTAAGACATCCCCAAACATCCGTTTGAATCCCCTTCCCCCTCCCCACTCCCCCCGCTAATCTCCTGCCCGAACCGGCCGCCAACGCCGGGAGCCAACATTTCGCGGGAGACCACGCCATGGCCGACTTCGGCGCTACCGACCTCGACGCCTTCCGCACAGAGACCCGGGCCTGGCTGGAGGCCAACTACCCCCCGTCGCTGAACGCCCCCATGACGTCCGAGAACGACACCCCCTGGGGCGGGCGCAAGGCCAGTTATTCCAACCCCGATATCCAGGTCTGGATGGACCGGATGGGCGAGAAGGGCTGGACCGCGCCGATGTGGCCGGCGGCCTATGGCGGCGGCGGACTGACCAAGGAGCAGAACCGCGTGCTCGAAAGCGAGCTTAGGCGGATCAAGGCGCGCCCCGCCCTGGCCAGCTTCGGCATCTGGATGCTGGGGCCGGTGCTGCTGGAGTACGCCACCGAGGAGCAGAAGCAGCGGTTCCTGCCCGATATCGTCAAGGGCAAGATCCGCTGGTGTCAGGGTTACTCGGAGCCCGGCGCCGGGTCGGACCTGGCCGGGCTGCAGACACGCTGCGAGGACAAGGGCGATCACTACCTGATCAACGGCCAGAAGGTCTGGACCAGTTACGCCGACCAGGCCGACTGGATCTTCTGCCTGGTGCGCACCGACACCTCCAAGAAGCATGAGGGCATCAGCTTCATCCTGTTCGACATGACCAGCCCCGGCGTCGAGACGCGGCCGATCAAGCTGATCAGCGGCTCATCGCCCTTCTGCGAGACCTTCTTCACCGACGTGAAGGCGCCGAAGGAACAGCTGGTCGGGCGGCTGAACGGCGGCTGGGAAATCGCCAAGCGCCTGCTGCAGTACGAGCGCCAGAACATCTCGGCCGGCGGCTTCGGCGGCGCGGGCGGGCTGGACGTGGTGGACGCGGCCAGGACCTACGTCGGCGTCGACGCGGCCGGGCGGATCGAGGATCCCGACCTGCGCGGCCGCATCGCCAGCCACAAGATGGACCAGGCCTGTTTCGCCCTGACCATCAAGCGGGCCGAGGCCGAGAGCAAGCAGGGCGCCGGGCCGAGCGCCGCCACCTCGATCATCAAGTTCGCCGCCGCCAAGCTGAACCAGGAGCGCACCGAACTGCTGGTCGAGAGCCTCGGCCTGCAGGGCCTGGGCTGGGAGGGCGAAGGCTTCTCCGGCGAGGAACTGGGCGCGATCCGCTCGATGCTGCGGGCCAAGGCCAACTCCATCGAGGGCGGCACCAGCGAGGTGAACCTCAACGTCATCGCCAAGCGCGTGCTTGGGCTGCTGGACCACCAGTAAAGCGCAGCGAAGCGAAGCGCCCTTCTCCCGCTCGCCGGGAGAAGGTGGCCCCCGAAGGGGGTCGGATGAGGGCAGCACCGGCGGATGACAGTGACCATGAACACCAGCGCTAACCGCGCCAGAACGAGGGGCCCCGGCACAGGCCGGCGCTGCCCTCATCCGACCGCTTCGCGGCCACCTTCTCCCGGCAAGCGGGAGAAGGAACCGTGTTAGAATTCTGGTACGAGTTCGCCTCCACCTACAGCTATCCCGCCGCCATGCGGATCGAGGCCCTGGCCGCCGACCGCGGGGTCGCCGTCGCCTGGCGGCCATTCCTGCTCGGGCCGCTGCTGCATGAGCATCAGGGGATGACCGACAGTCCGTTCAATGTGGTGCCCGTCAAGGGGACCTACATGTGGCGGGATATGGAGCGGGTCTGCGCCGAGGAGGGGCTGCCCCTCACCCACCCCAGCCAGTTTCCGCGCCACACCATCCTGCCGGCGCGGTGCGCCATCGTCGGTCTGGACGACGGCTGGACGCCGGCCTTCAGCCGCGCCGTCTACCAGGCCAACTTCGTCGCCGACCTCGACATCTCCAGGCCCGAGGTGCTGGAGCCGTTGCTGGCCGAGGTCGGGGCCTCGCCGGGGGCGGTGTTCGACGCCGCCGGCTCCGACGCCACCAAGGCCCGGCTGAAAGAACACGTCACCCAGGCCCGCGAGCGCGGCCTGTTCGGCTCGCCCAGCTTCCTGACCGCCGACGGCGAGCTCTTCTGGGGCAACGACCGTCTTGAATCCGCCCTCGAATGGGCCGTCCACCACGCCACGATGGAGACCGCCTGATGGCCGTCCTGAACGAAGAACAGACCATGCTGCGCGACGGGGCCAAGGCCTGGACGCAGACGGAGTCGCCGACCACCAAACTGCGGGCCCTGCGCGACAGCGGCAGCCATGCGCCGTTCGACGCGGCCGCCTGGGCGGAGATGGGGGCCATGGGCTGGGCCGGGGTGATCGTGCCGGAAGACTTCGGCGGCTCGGCGTTCGGCTACCTGTCGCTGGGGCTGATCCTCGAGGAAACCGGGCGGACCCTGACCGCCTCGCCGCTGCTCTCCACGGCCCTGATCGGGGCCAGCGCCCTGACCCTCTACGGCTCCGACGCCCAGAAGGCCGAATGGCTGCCGAAGATCGCCGAAGGCGCGGTGGTCACTGCCCTGGCCGTCGATGAAGGCCCGCACCACAACCCGGCCCGCACGGCGCTGGCCGCGTCCGGCGGCAAGCTGACCGGCAAGAAGACCTTTGTCGTAGACGGCGACGTCGCCGACCTGTTCATCGTCGCCGCCCGCACCTTCGGCAAGGCCGGCGAGACGGACGGGATTTCGCTCTACCTCGTGCCCAAGGGCGCCGCCGGCGTGACGGTGAAGCATCTGGCCCTGGCCGACAGCCGCGGCGCCGCCGAGGTGACGTTCGACGGCACGCCCGGCGACCTGCTCGGCGAGGAAGGCAAGGGCTGGGAACCGCTGGAGGCCATCCTCGACCGGGCCCGCATCGGCCTGTCGGCCGAGATGCTGGGCAGCGCCCTGCAGGCCTTCGAGATCACCCTCGACTACCTCAAGGTCCGCACCCAGTTCGGCCAGGTGATCGGGACCTTCCAGTCGCTGCAGCACCGGGCCGCCAAGATGTTCACCGACCTGGAGATGGCCCGCTCGGCCATCGAGGCGGCGCTTGAGGCGCTGGACAGCGGTTCGGGCGACGTCCGCGCCGCCGCCTCCCTGGCCAAGTGCAAGGCCAGCGAGCTGATCCACCTGGTCAGCAACGAGATGGTCCAGATGCACGGCGGCATCGGCATGACCGACGTCCACGACGCCGGCCTCTACATGAAGCGGGCCCGGGTCACCGAGCAGCTGTTCGGCGGCGCCGGATTCCACAAGGACCGCTACGCCAGGGTGCTCGGTTTCTAGACATACCCGGCATTCAAAACCGGATTTCGGCCCAGCCGCCGCGCACGGCGGCGCCCTCCTCCCCCCCGGCGGAAAGAGGGTGGTCGCAGGGTGGTCCATTCGACCTCCGGCGCCGCCTGAAAGGTGGCTGTCCGGTGGCTGATTGGCGCTCTTAAGTGGCTGAATTACCTAAACTTTTTACCACGCCCCCGCACCTTTTCTGCTATAATGGTCGCTTCGAACGCCCCTCGCCGCCTCGACCACCCGCAGTCTTGATCCAACCCCCGATTGCCCGCGTACGACTCCGGGACTACCGTCCAGCAGACTCTTCGGGGAGCACCGCCATGCGCAAGATCATCGCCACCGTCCTGGCCATCGGGATGACCGTGGCCCTGTCGGCTCCGGCCTATGCCCAGTACGGCGCCAAGCCGGCCCCCAAGGCGGCGACGCCGGAGCTGCCGCGCTGCGCCGCGCCGATCGCCACCGTGGCCATCCAGGAGCCGGAAGTGCAGTGGTGGCGGTCGTACGGCCTCAGCAATCCCGAGAAGCTGCTCAAGCTGTTCGCCTCGCGCTCCAACTGCCTGCGGGTGGTCGATCGCGGGGCCGGCATGGAGATGCGCAAGGGCGAGCGCGAACTGGCCGAGAGCGGCGAACTGCGCCGTGACAGCGGCATCGGCCGCGGCACGGTCAAGGCGGCCGACTACTTCATCATCCCCGACCTGGCCAACGCCGACGAGAACACCGGCGGCGGCGAGGTGGCCGGCGTGGTCGGCGGGCTGATCGGCGGCACGGCCGGCGGCGTCGTCGGCGGCCTGCGGACCAAGAACATCGAGGCCCAGGCGCTGATCACCCTGGTCGACGCCCGCACCACCGAACAGGTCTATGTCGCCGAGGGCACGGCCAGGAAGCGCGACATCAGCTTTTCGGCCGGCGGCGGCGGGATCGGCCTGGGGGCGCTGATCGGCGCGGTCGGCGGCGGCTACAGCGACACCGACATCGGCAAGATCATCAGCGCCGCCTACTTCAACGCCTTCCTCGACCTGGTGAACCACATCCAGGCCGGCGGCGTGCAGTCGGGCGAGGACGCCAAGTACAACGCCGGTCCGGTCGCCCAGGTGACCACCGCCGAGGTCAAGCTGCGCAAGGCTCCCGCCCCCACCGCGCCGATCCTCTACACCCTGAAGCAGGGCACGCTGGTCTACCCGACCGGGGCCCGCAACGGCGTCTGGATGGAGGTCGACGACGAAAACGGCAACCGGGGCTGGATGAGCAGCGCCTTCGCGAGCCCGCGATGAGAGGGTTTGGGGGGATCAATGTCGCCCTGGCGGTCCTGGCCGCCGGGCTGTTGCTCGGCGGCGGGGCGCTGGCCAGTGACGGCAAGGACGCCGAGAGCGTCGTCGCCGTCGAGGCCGCCTTCGCCAAGCGGGCGGCCGAGATCGGCAATGTGCCGGCCTTCCGAGAGTTCGCGGCGCCGGGCGTGGTGATGTTCCTGCCCGAACCGATCGTCGCCACCGACTATCTGGCCAAGGCCGACTGGCCGGGGCTGATCGAATGGCGGCCGGATTTCGTGGCGGTGTCGAGCGCCGCCGACCTGGCCGTCGCCTCGGGGCCCTCGCAATGGACGGTCAAGGGCGAGGTCGATCCGGGCTACTACCTGACCATCTGGGCCAGGCAGCCGGACGGCGCCTGGAAGTTCGCCCTCGACCGCGGCACGCCGGGCACGCCCAACCTCTACACCGCGCCGGCCACGCCGGCCGCCTTCCACATCGGCATCGCCGCCGGGGAGTCGAAGGCCACGCCGGCCGGGCTGGAAGCGGTGCTGGGCGACGACCTGTCGCGCGACGCCGGCGGCGCCATCCGCAAGCGCCTGGCGGTCGGCGGCCGGGTGATCCGGTCCGGCCACGCGCCGGCCGCCACGCCCGAGGCCATCCGCGAACTGCTGGCCAGGGACCCGGCCCAGGTCACCACCACGACGCTGGGCGGCGGCATGTCGAAGAGCAGCGACATGGCCTATGCCTACGGCGAAAACCGCTGGACCGAGGGCGGCCAGCCGCGCCGCGGCCATTTCCTGCGCGTGTGGCAGCGGGCCGGCCAGACCTGGACCATCCTGGTCGACCAGCAGGTCGCCCTGCCGCCACCCAAACCGGCCGGCGGCTGAGTTTCTTCGGAACGACCGGCACCTGAACGGCATTCTCTTGCGACAACCTCGCAGGAGTTCCCATGTCCACCGACACCCACGATCAAGCCGCTGTCGAAGAGCGCCTCTGGGACGAAATCGACAAGGCCCGCATCGGCATGGTGGGCATCGTCGACGGCGAGCCGCAGCACTTCCAGCCGATGACGGCCTTCACCATCGCCGGCGATGGCGAGATCTGGTTCTTCACCCGGGCCGAAACCGATCTGGCCCGCGACGCCAGCCACGGCGCGCGGCAGGTGATGTTCATCGTCCAGTCCAAGGACCATGACTTCCAGGCCTGCATCGGCGGCGAGATGACGGTCGAGATGGACCGCGACAGGATCGAGAAGTGGTGGAGCCCCATGGTCGCCGCCTGGTATCCGGACGGCAAGGACGACCCGGACCTGCGGCTGCTGCGGGTCAAGTGCCACGACGCCCGGGTGTGGATCAGCGACGCCGGACCGGTGAAGTACGTCTGGGAAGTCGCAAAGGCCAACGCCACCGGCCGCACGCCCGACCTCGGCGGGCGCACGGACGTGACGCTGAACTAGCCAAACCCTTATGTTTTCTGGGGCTTGAACGGCCCCGGCACGCGGCTGTGGCTCTGCCGCCCCAGCATCCAGCCGGGGTATTCCGGCGGCAGGGCCGAAACCTCGTCGAGGGCCTTCAGCTCGTCGGCGGTCAGCTCGATCTCGGCGGCGGCGAGGTTGTCGTCGAGCTGTTCGTTGGTCTTGGCCCCGATGATCACCGTGGTGACGAACGGCCGGCTCAGCACATAGGCTAGGGCGATGCGCGCCACCGAGACGCCGCGCGCCTCGGCGATCCGGCGCATGGCCGCGACGCAGGGCCAGGCCCGGTCGCGGTTGACGGGCGGGAAGTCGAACGAGGCCCGGCGCGCGCCCTCGGGCGTTTCGTCGGGCCCGAACTTGCCCGAGAGGAGGCCGCCGGCCAGCGGCGACCAGACCATCAGGCCCATCTGCTGGTCCTCCAGCATCGGCGCCACGTCGCGCTCCAGGTCGCGGCCGGCGATGGAATAGTAGGCCTGAACGCTCTCGAAGCGGGCGTAGCCCATCCGGTCACTGATGCCGTGGGCCTTCATCATCTTCCAGGCCTGCCAGTTGGAGCAGCCGATGTAGCGGACCAGGCCCTGGCTCACGAGATCGTCGAGGGCGCGCAGGGTTTCCTCGACCGGGGTGATCGGATCGTTGGCGTGGATCTGGAAGAGGTCGATGTGGTCCAGGCCCATGCGATCGAGGCTGGCCTTCACCCCGTCCATGATGTGGCCGCGCGAGGCGCCCCGGTCGTTGGGCCCCTTGCCCATCTCGCCGTAGACCTTGGTGGCGATGACCACGTCGCTGCGCTTGACCCCGAGGTTCTTCAGCGCCTGGCCGACCAGCTTCTCGGACTGGCCGGCGGAATAGACGTCGGCGGTGTCGATGAAGTTGACCCCGGCGGCCAGGGCCTGCTCGATCATGGCGTCGACGCCCGGCTGGGCCACGGCGCCGATGGCGCCCCACATGCCGGCGCTCTCCTCGGCGAAGGTCATGGCCCCGAGGCAGATCTCGGAAACATAGAGGCCGGTGCGGCCCAGACGGCGGTACTTCATCACTATTCTCCGAATTTGACCCAAATCGAGTGTTGATCAGTGAAGTCTATGTCGGCTGTCCGACAGCGGTATGAACTTTCCAAACGCCGGATTGGCCGGGATCGACTCTGTATAGCCAAATCAAACGCCGATACCCGGAAGGACTATGTCGGCCAACTGACGGTGCTTGTCTCTGCTCCCCGATAGCTTGCAACCCGCGCCGTAGTAACGGCGTTTCGATTCGCCATGATGAGTTCACCGCGCTTGAAAAACCGCCTGCTTGCCAGCCTGCCCCCGGAGGACTTCGCCCTTCTCTCGGCGCAGCTATCGCCCGTGGACATGGAGAAGGGCCGCCTGCTGTACGAACCGGGCGACCCTATCGAAACGGTATACTTCCCCCACGACTGCGTCATCTCCCTGATGACGTTGATGCACAGCGGCGCGGCCATCGAGTCGGTGACCATCGGCCGCGAAGGCGCCTATGGACTGATGTCGGCGCTGGGGCCGCGCGCCTCGCTGTCGCGAGCCATCATCCAGGTCGCCGGGTCGGCCTCGCGCATCTCGGCCGGCGCCTTCCAGCACTGCTGCAAGCGCAGCCCGGCGCTGATGGCCCTGGTCGACCGGCACAACGACGCGATGTTCGGCCATGCCATCCATTCGGTGGCCTGCAACGCCCTGCATTCGGTGGAGGCGAGGTTCTGCCGCTGGCTGCTCAGCTGCCGCGACCGCATCGACAGCGACACGGTCAGCCTGACCCAGGAGTTCCTGGCCGACATGCTGGGCGTCCAGCGCACCACCGTCACCGCCGTGGCCGGCCAGCTCCAGGCCAAGGGGCTGATCCGCTATCGGCGGGGCGTGGTCGACATCCTCGACCGCGCCGGTCTCGAGGCCATCGCCTGCGAATGCTACGGCTCGGTGCGCGGCATCTATGAGCGGCTGCTTCCTGCCAGCTTCGACTAGCGGGCCGCCCAGGCCCTCAACAGCCGCTCCAGCACCGCCAGGCTGTCGTCAACGGCGACGCCCTTCTCGCCCCGCGCCAGGGCCAGGATCAGCTCGTTCAGGGCCCCCATGATCATCACCGCCATCGGCCGCACCGCCGCCTCGCCGGCGTGCGGCGCCATGTTGCGCAGGCCCTGGCGGATGGTCGGCAGCCCCAGCCCGTGGTCGATCCGCTCCCACTCGGCCTCGCCCAGCACCCCCGGGCCCTCGATCATGACGATACGGGCGAAGTCGCGGCGGCCGCCGAACTCCAGCGCCGCCCGGCAGCCGGAGAGGAAGAGCTCCATCGGCTCGCCGAGCAGGCCGGCGGAGGCCTCGCGGCAGTGGGCGTCGAAGGCCTTCTCCAGCGAGACCAGGACCGCGGTGAACAGCGCCTTCTTGTCGGTATAATGGTTCTTCAGCGTCTCCACCGTCATGCCCGCGCCATCGGCGATGAGGCCCAGGTCGACGGCCTCGAAGCCGGCCCTGGCAAACGCCAGGCGGGCGGTGTCGAGCACCCTCTGGTCCTCGGCGGCGGCGGTCTGCTGATCCAAAGCCATGGTTCGCTCATACCGGGCCTGTGGTCACGCGCAAGCCACCTGTTGGACCAAGCGGCAATCGAGGCTATAGCCCTGCCACCTCGCGCGGCGCGGACGGGCCTGTGTCCCCCCGCTTCAGCGCGCTCAACCCCTTTGGGAGATTCTCCACCCATGGCCAAGATCAAGGTCGCCAATCCTGTCGTCGACATGGACGGCGATGAAATGACCCGCATCATCTGGAAGCTCATCAAGGACAAGCTGATCTTCCCCTACCTCGACCTCGAGCTCGACTATTACGACCTCTCGATCGAGCACCGCGACGAGACCAACGACCAGGTGACCATCGACGCCGCCAACGCCACCAAGCGCCACGGCGTGGCGGTGAAGTGCGCGACCATCACCCCGGACGAGCAGCGGGTCGAGGAATTCAAGCTCAAGAAGATGTGGAAGAGCCCGAACGGCACGATCCGCAACATCCTCGGCGGCGTCATCTTCCGCGAACCGATCATCTGCCAGAACGTGCCGCGCCTGGTGCCAGGCTGGACCCAGCCGATCATCGTCGGCCGCCACGCCTTCGGCGACCAGTACCGCGCTACCGACTTCCTGTTCCCCGGCAAGGGCAAGCTCAGCATCAAGTTCGTCGGCGACGACGGCCAGGTGATCGAGCATGAGGTGTTCGACGCCCCCGGCGCCGGCGTGGCCATGGCCATGTACAACCTCGACGACTCGATCCGCGACTTCGCCCACGCCAGCTTCGCCTACGGCCTGGCCCGCAAGTATCCGGTCTATCTGTCGACGAAGAACACCATCCTCAAATACTACGACGGCCGCTTCAAGGACATCTTCCAGGAGGTGTTCGACTCCGAGTACGCCGCCAAGTTCAAGGAACTGGGCCTGACCTACGAGCACCGCCTGATCGACGACATGGTGGCCGCGGCCCTGAAGTGGTCGGGCGGCTATGTCTGGGCCTGCAAGAACTACGACGGGGACGTGCAGTCCGACACGGTGGCGCAAGGCTACGGTTCGCTCGGCCTGATGACCAGCGTGCTGCTCACCCCCGACGGCAAGACCGTCGAGGCCGAGGCCGCCCACGGCACCGTGACCCGCCACTACCGCCAGCACCAGGCGGGCAAGCCGACCTCCACCAACCCGATCGCCTCGATCTACGCCTGGACCCGAGGCCTCGTGCACCGTGGAACCCTGGACAACAACCCGGAGCTGATCGACTTCGCGAACACCCTGGAAGACGTCGT
>JAQGIK010000100.1 GCA_028291265.1 Caulobacter sp. | reverse complement strand
ACACCTGTTCGCTGATGTCCATTTCGCCGCGGTGGTAGTCGGAAGCCGGTCCGGCCATGGGTGCTCTCTGGGAAATTCGGGGTTAGGGGCGGGTGCTACACGAGACGGGGGGTGCGCTCAAGTCGCCCGGCTCAAGGTGGGGCGCGTCAAGCCTCCCCATCGGCCGACCAACCCGCCAGCAGCGCCCTAAGCGTCGCCACCAGGGCCAGCGGCTGGTCGATCATCACGTGGTGGTGCGAGTCGGGGATCTCGATCTCGATCAGGCCCGGCGGGAACGGCGACGGGGAGCCGGCCTTGCGGTGCTCGATGATCCGGCTCTTGGCGCCGTAGATGTGCACCAGCGGCGTTGCGATGGGCCCCGGGTTCGGCGTCCGCATCATCGCGCCGTCGCGCTGGAGCTTCGCCCACATGTTGGGGTCGAACATCCAGGTCCAGCCCTCGCCAGAGCCGTCCGGCAACGGAACCCGCTTCAGCGAGCGCCGGGCGATGAAGTCGGCGATGAATGCGTTTTCCGCCGGCTGCGGCGGCATCAGCCGGAAGCGCAGCAGCGCCGCCTCCAGGGTCGGATAGATGCGGGCCGGGCGGTCGGCGGTGGGGATGTTGCGGACCGCCTCCATCTGCGCCTGGCGCTTGGCGAGCTCCTCCGGCGGCGGGCCGAAGCCGGTGTCCACCAGGATCGCGGCGTGCATCCGCTCAGGGTGCGTGGCGGCGGCGAAGAACACCTGGCCGCCGCCGAACGAGTGGCCGATGTAGATCGGCTTGCGGCCGCCTTCGTAGAGGCCCGTGGCGCGCGCCACGGCCTCGGCGTCGTCGGCGAAGTCGGTGAGCGAATAGCGCTCGCGCCAATCCGAGGCGCCCATGCCGGCCAGCGACATGGAGGAGACCCGGTAGTCCTCGGCGAAGAAGGGGGCGATGAAGCTCCACCAGTCGGCATGGGCCGAGTTGCCGTGGACGAACAGCAGGCCGGGCTTGCCGACCTCGCCCCAGGTCAGCACCTCGAGCTTCGTCCCCAGCGACTCGACGAAGACGCGCTCGGGCGCCTGGGCGATGGCGTCCTTGAACCACTGCGGCGAGGGCGGCTCGGCGCCGGCGAACTCGGCGAGCGGCGCCTGGACCTCGGGCGGCAGCTGGTCATCGGAATGGATCGGCCGGTCGTCGTAGGTCTCGGTCGGGGCGCCGGCCGGCTTCACGTCTTCCGCCATCTAAAATCGTCCCTTTGAATCGCCTGAGTGACTAACAAGCGTTTGAAAAATGGCAAGCCATTCGTCGGGCGGCTAGGGTCGCCGGACAGTCGGAGTACGGGGGGTGTTCACATGCTGAAGCGGTTGTTCGCGGGTTGCGCCGCAGCCTTGCTGGCGACGGGCGCGGTCGCCGCGCCGATCCTGGCCCCGCCCTCGCCGCCCGGGGCGGCGGTGCAGCCCTATGTGCGGGTGAGCGAACGCACCGTGGTCCTGCGCCACGTGCGCATCATCGACGGGACCGGCGCGCCGGCCCAGGCCGACCGGACGATCGTGCTGGAAGGGGGCAAGATCGCCGCCGTCGGGCCCGCCGCCATGGCCGTGCCCAAGGGCGCGACCGTGCTCGACCTCGCCGGCTACACGGTCCTGCCCGGCCTCGTCGGCATGCATAACCACATGTACTACATCGCCCGGCCGAACTACGACGCCGCCGGCCATAGCGAGCCGCCGCTGGTGGTGCCGCAGATGACCTTCACCTCGCCCCGGCTCTACCTGGCGGCGGGCGTCACCACGATGCGGACCGCCGGCAGCGTCGAGCCCTATGCGGACCTCAACGTCAAAAGCCTGATCGACGCGGGCCAGATGGCCGGCCCGCACATGGACGTCACCGCGCCCTACCTGGAGGGCAAGGGCAGCCCGTTCATCCAGATGCACCAGCTGACTGGCCCCGAGGACGCGCGGCGCATGGTGGCCTTCTGGGCCGACCAGGGGGCGACCTCCTTCAAGGCCTATATGAACATCACCCGCGCCGAGCTGGGCGCGGCCATCGAAGAGGCGCACAAGCGGGGTCTCAAGGTCACCGGCCACCTCTGCTCGGTGACCTATCCGGAGGCCGCCGAGCTCGGCATCGACGACCTGGAGCACGGCTTCGTCGTCAACACCCAGCTCGATCCCGGCAAGCAGCCGGACCTCTGCCCGCAGACGGTCGGCGCGCCGACGCTGCTGACCATGACGCCCGACAGCCCCCGGGCCGACGCGCTCATCAAGCTCCTGGTCGAGCGCCGCGTGGCGGTGACCTCGACCCTGCCGGTGTTCGAACAGGGCGTGTCCGGCCATGCGCCGCTGAACCCGCGGGCCATGGCGGTGCTGACGCCCCAGGCCCGCGAGGCCTACCTCTATGCGCGGAACCTCAGGAACGCCCCGCCGCGCGAGCAGTTCGCCGACGCCGCCAGGGGCTTCAGGAACGCCATGGCCCTGGAGCGCAGATTCGTGGCCGCCGGGGGTCTGCTGATGGCCGGCCCCGACCCCACCGGCAACGGCGGCGTCATCCCCGGCTTCGGCGACCAGCGCGGGGTCGAGCTGCTGGTCGAGGCCGGTTTCACGCCGGTTGAGGCTATCAGGATCGCCACCCTGAACGGCGCGTCCTACCTGGGCCTCGCCGACCGCATCGGCTCCATCGCACCGGGCAAGAACGCCGACCTGGTGATCGTGAAGGGCGACCCC
>JAQGIK010000084.1 GCA_028291265.1 Caulobacter sp. | reverse complement strand
GCGTGTTAGACTTCACCTGTTCCATCGACCCCTCCTTGTGGCTTCGGACCTAAAAGTCCCTGCAACCATCCGGGTCAGTGAAACGTCAGTGGCGGCCCAGCTCCCCAGCAGCCCACAAGGCTTTGGGCAGAACGGCCCCTCCACCGACAGTCCGTCTGGCGTGGCTGCGCCAGACGGACGTCCCGGAAGACACCCTCACGCTAGCAGGCTTCCAACAGACAAGGGCAGACGCGCGTTGCGCGTCAGGTGGGGAAGTCGGCCACTGGCTCCCAGAGCCAGGATGTTTTCAGAAAATACCGGCGGGAAGTGGTGATCCACTTCCCCACCCGGCCTTTGGCCTGCCCTCCCCAATTCGGGGAGGGACGACGCACCGGCTCAATACGCCGGCGACGCCTTGGGCTTGCCCCAGCTGCGCTTCTGCTTCGGCGGCTGTTCCGGCGGCAGCGGCATCGGGGCGCCGTCGCGCTGGAAGCCGTAGTCGTAGCCGTCGCTTTCCCAGCCGCGGCGGTAACCGCCCGACCAGCCCCGCTCGCGCAGGCTCCCCGGCAAGTTCCGCGACGAGATGCAGTACAGCCCCCGGTCATACCGGGCCCGCCAACAGTCGGCGTCGGAATAGACCCAGTTGTCCTCCAGCTCGAGGATGGCCCCCGGCTCGGCATACCCCGGCCGCGCCCCGCCGTAGAAGCGGCTGCGCGAAACCTTGGTCCGGCCCGAGCCGGCGTAGACGCCGATCTCGCGCGCGCCGATGGCGCTCTCGGTGACGGTCAGGCTGGCGCCGGTCGAGATGATCCCCCGCTGGGCGTCGCACAGCCGGCTGCGCGAGATGTTGACGTTGGCCCCGCGCTCCAGATGCAGGCCGGTGGTCCAGCCACAGACCACGACGTTGCGGATGGTCATCGTGCCGGTGCCCGAGCGCAGGCCGCGAACCAGCAGGCCGACGTCTCCGGGCGTTTCGCCGCCACGGGCGACGATGCCCACCTGGTCGAGGCGGCTCTCGCCGTTGCCGGGGGTCAGGTCGACGCCGGCGGCCTCGCCGCTGATCTTGGTGCGGGCGATGTCGATGACGCCGCCCTCGATCAGCACGGCCGGATCCCAGCTCTTCGCGTCGATCACCGTGTCGCGCATGATCACCCTGCCGCCCGAGGCGTAGACCGCCGAGGCGTCGCCCCAGTATTCGACGTTGACCCGCACCAGGGCGACTTCGGCGTCCCAGGCCTCGATACAGGGCATCCGGCCGCCCTGCTGGGTCTTCAACGTGAGATCACGAAGCTCGACACCCTTCACGCCCGAGGCGATGCGGATGCAGGCATTGCCGGCCGACGGGGCGATGGTGGCGGTCGAGGTCTCGGCCCCGGTCGCGAAGATCGACGGGCCCTCGCCGGCGATGATCACCGGGTGCTCGACGACGATGGTCTCGGTGCAGGCCGCGGCGCCGCGAATGTAGAGCACGCCGTTGTCGGCCAGGGTGCGCAAGGCGTCCGACACCGGGGTCGGCGAGGAATAGCCGGGCGTGCCCGAATACTCGTCGTCGGCCGAGGAGCCGCCTTGCGGGTCGTTGTAGCTGGAGCCGCGATCAGGGGTCGAATAGCTGCTTCCCTGGTCGGCGCCGTAGCCACCGGCTTGCGGCGGCGCCTTGGAATAGCCGCCGGCCTGGGGCGGCGCCTTGGCGTAGCCGCCCGCCTGGGGCGGCGCGCCGGCCAGCGGCTGGGCGGTCCCGCCATAGCTTTCGCCGCTGGTGTCACCGCTGCTGGCCCCGGCGATGTAGACGCCGCTGCCGCAGTCGACCACGGCGACCATCTGGTCGCGCGGGTAGTCGTCGTAATAGCCGTCGTTGTAGCGCGGGTTGTAACCCTGACGGTAGGGCTTGCGGCCCCATTTGTAGCGGCCGGGCTTCCAGCGATCGGGCCGGTAGCGGGGCTTCAACGGCGGCGTGATCAGGCCGCCGAAGTTGGGGCGGATCTGCTGATCGATCTGGGCGTCAGGCAGGGCCAGGGCCGGAACCGGCGCGGCGGTCAGGGCGATGCTCATGGCGGCGGCGATGGCCAGCAACAGCCGGCGGAAGGAAGTTGTCTTGTCCATCAGCGGTAATCCCCCCGGCGATTCTGTTGCCGGTTTTCACGCGAAACCTGGGCCAGCACCTGCTGCAGCCGTCCGACCGACGGCTTGAACCCGGCCAGGGCGCCGTCGATCTGGTAGACAACGGCCTGCGCCTTGTCCTGATCGGCAACCCCGTCCATGCCGAGCGAGAAGAAGGTCGACATGGCGTACTTGGCCTCGGCCGATCCCTGCTTTTCAGCCTCGGAATACCAGTGGAAGGCGCGGGCGTAATCGCGGCGCACCCCCACCCCTTCGGAATACATCACCGCCAGCACCAACTGCGCCTTGGGCGAGCCGTTGACGGCCGCGTACTGGATGGCGCGGACCTTCTCGATCGGCGTCAGCTTGCCGGTCGGCTCGCGGCCCAGCATGGCCTGCAGGGTCTGGATGTCGCCCGGATAAATCTCGTCTTCCTTCGTGGGCTTGCCCTGGATGACGTTCAGGTAGCTGAGCGCCTCGGCGATATGCACGAAGGGCAGCTCCCGCAGGCGGTCGAGCGCCACGTCGGTGGCCTCGTCGCGCCAGTTGCTCTCGTCGACGTGCGGCACGCCCGAGGTCGGGGCGTCCGGCGGATAGAATTCGTACGGCGGCACCCAGCGCTTGGCCTTGGCCTCGACGAAGCTGCCGTAACCGCCGCGTTGCGGCGTCGAGCGCTCGAAGTCCTTGAGCATGACATAGGCGCCGACATCGCCGGTCTGAACGGCGAGGTAGTTGTAGAGGTAGGCGTCGACGTCGTTGCGCGGGAACAGGTTGATCACCGACGGCGTGCCCGGCTTGTAGGGCCGGCCGCGGGCGTCCATCGCCTGGCGGTTGTCGGAGGGCTCGCCGAAGATGCCGAAGCCGTCGTCATGGATACGAGCCAGCGTGCGGAAGCCCTCGGCCCCCTGGCTGGACAGCACATAGACGACGCGGTTGCGCACCGCGTCCTGCTCGTTGGAGTCCATCCGCGACAGCAGGCGGTCGAGCGTGCCGTAGGCGTTGGTGCGCTCGACGGCGCGGCAATGGTCGAAGCGCGAGGTGGCGGTCGGATCGCCGTTGCCGCCCCGCCGGCCCGACGACGCGACCTGCGCGTAGCCGTCGGGGTTAGTCAGGGCCATCGTGTACCAGACCGCCGACTCGACCGGATCGTCGAGATTGCGGTCGATGGCCCGCTGGCCCTCGTAGCGACGGCCCAGTTCGAGCTGGGCGAAGAAATCACCACGGAAGGCGCCGCGGCGCAGGATGCGAATCTCCTGCTGCTGGGCGTTGAACTGCGGCGAGGCGACGGTGGCCAGCTGGGGCCGCGGACAGGCGGCGCCGTCCTTCTTGCCCCACAGCCCGCCGGGCGCGGTGTCGCACCCCAGCAACGGCCCGACCACGGCGGCCACAACGACCCCGATCAGCGCCGTGCGCAGGCGATTTCCGATCACGGCAATCCGTGACGGCGTAACAGATTCACTCACATTGCCCACCCCGGCCACGGCGTTTTCGGCTTCGTACATCGTAAGCCCCCTATCCCCGCCGTTAACCATATTAACGGGCCACAATTGGTCCCGGATCACTCGGTGTCAAGTTCGCCCACCAAGGGTATGGAACTCTGTTGCCCCGTTCCTGAAGCGGGGATGAACAGCATTCTCGCAACAGGGGAATTCCCGGGTTGCATAACGGGGGTACGCCTTCGAAGCGCTCATATTACGTCTATAAATTGCCTTGTTTGCGGCGTGCTCTGTCGCATCGCACTACCGCAAACGGGGAATCACCATGGCCGTCATCAGCCGCTACCGGGGCCTCACCGCCGGCGCCCTCTGCATACTCGTCGCCGCCAGCACGCCAGCCCTGCCCGCCCTCGCCAGGCCGCCGGTCCCCTCGCGAGCCGCCGACGGCCAGCCGACCCCGGACGCCTGCGCCAGGCTCGGCTTCGACCCGGCCGCCATTGAAGACCGCGACGGCGGCGCCCGACGCTCGGCCAAGGTGGCGGGCAAGCCCCGCGCCTACCGCTCGCCCCCGCAACCGGTTCCGCCGCCGCCTCGCGCCGAGATGCGGATCGCGCCGCCGTCCGTCGTCATGCCGTCCGTGGCCCCGGCCCCGGCCGCGCCCCCGGCCCAGGGCGTGCTCGGCAATTCCGGCTACTACGACATGCGCGGCCGCGCGGCCGGCGACATCGAGACCGAGAAATACCCCGGCGCCGCCTCCAACCCGATCCACCAGGTCGCCGCCGACCCGGTCTCGACCTTCTCCATCGACGTCGACACCGCCTCCTACGCCAACGTCCGCCGCTTCCTGACCGACGGGCGGCTGCCGCCCAAGGACGCGGTGCGGGTCGAGGAACTGGTCAACTATTTCGACTACGGCTACGCCGCCCCCGGGGCCGCCGCCGAACCGTTCCGGGCCTACACCGCCGTCGCCCCCTCGCCCTGGGCGGCCGGCAAGCAGATCGTCCACATCGGCCTGCAGGGCTACAGCATTCCCCGCACCAGCCAGCCGCCGCTGAACCTGGTCTTCCTCATCGACACCTCCGGCTCGATGACCAGCGAAGACAAGCTGCCCCTGGCGACCAAGGCGATGAACATCCTCATCGACCAGCTGTCGCCGGGCGACCGGGTCTCGATGGTCGCCTACGCCGGCTCGGCCGGGGCCGTCCTCGCCCCCACCAGCGGGGCCGAAAAGCTCAAGATGCGTTGCGCGCTCGGCGCCCTGCAGGCCGGCGGCTCGACGGCCGGCGGCGAGGGCCTGGCCCTGGCCTATGCCCTGGCCCAGCAGAACTTCCGCAAGGACGCCGTCAACCGCGTCATCCTGCTGACCGACGGCGACTTCAACGTCGGCGTCGCCGACCCGTCAAAGCTCAAGGACTTCGTCGCGGACAAGCGCAAGACCGGCATCTACCTGTCGGTCTACGGCTTCGGGCGCGGCAACTACAACGACACCATGATGCAGACCTTGGCCCAGAACGGCAACGGCGTGGCCGGCTACATCGACACCCTGGAAGAGGGCCGCAAGCTGTTCCGCGACGACTTTTCCGGCAGCGTCTTCCCGATCGCCGACGACGTGAAGATCCAGGTCGAGTTCAACCCGGCGACGGTCAGCGAGTACCGCCTGATCGGCTACGAGACCCGCATGCTGGCCAAGGAGGACTTCAACAACGACCAGGTCGACGCCGGCGAAGTCGGCTCCGGCGTCAGCGTCACCGCCCTCTACGAGGTGACCCCCGTCGGCGGCCGGTCCAGCGTCGATCCCCTGCGCTACGGCGTCAGCACGGCGCCGCGCCCCGGTCCGGCCGGCGAACTGGCCTTCCTGAAGATCCGCTACAAGCTCCCCGGCGGCCAGACCTCCAAACTGATCCAGCAACCCATCGGGGCCGCCTCCGCCTACCCGTCCGTCGATGCCGCCCCCGAGGCCACCCGCTGGGCCGTCTCCGTCGCCGCCTACGGCCAGACCCTCCGCGGCGACCCGTGGCTCTCCCCCGCCTTCGGCTGGGACCGCATCGAAACCCTGGCCCAGGGCGCCCGAGGCCGCGACCCGGACGGCCAACGGGCGGAGTTCATTCGCCTGGTCCGCGCGGCCAAGGACGGCCGCCGCCTCAACGAATAGAAAAAGAAAACCCAGTCCCTTCTCCCGCTTGTCGGGAGAAGGTGGCCCCGAAGGGGTCGGATGAGGGCAGCGCCGTCCAAAAGCCCCGTACCCGGAATTCAAAAACTCGTCGCACCGACATCGACGCCCCCAGCCGTCGCCACGCGACGACGCCATTGCGCGGGGGTTATGTGTGCCCGCCTGCGCCCCACTACGGCGCAAACCCTATCCACCACCTTCCCACCAATCCCCCACCCGTTCCTCACCACCTCACACCCCCGTCGCCACCAAACCCCTCAACGCCCGTCGAGCTTTCCCACCCTTCCCCCTCCCGCCGCGATATAATGGTGGGCCGCTTCGATAAGCGCGCAACCGTCGGCTACCTGACTCGTTCAACCCCTTCAGACCACCTGGACGGCCCCTCCCCGGCATGACGCAACGCATCGAGGACTACGCCCTCATCGGGGACCGCGAATCCTGCGCCCTGGTCGGGCTCAACGGGTCGGTCGACTGGCTGTGCTGGCCGCGCTTCGACAGCGACGCCTGCTTCGCCGCCCTGCTCGGCACCCGCAACAACGGCTGCTGGCGCATCTGGCCGGCCGACGAGGCCCACAAGGCCACCCGCAAGTACCGCGAAGACACCCTGATCCTCGAAACCACCTTCGAGACCGACACCGGCCGGGCCACCATCATCGACTTCATGGCCCGCCGGAACGGCCACCCCGAGCTCATCCGCATGGTCCGCGGCGACGCCGGCCAGGTCGCCTTCAAGCTCGATCTGGCCCTGCGCTTCGGCTACGGCGCGGTCACCCCCTGGATGGCCCGGACCGACGGCGGCGCCCACCGGGCCATCGCCGGCCCCGACATGGTCATCCTGCGCACGCCGGTCGGCATGACCGGCGACGGCTGGCTCCTCCAATCCGACTTCACCGTCTCCGAGGGCGAGACCACCCCCTTCACCCTGACCTGGGCCCCCAGCCACGAGCCCCTCCCCGCCGCCACCAGCCCCCGCAAGGCCCTGGCCGACACCGAGACCTTCTGGAAGCACTGGACCAACCAGGCCGCCATCGAGGGCCCCTGGTCCGAGGCCGTGATGCGCTCTCTGATCACCCTCAAGGCCCTGACCCACGCCCCGACCGGCGGCGTCGTCGCGGCGCCGACCACCTCCCTGCCCGAGAAGATCGGCGGGCCGCGCAACTGGGACTACCGCTACTGCTGGATCCGCGACGCCACCCTGACCCTGCTGGCCCTGATGAACGCCGGCTACTACGAGGAGGCCCAGGCTTGGCGCGACTGGCTGCTGCGCGCCGTGGCCGGCAGCCCGGCCGACATGCAGATCATGTACGGCGTCGCCGGCGAGCGCCGCCTCAACGAGTGGGAGGCCCACTGGCTGCCCGGCTATGAGGGCTCCACCCCGGTCCGCATCGGCAACGCCGCCTCCACCCAGTTCCAGCTCGATGTCTATGGCGAGCTGGCCGACAGCCTGCACCAAGCCCGGCGCGGCGGCCTGACCGGCAACGAGGCCGCCTGGAGCGTCGAGCGGGCCCTGACCGACCACGTCTGCCGCGTCTGGCGCACCCCCGACGACGGCATCTGGGAGGACCGCTCCGACCGCAAGCATTACACCTTCAGCAAGGTCATGGCCTGGGTCACCCTCGACCGCGCCGTCCAGGCGGTCGAACACTACGGCCTGCCCGGCGACGCCGAACACTACCGCGCCGTCCGCGAGGAAATCCGCGAGGACGTCGTCGCCAACGGCTTCGACACCGAGAAGAACAGCTTCGTCCGCTCCTACGGCAGCCAGGCCGTCGACGCCTCCCTGCTGCTGCTGGCCGAACTGGGCTTCGTCGACGCCAAGGATCCCCGCTACATCGGCACCGTCGAGGCCATCGAGCGCGACCTACTGCGCCACGGCTTCGTCCACCGCTACGACACCGGCCAGATCGACGACGGCCTCAACACCACCGAGGGCGCCTTCCTGGTCTGCACCTTCTGGCTGGTCGACGCCTATGTCTCCATCGGCCGTCTCGACGACGCCGAGGCCCTGTTCGAACGCCTGCTGTCGATCCGCAACGACCTGGGCCTGCTGGCCGAGGAGTACGACCCCGTCGACAAACGCCAGGTCGGCAACTTCCCGCAGGCCTTCAGCCACATCGGCCTGATCAACGCCGCCTTCAACCTGACGAGAGCGCGGGGGGAGAACGGGCACACGATCGAGCGGGGCTGATCCGCCGGTGGAACGACTTGCCGCCCCGGCGGTTACACTCAAGCTGGGCCCAAGCCGGAGAGTGATTTCGCATGCGCGTCGCCGACCTGATGACCCCCGTGTCCCAACCCCTTACCCACAGCAACACCCTGCGCGAAGCCGCGTCGGCCCTGGCCCAGGCCAGGCTCGACCAGTTGCCCGTCGCCCATGAGGGCCGGCTGATCGGCGCGGTCAGCGAGCGCGACCTGGTCGATTACGGCCTGGCCCGCGGCCTCAACGCCGACAGCCCGGTGTTCGCGGTGATGAGCCACTACATCGACTGGTGCTACGAGGACGAGGACGTGCTCGACATCATCGGCCGCCTGGCCGACGCCGACCGCGAGAGCCTGATCGTCCTGACCCGCGACCACCAGCTGGCCGGCGTCGTCGCCGCCAGCGCCCCGGCCCGCGGCGGCTGGGGCGATGCGGACGTCATCGACGTCGCCGCCTGAACGAAAAAGGGCGCGGCCGGAGCCGCGCCCTCTTCCTCAAATGCCTCGAGCCTAACGGCCGGTCGGCACGTCCTTGAACGCCACGTCCTTGTCGAGGCGGATATCGCCCGGCAGGCCGAGCACGCGCTCGGCGATGATGTTCTTGAGGATCTCGTCCGTCCCGCCGGCGATGCGCAGGCCGGGGGCCCACAGCAGGGATTGCTGGAAGGCGGCGTGGAGCGGGGCCTCGGTCGGGTCGGTGAGGATGCCGTACTGGTCCTCCATCTCCACCCCGTAGTTGCTCATCTCCTGCATCTGGTTGGCGGCGATGATCTTGCCGATCGAGCTTTCCGGACCGGGCGTCTGGCCCTTGCTGAGCGCCGTCATGGTGCGGAAGCGGGTGAGCTTCAGCCCTTCGGCGGCGACGTACCAGTCGGCCAGCTTCTCGCGGAAGGCGCCGTCCTTGATGCCGTCGGTCTGGCGAGCCAGTTCCATGACAGTCCTGTAGTCGGGGCCCGAAGAGCCGCCGACCGCCAGGCGCTCGTTCATCAGGGTGACCAGGGCCACCTTCCAGCCGGCGCCGACCTCGCCCAGCCGCTGGCTGTCCTTCACGCGAAGGTCGGTGAAGTAGACCTCGTTGAATTCGCTGCCGCCCGAGGCCTGGTGGATCGGACGCACCTCCACGGCCGGATCGCGCATGTCGATCCAGAACATGGTCATGCCCTTGTGCTTGGGCACGTCGGGGTCGGTGCGGACCAGCAGGATGCCGTAGTCGCAATACTGGGCGCCGGTGGTCCAGACCTTCTGGCCGTTGATCACCCATTCGTCGCCGTCCTTGATGGCGCGGGTGCGGCTGGCGGCCACGTCCGAGCCGCCGGCCGGTTCACTGAACAGCTGGCACCAGATCTCCTCGCCCTTTACGGCCGGGCCCACGAAGCGCTGCTT
>JAQGIK010000083.1 GCA_028291265.1 Caulobacter sp. | reverse complement strand
GCGTGTTAGACTTCACCTGTTCCATCGACCCCTCCTTGTGGCTTCGGACCTAAAAGTCCCTGCAACCATCCGGGTCAGTGAAACGTCAGTGGCGGCCCAGCTCCCCAGCAGCCCACAAGGCTTTGGGTAGAACGGCCCCTCCACCGACAGTCCGTCTGGCGTGGCTGCGCCAGACGGACGTCCCGGAAGACACCCTCACGCTAGCAGGCTTCCAACAGACAAGGGCAGGCGGGCGCAGCCCGCCGGGTGGGGAAGTGGAAGTTTCCCGGACAGCAATCGTCTGGCTCAGGGGCCGGCTTCCCCACCTGGCGCGCAACGCGCGCCTGCCCTCCCCAATTCGGGGAGGGAGGTTAGACGGCGGTGCCGCCGACCGTCAGGCCGGTGATCTTCAGGCTGGGTTGGCCGACGCCAACCGGCACGCCCTGGCCCGCCTTGCCGCAGACCCCGATGCCCGGGTCGAGCGCGAAGTCGTTGCCGATCATGGTGACGCGGGTCAGCGAGCTCGGTCCGTCGCCGATCAGGGTGGCGCCCTTGACCGGGTGGGTGATGCGGCCGTCCTCGATCAGGTAGGCCTCGGTGCACTGGAAGACGAACTTGCCGTTGGTGATGTCCACCTGGCCGCCGCCCAGTGAGGCGCAGTAGAGGCCGCGCCTGGTCGAGGCGATCATCTCGTCCAGCGTGTGATGGCCGCCCAGCATGACGGTGTTGGTCATCCGGGGCATGGGCATGTGGGCGTAGGACTGGCGGCGGGCGTTGCCGGTCGGGGTCAGGTCCATCAGCCGCGCCGACTGGCGGTCATGCATGTAGCCGGTGAGGATGCCGTCCTCGATCAGAACGGTGCGTTCGGTCGGGGTGCCTTCGTCGTCGACGGTCAGGCTGCCGCGGCGGCCGGGCAGGGTGCCGTCGTCGACGACGGTGACGCCGGGGGCGGCGACGCGTTCGCCGACGCGGCCGGAGAAGGCGCTGATGCCCTTGCGGTTGAAGTCGCCTTCCAGGCCGTGGCCGACGGCCTCGTGCAGCAGCACGCCGTTCCAGCCGGGGCCGAGCACCACGTCCATCTCGCCGGCCGGGCAGTCGATGGCTTCCAGGTTGACCAGGGCCTGGCGCAGGGCCTCGTCGACCTGGCCCTGCCAGCTGTCGGGGGTAATCCAGGTCTCGAAGCCGGCGCGGCCGCCGGCCCCGCTGGTGCCGGTCTCGCGGCGGCCGTCCTTCTCGACGACGATCTGGACGTTGACGCGGGACAGGGGGCGGACGTCGCGGACCAGCCGGCCGTCGGCCCGCAGGATCTCGACGATGCGGCGCTCGCCGGCCATCGAGGCGGTGACCTGGACGATGCGCGAATCGCGGGCCCGGGCGAAGGCGTCGATCTGCTGGAGCAGGGCGACCTTCTCCGAGAAGCCGGGGGAGGCGACCGGGTTGTCCTCGCCGTAGAGGCGGATGTTGGTGCTGCGCGGGCCCTCGGCGGCGACGCCGCTGTAGCCGCGCTTGGCCAGGCGGGCCGAATCGGCGGCCCGGCCGAAGGCGGCCTCGCTGATCTCGGAGGCATGGGCGTAGCCGGCCGTCTCGCCGGCCACGACGCGCAGGCCGAAGCCTTCGCCCGAATCGTAGGAGGCGGTCTTCAGCCGGCCGTCGTCGAAGACGAAGGCCTCGCTCTCGCTGTGTTCGAGAAACAACTCGCCATCGTCGGCCCCGTGGAGGGCGTCGGAGAGGATGGCGCGGGCGCGATCGGTCTCGACACCGGCGGCGTCGAGCAGGGAGGGGGCGAGGGCAGGGAGGCTCATGGGCCTAAAGGTAGGGATCGCGAGCGCCGTCGTCACCCACCTATCCATCGTCATCCACCCCACAATCGTCATCCCCCGCCGTCGTCATCCTCGGGCTTGTCCCGAGGACCCATGGCGGCGGACGCACGAACGGCCGGGGATTGCGCCCCGGCCGTTCGGCTCGATCAGGTCAACCACTTGTGCGGCGGACGGATGGGTCCTCGGGACAAGCCCGAGGATGACGAGCTTGGGTTAGTCGTCGTCGTCCTCGTCGATGGTGATGTTGCGGCCGGCGACATAGACATCGCCGCTGCCGGCCACATCCTGCTGCAGCTTCGTCGGGCTGCGCATCAGGGTGACGTCGCCGGAGCCCGACACCTTGATGATGGCCTCGTCGCTGGCGTCGGCGTTGATGTCGCCGCTGCCGGCGATGGTCAGCGTCGCCGTTTTGGCCTGCAGGTAGCGCAGGTCCACGTCGCCCGAGCCGGCGACATCGACGGTCAGCGTCTCGGTGACGCCCCGGCCGTCCACATCGCCGCTGCCGTCGATCGAGATGGCCAGGGCAGGCTGCTTGTAGTCCTTGAGGGTCACGTCGCCCGAGCCGTTGATGTTCAGCTTGCTGACCTTCGGCGCGGTGACGACGATCTTCAGGCCGCCGTCGTCGTGCCAGACGATGTGATGCTCGCGCCGGCTGTCGTCCGCCCAGAAGATGCGGCCGCCCTCGACGCGCACCCTGTCGACGTCGCGCTGCTGGCCGGTGACCACGATGCCGGGCTTGTCGCCTTCGACCAGGGTCACGTCGGCGGCCAGGTCGACGGTCAGTTCGTCGGTCCCGGTCCATTCGAAGGTCTTTTCGACGCGCGGGCCGTGATTGGCCTGGTAGTCGTCGCCCTGTTCGATGTGCTCGAGCACGGCGGGGATGACGAAGCCGTCGCGGACGATCTCCGGGCCGCCCATGGCGACGACCGAGGTCAGGCAGACGATGAAGGTCAGGAAGCCTGCCCCGGCGATGATGGCGAGTGTGCGGATCATGGCTGTCTCTCCCTAAGCCTGATCGATGGCCGGCTTCAGGAGCCGGAAGTGCAGCCTGGCGTACCAGACCAGGAAGTTCACCAGGCCGACGCCGGCCATGATGGTCAGGGCGCCGACACAGGTGGCCGCGCCGACCAGGCCAAGGCCCGCCAGGATGGCGATGCCGGCGCCGCCGTCGTAGCCGACGATCGGCCCGCCGATC
Organism: Caulobacter sp.; assembly: GCA_028291265.1. Taxonomy (GTDB): domain Bacteria; phylum Pseudomonadota; class Alphaproteobacteria; order Caulobacterales; family Caulobacteraceae; genus Caulobacter. The sequence continues at coordinate 3,339 of JAQGIK010000083.1, read as the reverse complement.
ATCACCACGCCGCCCATGACAAAGGCCATGACCACGACCATGGCGATCGAGAAGAAGACGCTGATGACGCTGAACAGGATCGGGGCCAGGAACAGGATGTCGATGGCCCCGAGGCCGAGCAGGGCGAGAATCGCCCCGGTCGCATTGCGCGGGCTCTTCTTGTCTTCCCAGGCCTTCAGGCCGTACTCGGCGCGCAGTTCGCGGGCCAGGCGGTCCGGATCGCCGAGCGCGGCGGCGGCTTCCTCTTCGCTGCGGCCCGCTGCGGCGGCGTCGCTGAAGTGGGCCTCGTAGTCGGCGGTGATCTCGGTCTGCGTGTTCGTGCTCAGCGCACTCAGGCCGCGTCGCAGCCTGGCCATGAATTCGGCTCTGGTCATTGCCCCTCTCCCAGAATGATGCTGTTCACCGCCGAGGAGAAGGCCGTCCAATCGGTCTTCTGCTGGATGAAGCTGGCGCGGCCGGCTTCGGTCAGGCGGTAGTATTTGCGTGGCGGACCGGCCGGTGATTCCACCAGGTAGGTCTCCACCAGTCCGTCGCCCTGCAGCCGTCGCATCAGGGGGTAGATGGTGCCTTCCCCCATGTCGATGGCCGAGGCCAGGCGGCTGGCGATGTCGTAGGCGTAGCCGTCTGCCCGTGAGAGCAGGGCCAGCACGCAGAGGGCCAGGACCCCCTTTTTCAGCTGTGGTTCGATAATGTCTGGCACGGCGTTCCCCGTCCTTGTTGATGGCTCCCTTGTATCGACCAGTAGTGTGCGTGGCAAGGTAGCTTGCATTACATCTTAGTAAGATTCTCCCCACCTGCGCATCCCGGCGAAGGCCGGGACCCAGATTCAGCCACCGGTGATAGGTGATTGCCCAGAATCGCCGGTGCTCAGGCGGCTGGATCCCGGCCTTCGCCGGGATGAGCGGTAGAAAAAATACCGCAGGGTCGGAAAAGCCCCCAAAACAGGGCCGCACAAGGCCCTTGCGCGACCCTCCACACCCTTGCCGAACGGGGGATGGGCGCGTATGCACCGGCCCGATAATGCGATGGGCGGGTGCTTGCCGCTGGCGCGCGAGGTGCGGGCCGGTTAAGCGCTTTGACCGACGCAAATGGATGATGGCCCGCCTCTGGGGGCGGCCCTAACGGACGTGAGGCTTATGAAGGCGAAAGTGATGGGGATGCGCTGGCTCGCGACGGCCCTCGGGGCCGGGCTGACCAGCGTACTGATGGCGGCGCCCGCTCTGGCCGACAACATGGGACAGCCCACCGACGGGGCGATCGGGCTGCAGCCGGCGGCCTCGCCGCTGAAGCACCACGCCCACTTCTTCCATGACATGATCCTGCTGCCGCTGATCATCGCCATCAGCCTGTTGGTGCTCGGCCTGCTGCTCTGGTGCGCCATCCGCTACAACGAAAAGGCCAACCCGGTCCCGGCCAAGTTCAGCCACAACACCGCCATCGAGATCGCCTGGACCCTGATCCCGGTGCTGATCCTGATGGTCATCGCCATCTTCTCGTTCCGGCTGCTGTTCGAGTACCACGACACCCCGAAGGTCGACCTCACGGTCAAGGCCACCGGCTACCAGTGGTACTGGGGCTACGAGTACCCCGACCAGGACATCGGCGAGATCACCTCGACCATCATGGCCGAGGAGGATGTCGCCAAGGCCGGCCTGCCGGCCAGCCTCTACAAGCTGAAGGCCACCGAGCCCCTGGTCGTGCCGGTCAACAAGGTCGTCCGGGTGCAGGTCACCGCGGTCGACGTGATCCACGCCTTCGCCCTGCCGGCCTTCGGTCTGAAGACCGACGCCGTCCCGGGCCGCCTCAACGAAACCTGGTTCAAGGCCGACCGCACCGGCACCTTCTACGGCCAGTGCTCGGAACTGTGCGGCATCGACCACGCCTTCATGCCGATCGAGATCAAGGTCGTCTCCCAGCAGGAGTTCGATGCCTGGGTCGCCTCCAAGAAGGCTCCGCCGGCTCCGGCCGCGACGCCGACCGCCGGCGCGCCTGCTCCGGCCGGCGCGGCTCCGGCCGCCACCCCCGCCGCCTCTACTCCGGCCCCCGCCGCGCCCGTCGCGGCGCCGGCCGCCAAGCTCTGATCGCAGGTACCGATACGATGGCTCACGCTGCCGCCGCACATGACGACGCCGACCACAAGCCGGGTTTCTTCACCCGCTGGTTCCTGTCGACCAACCACAAGGACATCGGCACCCTCTACATCCTGTTCGCCATCATGGCGGGCCTGGTGGGCGGGGCGCTTTCCGGCCTGATCCGCTGGGAACTGGCCGAGCCGGGCATCCAGATCTTCAAGGAAGGCTCGTCCATCCACCTGCTCGGCCTGATCGAGCAGTCCAAGCACGGCTATAACGCCGTGGTCACCGCCCACGCCCTGATCATGATCTTCTTCATGGTCATGCCGGCGATGATCGGGGGCTTCGGCAACTGGTTCGTGCCGATCATGATCGGCGCGCCGGACATGGCCTTCCCGCGGATGAACAACATCTCGTTCTGGCTGCTGATCGCCGCCTGGATCCTGCTGGTCACCTCGATGTTCGTCGACGGCGGGCCGGGACGCGGTTTCGGCGGCGGCTGGACGATTTACCCGCCGCTCTCGACCATCGGCCACACCGGCCCGGCCATGGACCTGGCGATCTTCTCGCTCCACCTGGCCGGCGCCAGCTCGATCCTCGGCGCCATCAACTTCATCACCACCATCTTCAACATGCGCGCGCCGGGGATGACCATCCACCGCATGCCGCTGTTCGTGTGGTCGATCCTGATCACCGTCTTCCTGCTGCTGCTGGCCCTGCCGGTGCTGGCCGGCGCCATCACCATGCTGCTGACCGACCGCAACTTCGGCACCCACTTCTTCGACCCCGCCAACGGCGGCGACCCGGTCATGTTCCAGCACCTGTTCTGGTTCTTCGGCCACCCGGAGGTCTACATCCTGATCCTGCCCGGCTTCGGGATGATCAGCCACATCGTCTCGACCTTCTCGAAGAAGCCCGTCTTCGGCTACCTCGCCATGGCCTACGCCATGGTCGCCATCGGCTTCGTCGGCTTCATCGTCTGGGCCCACCACATGTACACCGTGGGCATGGGCATCAACCTGCGGGCCTATTTCGTGGCCGCGACGATGGTCATCGCCGTGCCGACCGGGGTGAAGATCTTCAGCTGGATCGCCACCATGTGGGGCGGCTCGATCAGCTTCAAGACGCCCATGCTGTGGGCGATCGGCTTCATCTTCCTGTTCACCGTCGGCGGCGTCACCGGCGTCGTGCTGGCCAACGCCGGCATCGACTACAGCCTGCACGACACCTACTACGTCGTGGCCCACTTCCACTACGTGCTCAGCCT
>JAQGIK010000041.1 GCA_028291265.1 Caulobacter sp. | reverse complement strand
CGGCGACTTCCTGATTCTCTTCGTCGGCGACGACCAGGGCCGCACCGACTACCGCCAGGAGGTGGAGGACGCGATCAGCGCCAATGGCCTGACCGACAACGTCAAGCTGGTCGGGCATTGCGACGACATGCCGGCCGCCTATCGCCTGGCCGACTTCGCCCTGCTGCCCTCGACCCAGCCGGAAAGCTTCGGCCGCGCCGCCGTCGAGCCGCAGGCCATGGGCCGGCCGGTGCTGGTCAGCGACCATGGCGGGGCCCGCGAAACCGTCGTCGAGGGCGAGACGGGCTGGCGCCTGCCAGTCGGCGACGCCGAGGCCTGGGCCAGGGGCCTCGCCTCGGCCATGGAAACCGACCCCGGCCGCCGCCGGGCCATGGGCGAGGCCGGCCAGGCGCGGGCCAAAAAACACTACTCGGTTGAAGCCATGTGCGAAGCCACCCTGGCCGTCTATGCTCGCCTCCTGGAGAGTCGGGCCTGATGGCGAACTTCGAGAAGATCCTGGTCGTGCAGGCCGGGACCATCGGCGAATTTGTGCTGTCCCTGGCCGCCATGCGGCACATCAGGGCGGCCCATCCGCGCGCCCGCATCACCCTGCTGACGATTCCCGCCTTCGAGGCCCTGGCCAGGACCAGCCCCTACTTCAACGACATCGACACCAATGGCGCACCCGGCAATCCCGGCGAATGGCTGGCCCTGCGCAAGGCCATCAAGGCCGCCAAATACGCCCGGGTCTACGACCTGCAGGGCAATGCGGCCTCGGCCTCGCTGTTCAACATGCTGCGGCCCTTCCCGCCGCCCTGGTCGGGCCCGGTCAACGGGGCCAAGTTCCGCCACCGCAATCCCAACCGCGAGCGGATGCACATCCTCGAGCGCCAGGCCGAACAGTTGCAGGTGGCCGGCATCTGGCCCGACGCCCCGACCGGCCCCGGCGACGCCCCGTCTCCCGACCTCTCCTGGATCATCCGCCGCGCGCCGGAGCAACGGCCGACGCCCGGCGCCCAGCTCCCGCGCCCCTTCGTGCTGCTGGTGCCCGGCGGCAACGAGAAGGCGCCGGAGAAGCGCTGGCCGATCGAGAAGTTCTCGGAACTGGCCGGCCGGCTGTTCAACGCCGGCTACGACATCGTCATCATCGGCGGGCCGCAGGAAAGCGCCCTGGCCCGCACCATCCAGAAGACCGTCGGCCGGGCCCGCGACCTGACCGGCCGCACCGATTTCGCCCAGATCGCCCTGCTCGGGGCCCGCTCGGTGCTGGCGGTCGGCAACGACACCGGCCCGCTGCACCTGATCGCCGCCGCCGGGGCGCCGACCGTGGCCCTGTTCTCGGCCGGCTCCGACGCCGCCGTCACCGGCCCGCGCGGCCACGTCGCCGTGCTTCACGCCCCGACCCTGGCCGACATGGCCGTCGACACCGTGGCCAGCGCCAGCTTCTCGCTGCTGCCCAGATAAAAGAACGGCCGCGGGCCTCTACCTGAGAGACCCGCGGCCTTGCCCAAGCCTCAGCTGAGCGACGAGGACCCGCGCGCCGTGGTCGGCGTCGGGGCCGGGTCGCTGCGGGTGGTTCCGCCCTCGGAGACGCGCAGGTTGTTCTGCACGTGCCTGGCGCCCGAGATGCGGTCGGTCAGGTCCTCGGCGTGGCGCTTGGCGAAGCGGCTGTCGACCGTGCCGCTCAGGGTCACCTCGCCGTCCTTCACCGCCACCTGGATGCCCGAGGCGTCGATATGGGCGTCCTCGGTCAGCCGGTCGTTGACGTCTTCGCGGATGCGGTCGTCCGAGCGCTTGTAGTCGGCCGGGCCGCGCCCGCGATGGGTCCCTTGCGTCTCGCCGTCGGTCGCCGCCTGGACGTAGGGGTTGGGATCGCCAAAGCCCCCATCACGACCAAGGGTGTCGCGGCCACGGGCGCGGGTCACGTCCCGGCCGTACTCGCCATAGCCGCCGCCGCGATCGTCGCCGCGGTTATCCCCGCGGCGGGCGTCATAGCTGTCGCGGTCGCTCCATTCGGCCCCGTAGTAGCGGTTGGTCTGGTCGTAGCCTTGGTCCTGGCCCGTCCGGGCCTGGACGCGATGGCGGTCACGGCCGCCCTGGTCGAAGCGGCGGGCGTCGCTCAGGTAGTCCTCGCTGGGATAGCCGGTCGGGCCGCCGTCGCCGTAGTTGCGGCCGCCGTAGTCGCCGTAATAGCGCTCGCCGCCGGCCTGGTCGCCGGCGTTCCACGACCGGTCCTCGCGACCGCCGTAGCTCTGGGCCGGCCCGGCCGGATTGTGCCCCTCGTAGAACTGGCGCTCATCCCGCGAATGGTGATTGTGCTCGCGGTCCCGCCAGTCGCTGGCGCCGCGCCAGTCCCGCTCGTGTCCGCTGCTCCACCGTTGATTGGCCATTTTGCTTCTCCCGTAGGCTTGAAACGACGAAGGGGCGCGCGACAGCACACCCCCGCAGCTCGAAACGGGGTCCGACTTGAGGCTGTTCCGGGAACTTCGATCACAACTGGCCCCGTCGCGTCTTTGTGAGCACAGGGCCGGATGCCCGCCGCCGGAACCGGGAACTTCACTTGCGGCGCACCGCCGCAAGGGTCATATATCGCCCAAGGACGCGGAACGCCCCGGGCGAGCCGCGCCTTTCGTATAAACAGATACCGGAGCAGAAGCCTATTCGCCGCCCTAACAATACGCCGCCCGTGAAAGACGGGCCGCGCATGAATGAAGACATTCGCGTTCCCCGTGTTCTTCTGATCGATCAGAACGGCGAGAAGCAGGGTGAAATGCCCATCTCCGCCGCCCTGGAGGCGGCTGAAGAGGCCGGTCTGGACCTCGTCGAGATCGTCCCCAACGCCAATCCGCCGGTCTGCAAGATCCTGGACTATGGCAAGTTCAAGTTCCAGGAGCAGAAGAAGAAGAACGAGGCCCGCAAGCGGCAGAAGATCGTCGAGCTCAAGGAAATCAAGCTTCGCCCCAACATCGACATTCACGACTACGACGTGAAGGCCAAGTCGATGCACCGGTTCTTCGAGGAGGGCGACAAGGTCAAGGTGACCCTGCGCTTCCGCGGCCGTGAAATGGCGCACCCGGAACTGGGCATGAAGCTGCTCAACAAGGTCAAGGCCGACTTCGACGAAGTCGCCAAGGTCGAGCACGAGCCCAAGATGGAAGGCCGCCAGATGATCATGATCCTGGCTCCACGCTAGGCGCCCGTCATCGGCAACAGATCAACGCCCCGGTTCGCGCCGGGGCGTTTTTCGTTGCGGACGGCTTTTCTCTGCTTTGCTAACATCGCCGCCGGCCCATCAGTCGGGTCGGGGGGCGTACACCATGAATATCCTTATCCGCGGGCTGGCGGCCCTGGTCCTGATGTTCGGCGCCCTGGCGGCGGCGAGCCCGTCGCTGGCGGCGCCGCTGTCGGCCTACGGCCGCCTGCCGTTGATCGAGGACGCCCAGATCTCGCCGGACGCCTCGATGGTGGCCTATGCGGTGACCAACGGCGACGCCCGGCTGGTGCTGATCAAGGCGGTCGCCGACGGCAAGATGGTCGCCACCCTCAACGCCGGCGACCGCAAGGTCCGCGACATCCAGTGGGCGACGTCCGGCTACCTGCTGATCTCCATCACCTCGACCACCTACGTCCCCGGCCTGGCCGGCCCCAGGCGCGAGTACCTGCAGGTCCTGGCCTACGACGTGGCCACCAGGAAGACCCGCCTGTTGATGGAGAAGGCGGCGAACGCCATGAACGTCGTCATCGGCCCGCCGCAGGTGCGGATCATCGGCGGCGAGCCCCACGTCATCGTTGAGGGCGTGCATTGGGTCGACGCCGAGAAGGGCCGCAACAGCCTGTTCGACATCCGCCTGTCGACCGGCGCCACCCGGGTCCACGAAACCGGCCGACCCTACACCACCGACTGGGTGGTCGGGGCCGACGGCGCCGCCATCGCCCAGACCGAATACAACTCCGTCACCGGCGAGTGGACCCTGCTGTTCCAGAAGGACAACCGCTGGGTCCCGATCAACAAGCAGGTTGCGCCGATCAACCGGCCGGGCCTGGCGGGCCTGGGCAAGGACGGCAAGTCGGTGCTGCTGATCACCCGGAATGAGGAAACCGACCTGCGCGTCACCCGCGAATACGCCGCCGATGGCTCGGCGCCGCACGATGTCGACCTGCCGTCCTACGATGGCCTGCTGCGCAACCCGGCCACCCACGCCCTGATGGGCACCTGGGAGCTGGATGGCGACACCCTGGCCTACAGCTTCTTCGACAAGAAGGACCAGGCCGTCTGGCGCGGCATCGGCAAGGCCTACGGCGGCCTGCAGATCCGCCTGGTTTCCTGGAGCGACGACCGCCGCAAGATCGTGGTGCGGGTCGAGGACCCCAGGGCCGGCCCCTTCTACGCCCTGGTCGATCTCGACACCGGCTCGGCCGGAGTCCTGGGCGCGGTCTACGGCGGCCTCAAGCCCGAGGACGTCGCCGAGGTGCGCCCGGTCAAATACAAGGCCGCCGACGGCCTGGAGATCACCGGCTACTTGACTCTGCCCAAGGGGCGAGCCGCCGAGAAACTGCCGCTGATCGTCATGCCGCACGGCGGACCGGCCTCGCGCGACGAGCCCGGCTTCGACTGGTGGGCGCAAGGCCTGGCCTCGCGCGGCTATGCGGTGCTGCAGCCCAACTTCCGCGGCTCCGACGGCTTCGGCCGCAAGTTCCTCGAAGCCGGCTACGGCGAGTGGGGCCGCAAGATGCAGTCCGATCTCTCCGACGGCGTCCGCTATCTCGCCGCCCAGGGGACCATCGATCCGGCCCGTGTCTGCATCGTCGGGGCCAGCTACGGCGGTTACGCCGCCCTGGCCGGCGCCACCCTCGACAAGGGCGTCTATCGCTGCGCCGTGGCGGTGTCGGGCGTCGCCGACCTCAAACAGTTCCTGATCGACGAGCTCAGGTCCGAAAACGGCCGGGAGACGGCCACCCAGCGCTACTGGTCGCGCTTCATGGGCGTCGAGAACCGGCGGGATCGCGACCTGACCACCATCTCGCCGATCACCCATGTGGCCGGCGGCGATGTCCCGGTCATGCTGATCCACGGCAAGGACGACACCGTCGTGCTCTACGACCAGAGCCAGCGGATGTTCGACGCCCTGCGCAAGGCCGGCCGCCCGGCCGAGCTGGTCACCCTGAAAGCCGAGGACCACTGGCTATCGCGCAGCGACACCCGCCTGCAGACCCTGGAGGCCACGGTCGCCTTCGTCGAGAAGTACAACCCGGCGAAGTAAGCCGGCTTGACCGTTTGCCTGGGGCGACCCCACTCTGGCCCTGAGCGCGAAGACGCGCCTTGTGCCTTGGGGGGCGTAACATGTGGGGAAGAGGCCTGGCCGCCGGCCTGGCGGCCTGTCTGCTGGTCGGGACCCCGGCGTTGGCCGCCGCCCCGGCCGGGCCCCTGCCCGTCGAGACCTGGGCCCGCCTGCCGGCCATGGACCATGTCAGCGTCTCGCCCAGCGGCGAACGCCTGGCCTTCGTCGCCTTCGACGGCAAGGGTCGCAAGCTGTTCGTTCGCGACCTGGCCGGCAAGCCACTGGCGGTCATGGACCTGGCCGGCGCCAAGGTCTCCAGCGTCACCTGGGCCGGTGATCGCCTGGTGCTGATCGGGGTCAGCAAGCCCTCGCGCCTGTCGATGAGCATGCGGCTGACCGAGCAGTCGACGGTGTTCTCCCTCAACGTCGAGACCGGCAAGATCGTCCAGATGTTCGCCGCCGGGGTGAAGGCCTGGGACGTGGTCTTCGGCCGCCATGGCGTGGCCGAGGAGAATGGCCGCTGGGTCGGCTACTTCAGCACCTTCGAGCAGAAACGTAATCTGACCGGCGAGGTCGATTTCGTCGACTACAACCCCGACCTCTTCCGCATCGATCTCGAGACCAGCGACATCGACCTGGTCAACCGCGGCGACAGCAACACCAGCGACTGGCTGGTCCGCGACGGGGTCGTCGTGGCGCGGCTGAACTATGACGAGGTCAACGGCCGCTGGTCGCTGACCGCCGGGACGACGGCCAGGGTGCTGGCCCAGGGCGAGGCGACCCTCGGCGAGGTGTCGCTGGCCGGCTTCGGCCATGACCGCACCACGGCGGCGCTGGTTGTGGCCGACGGCGAAGGCCGCACGGTGATCGAGGAGATCGGCCTGACCGACGGCGCGACCAAGGTCGTCAGCACCTCGGGCGACGAGGTGGTGATGGCCCTGGCCGACCGCCGCGACCGGACCCTGATCGGCTATCTGCCCGACGATGTCACACCCCGGGCCGTGCTCTTCGACGCCGATCGCCAGGCCAAGGCCTGGAAGGCGCTGAAACCCTTCCTCGCCAAGCGGCCGGTGATCGTCTCCTCGTCCGCCGACCAGGACCGCATGATCCTGCAGACCGACGGCGGCGACGATTCCGGCTCCTTCTGGCTGGTCGACCTCAAGGCCGGCAAAGCCGATCCCCTGGGCGAGGTCTACCCCCGCATCACCCCCTCCCGCGTCGGCCCAAGCCGCCTGTTCAGCTACAAAGCCGCCGACGGCCTGGCGCTGGACGGGGTGCTGACCCTGCCGCCCGGCCGTGAGGCCAAGGGCCTGCCGGTCGTGGTGCTGCCGCACGGCGGGCCGGAGTCGCGCGACCGCCTCGGCTTCGACTGGATGGCCCAGGCCTTCGCGGCCCGCGGCTACGCCGTCATCCAGCCCAACTTCCGCGGCTCGTCCGGCCGCGGTCGCGCCTTCCGCGACAAGGGCTTCGGCCAATGGGGCCGGGCCATGCAGACCGACCTTTCCGACGCCCTGGCCGCCCTCGCCGCCGAGGGGATCGTCGATCCCAAGCGCGCCTGCATCGTCGGGGCCAGCTACGGCGGTTACGCCGCCGTGGCCGGGGTCACCCTGCAGAACGGCCTCTACCGCTGCTCGGCCTCGTTCGCCGGCCTCTTCGACCTGGGCGCCATGATGGCCGACACAAGGCCGCGCAGCGCGGGCATGCGCTATTGGAAAGCCTTCATGGGCGCAGGCAATGTCGGCGCCATCTCGCCGACCGCCGCCGCCGGCAAGGCCGACGCGCCAGTGCTGCTGATCCATGGCAAGGACGATGTGGTCGTGCCCTACGAGCAGAGCAGCGCCATGGCCGCCGCCCTGCGCCGGGCCGGCAAGCCGGTCGAGCTGGTCACCCTCGACAGCGGCGATCACTGGCTGACCGACGAGGCCAGCCGCGTCGCCATGCTGTCGGCCATCGTCGCCTTCGTCGAGAAGCACAACCCGGCAAACTAGTCAGCGACCTGCGGCAGGCGTACAGGCTCAAGGCTTCATGTCGGACCCCACAGCCACAGCCCCCGCGCCCGCGACCGAAGACAAGCGCGCCCTCGTCATCCTGTTGTCGGTGGTGTTCATCAACATCGCCGGGTTCGGCGTGGTCATCCCGCTGCTGCCCTTCTACGCCTCAAGCTTCGGGGCTCCGGCCTGGCAGGTCATCGTGCTGTTCTCGGCCTACAGCCTCGGCAACTTCTTCGCCGAGCCGATCTGGGGAAAGCTGTCGGACCGCATCGGCCGCCGGCCGGTGCTGATGATCACCATCTTCGGCAACGCCCTGACCTACGTCCTGCTGGCCTTCGCCCCCAACCTGTGGATCGCCATGGCCATCCGCTTCTGCGGCGGCATCCTGACCGGCAACATCTCGACCATCCAGGGCTACCTGGCCGACGTCACGCCGCACGAGAAGCGGGCCGGGCGCATGGGCTTCATGGCCGCCGCCTTCAGCCTGGGGTTCGTCACCGGCCCGGTGCTGGGCGGCCTGCTGGCCCATCCCGACCAGGGCACGGCCGGTTTCCGCCTGCCGCTGCTGATCGCCGCCGGCCTGGCCCTGACGGCGGGCCTCGGCGTCACCCTGTTCGTCCGCGAGACCCGCCACGTCCACAAGGACGCCCCCCGCCGCCCTCGCTTCGCCGGACTTAACGACGCCATCGCCCATCCGGTCATCCGCCGGGTGCTGGTGGTCAGCCTGATCGCCATGGCCGGGTTCGCCGGCATGGAGGCCACCTTCGGCCTCTGGGCCAAGCATCAATTTAGATGGGGCCCGCGCGAGATCAGCCTCTGCTTCCTGGCCATCGGCGTCACCGCCGCCATCGCCCAGAGCCTGTTGACCGGCTGGCTGGCCCGCCGCATCGGCGAGGCGGCGACCCTGATGATCGGCCTCTGCCTGATCGCCCTGGGCTTCGCCTTCCAGCCGCTGGTCGGCCAGAACTGGATGGTCGCCGTCCTCGGCATGATCATCGTGGCGCTCGGCCAGTCCCTGGCCTTCCCCAACATCGTCGCCATCATTTCCAAGTCCGCGCCGCACGACCGCCAGGGCGAGATGCTGGGCCTCAACACCGCTGCCGGGGCCCTGGCGCGGATATTCGGCCCGCTGGTCGCCGCCCCGCTGTTCACCGGCATCGGGCCGAGCGCTCCGTTCGCCGTCGCCGCCGGTCTCTGCCTGCCGGCCCTGTTCATGGCGTGGCGGGTGTCGAAGGCCGTGAGAAGGAGTGCATAGGGGCAATCCCACCCCTACCGCTCATCCCGGCGAATGCCGGGACCCATCCGCGTGATCTCAGTCGGTCAAAGCAAAATCCATGAATGCTCGTCGAACGCCTGCGCCCTATGAAATGGGTCCCGGCATTCGCCGGGATGAGCGGAATATGTTGGCCTACTTCCCGGCCGGCGGGGTCGGGGCCCGCTCGCCCCGCGCCGGCGGCTCGCGCAGCTGACCGGCCATGGCCCGGCGCAGGCCCTGGGCCAGCAGCTCGCGCTCGTCCGGCGTCAGGGTCGCGGCGAACTCCAGCATCCGCGCCTCGACCTGGCTGCGCGCCTGGCTGTCCAGCTGGCGGGCCCGGTTCATCTTGTCGATGGCCGCCTTGGCGTCGTAGTCCGGCTGTTCCATCGCGGCGATGGCCTCGCGGCGGATGGCCCGCGACTCGCGGATGGCCTCCCGGGTGTCCAGTCCCGCCTGGCGGAACATCTGGCGGAAGGCCCGGCGCTTGGGGAAGGGCAGCTCGTCGCCGGCCCGCCACAACGGCGTGCGGTTCTGGCCCGCCAGGGCCGGCGGCCGCATCTCGGTCGCCCGCCGCGCCACCACCACCCCGCCGACGATCAGTCCGGCCAGGAACAGGTTGATCGCCACCGACACCACCAGGGCGATGATCAGGCCGCGCGGCTTCATGACTGGCTCTCCGTCTCGGGCAGCACGATCCAGTCGTCGTCCGTCGAGGCCGACATGACCGCCTCGTCCGAGACCTCGGCCGGCGCCGTGCTGACCTGGGTCCCGATCATCACCCCGGCCACGCTGGCCGTCGCCAGGGCCGCCCCGACCCCGGCCCCGGCCAGCCAGCGCCCCAGGCTCCAGGTCTGCTTCTGGCGCGGCGCGGCGGCCAAGACGGCGTCGCGCAGGGCGGCCGATGGCTGCGGCGGGCGCAGCACGTCCAGCGCCTCGTCCAGCGCCAGGGCGTCCGTCAGCACGGCCTGCGCCGCCTCCGGCGCCTGCGCCAGCCAGGCGAAGGCGTCATCCTGCACCTCGGCCGGCCAGCGGGCGATCAGGCCGCCGTGGGCGTCCGCCAGAGCCTCGAAGCGTTGCGCGTCCATCATGGTCTCATTCTCTCAGGTCGGCGAGGGCGGCGCGCAAGGCCCGGCGCCCCCGGGACAGCAGACTTTCCAGGGCCTCGACGCTGATCCCCATCAGCGAGGCGGCCTCGATATTCCCCAGGTCCTGGTAGTGACACAGCACCACCGCCTCCCGCTGCCGGTCCGGCAGGGCCGCGAGGGCGGCGGTCACCCGCACCCCTGTATCGGCGGCCAGCAGGCCCCGGTCGGGGGCCGGGCCGGTGTCCACCTGGTCGGGCGGCTCGGCCATGCTGTATTCGCGCCGGCGGCGCAGGCGGTCGTAGCAGAGGTTCAGCGCCACCCGGTGCAGCCAGGTGTCGAACCGGGCCGCGCCGGGGGTCCAGGCCGTCGCCTGTTTCCAGGCCCGGACGAACACCTCCTGGGCCACGTCCTCGGCCTCGGCGGCGTCGTTCAGCATCCGTTGGGCAAGCTGCAGCATGCGCGGCAGCTTGCGGGCGACAAGCGACTGGACCGCGGCCTGATCGCCGCGGCCGATGCGCGCCACCAGCGCCTCGTCCGGATCGCCCTTCAGCGTCAAATGAAGCTCCCATCGGCGGCCCCCGCCTGGCCGCGTCAGGGACTATAGCGTCAGCGGCCGCCACCCATCATACCTTGCGCCGATTGGCGTTCGGCGGCGGTCAGCACGCCATCGCCGTCGGCGTCCATGCGGCCAAAGCGGCGCTCGGCCATCTTGCCCAGCTCGCCCTTGTCGAGCGACCCGTCGCCATTGCCGTCGAGCATGCCGAACATCCGGCTGCCGTCTCCGCCCTTGCCTTCCGCGGCCGGGGCACGGGCCTTGCGCGCCGCCATGCCGGCCTGGAACTCGGCCTTGGAGACCTTGCCGTCATGGTCGGTGTCCATGCGCATCATCTGGGCGGTGCGGCCGGCCTTGAACTCGGCCAGGGTGACCTTGCCGTCGCCGTTGGCGTCACCCCGGCCACCCTTGCCGGGCGCGGGCTGGGCGCAGGCGGCCCCGGCGGTCATGGCGAGCAGCACGCCGGCGATCATGTAGGCTTTCATCAACGGGAATCTCCTTGTTCACGGCCCCGCAGCTTCAACGGCCGGGCCAGGGGGTTCCGTCGCTAGCGCACCAGCCGGTCGTAGGCGGCCCGGGCGGCCACGCGCCCCCTGTCCAGCGCGACCTTCAACGCCTTGAAATCCTTCGTCCCGCCCGCCCGGGCGAGAAGCGCCTTCAGGGCCTTGGGTTCGCCATCCGGATCGGCCGCATCGTCGAGGGCCACCTTGAGCAGCTGGCTGAGATCCTGCTGCATCCGCCAGGCGCCCTCCAGCACCCGCACCGCCTCCGGATCGGCCATTCTCGCCTCGGCCAGCGCCGTCAGCGCGTCGCCGGTGTTCTGGCGCAGCGGCCCGCCGTCGGCCGCGCAGGCCAGCTGCAGGAACTGGGCGGCGAACTCGATGTCGACCAGACCGCCGGGCGACAGCTTCAGGTCCCAGGGCCCCGACGGCGGCCGCTCGTCCTCCATCAGCTGACGCATCTCGCGCACATCGACGGCGGTCCTGGCCCGGTCGCGCGGCCGGCGCAGCGCCGCCCCGATGGCCGCCTCGCAAGCGGCGGCGAACGGCGGGCTGCTGGCCCAGGCGACCCGGGCCCGGGTCAGGGCCAGCATCTCCCAGGTCTCGGCCTCGCGGTCGTAATAGGTCTCGAAGGCCTTCATGCTGACCGCCACCGGCCCCTTGCTGCCGGTCGGGCGCAGCTGCATGTCGACCTCGTAGAGCCCCCCCTCCCCGGTCGGCACCGACAGGGCCGCGATCAGCCGCTGCGTGAAGCGGCCATAGAAGGTCTCCGCCCCCCAGCCGCGGCCCTCCGACATCGCCGCCGGGTCGCTCGATCGGTAGAGGGTCATCAGGTCGAGGTCGGAGCGGGCGGTCATTTCCCGCCCCCCACACTTCCCCAACGCCACCACCGCCACTTCCCCGGCAAATTCCCCGCCCTGCCGCGCCGTCTCCGCCAACGCCGCCGGCGCCAGACCGGCGATGCAGAGGTCGGCCAGGTCGGCGAAGGCCGCGCCGGCGTCGGCCGCCGTCGCCGTGCCGCCGATCACCTGCACCCCGATGCGGAAGGCCTGCTCACGGTGCACCCGCCGGGCCGCGTCCATCGCCGCCTCGAAGCCGTCGGCCGCCGCCAGCGCCTGGTCGAACGCCGCCGCCCCCTGCCCCGCCTCGAACGGGGCGAAGAAGGCCGGGTCGAGCAGGGCGTCCAGCGCCGCCGGTCGCCGCGCCAGGGTCCGCGCCAGCTCCGGCGCGAAGGCCATGACCTGCACCACCAGCTCGAACAGCCTGGGCTGGGCCAGGAACAGCGACTGCACCTGCACCCCCGAGCCCAGGCGCTCGAAAAAGTCCCCGAACCGGCGGAAAGCGGCGTTGGGCGCGCCGGTGGCGTGGGCGGCGTCCAGCAGGCGCGGGGCCAACCGGGTGAACAGCTCGCGCCCCCGCTCGGTGCGGGTGGCGTTGATCCGCCCATGGTGCCAGCCGCGAATGGCCCCCGACACCGCCGGCGGATCGTCGAAGCCCATGCGCTTGAGGGTGGCCAGCGTCTCCGGGTCGTCCTCGACGCCGGTGAAGATCAGGCTGCCGAAGCGGGAGCTCAGCGCCTCCTCGCCCTTGAACAGCTCGCCGTAGGTGGCGTTGACGCCCTTGAGGATCTTGCCGACCGCCGCGTCGAAGGTCTTGAGGCTGGCGTGGCCCCACAACGCCGCCACCCGCTTGCGGTCGGCGTCGGCCTCCGGCAGCCGGTGGGTCTGCTCGTCGGCCAGCATCTGCACCCGGTGCTCCAGCGCCCGCAGCTGCACGTAGGCCTCGCGCATCAGCCGGGCCGCGTCCGGCGTCACATGCCCGGACGCCTCCAGCGCCGCCAGCGAGTCCAGGGTGCGAGGCGAGCGCAGCGCCGTCTGCCGTCCGCCGAGGATCAGCTGTTGGGTCTGGACGTAGAACTCCACCTCACGGATGCCGCCGCGCCCCAGTTTGAGGTCGGCGCCGGCGGCGGTGACCCGGTCGTCGACCTTGTGGGCGTGGATCTGGCGCTTGATCGAATGGATGTCGGCGATGGCCGCGAAGTCGAGGTTGCGCCGCCAGATGAAGGGCGACAATTCGTCGAGGAAATCCCGCCCGGCCCGCATGTCGCCGGCCGCCACCCGCGCCTTGATAAAGGCCGCCCGCTCCCAGTTCTGGCCAACGCTCTCATAGTAGGCGAAGGCGGCCGGCACCGGCATGGCCGGGGGCGTCGAGGAGGGATCGGGCCGCAGCCGAAGGTCCACGCGGAAGACATAGCCGTCGGGCGTGCGGTCCTGCAGCATGCGGGCGACGCCATGGGTCAGCCGCACCGCCACATCCTGCGGCTCGGCCCCGGCGGCCACCGGCATCAGGTCCGGCTCGTAGAAGACCGAGATGTCGATGTCGCTCGAGTAGTTGAGCTCGAACGCCCCATGCTTGCCCATGGCCAGGCAGAACAGCCCAGGCACCGGCCCGCGCGTCGTATCGGCCGGCGCGGTCAGCCGCCCCCGTTCGATCTCCGTCCGCGCCGCCTGCACCAGCGCCGCCTCCAGCGCCGCATCGGCGAACCGCGACAGCGCCCCGGTCACCTGGTCCAGATCCCAGACCCCGCCCAGGTCGCAGAGGGCGCAAAGCAGATGCAGGTCGGCCTTCTGCTCGCGCAGCCGCTTGGCGGCGACGGCGTTGTCGGGCTCGTCGGCCTGGGCCCGCGCCGCGACCAGCAGGACTTCCAGCCGCTCGTCCGGATCGCTCTGCAGCGTCTCGATCAACGAGGCGGGCCGCCGCCGGATCAGGCTCGACAGATAGGGCGAGGCGCCGAGCACCGGGGCCAGCGCGCCCCAAACCGCGTCCAGCACCCCGGCCCCAAGCTCGTTCTCGACAATCTCCCGCGTCCGCTCGGCGTGCTTGAGGTCGAGGACCGGTCCGCAGGGAGCCAGCTTCGGGCCCAGGGCGCTCACTCCGGCCTCGGCAGCACCAGGGCCACGCGCAGGCCCGGTCCGGAGCCGTCGATGGCGCCGGGCCCTTCCGACAACTCCAGCCGCCCGCCGTGCGCCTCGGCCACGGCGGCGACCAGCGACAGGCCAAGGCCCGAGCCCGGCTCGGTGCGGCTGTTTTCCAGCCGCACGAAGCGCTGCACGACGCGGGCGCGGTCTTCCTCCGGCACGCCGGGGCCGGTGTCGGTGACCGAGAACTCGACCTCGCCGGACGAACGCCGCCGCACCCGCAGCATCACCGCCCCGCCCTCGGGCGTGTACTTGATGGCGTTGTCGAGCAGGTTGGCCAGGGCCTGGGTAAGGATCTCCTTGGCCCCGTTGACGGTCAGGCGCGGGGTCAGCTCGGCCTTGAAATCGAGACCCTTGTCCTCGCAGACGGCCTCGTAGAGCTCGGCGATGTTGGAGGCCAGTTCGCCGGGGTCGAAGGGTTTGGGATCGGGCACACGGCCGGCCGCCTGCAGCCGCGCGATGGCCAGCACGGCATTGAAGGTGCTGAGCACATTGTCGGCGTCGAGCAGGGCCTGCTCCATCGCCTGGAGGGGGTCGCCCTTGCCGTTCTCGATCTCGATCAGGCTGGCCTCCAGCCGGGCCCGCAGTCGGGTCAGCGGCGAGCGCAGATCGTGGGCGATGGCGTCGCCGGCGTGGCGCAGGCCGCCCATCGACTGCTCCAGCCGGTCGAGCATGTCGTTCAGCCCTTCGGCCAGCTCGTCGTATTCGTCGCGCACCCCCCGCACCCGCACCCGGGCCCGAAGGTCGCCGCCGCGCACCGCCGCCACCGCCTCGGTCAGGCCCTGCATTTGGCGGGCGACGTTGCGGCTGACCAGCACGCCGCCAGCCAGGCCCAGGATAATGATCAGCGCCCCCGCGCCCCACAGCGCCCGGGCGATGCCGACCACGAAGGCCTCGCTCTCGCTGACGTCGGCCCCGACGAACAGGATCTCGCCGCCCTCCAGCCGCTCCTGCAGCCCCCGCGCCGGCCGGCGGATCTCGCCGCCGTCCATGTCGGTGTCGGTGAGGGTGAAACTTTCCCAGTTCTCGCCGTCCTTGGTGTCGTCCATCGGCGAGACGGGGATGGTGCCGCTGATCTTTTTCCCGGCCTTGTCCATCAGCAGATAGAGGAAGGGCTTCTCGCTGGCCGAGCGCTCGATGATGGCGGTGTTCAGGCCCGTGACCCCGCCTTGGCGGTAGGTCGCCTCCAGCGAGTTCATCTCGCGGGTGATCTCGTTGTCGGCCCGCCGGCTGACCTCGCCGGCCGTGGCGACATAGATGTAGCCGAGGAAGGCCGCGGCGGCCCCGGCGAACAGCGCCAGGAACAGCAGGGTCAGCCTGAAGGTGGTGGTGCGGACGAAGCGGGGGAGTTTCATCACGCGTCGCCGCCCATCAGCTTGTCGACGTCACGACGGCCATCGAGAACCCTCAAGACCTCAATCCCAGTTGGGCTGGCAAGCCGCTCATAAAAGACAATCCAAGGCGACACCGAAAAGCTCTGGGGCGCACCTTTGTATCCTGTGCGAACCCGCCCCATGCTCGGCATCTCTGACAGTCTCGCCATTGTCCTGTTCAATCGTCCGATCACGGCTTGCGCCCGTCGTTTGCCGCTATCGGCCAATATCCAGTCATAAATTCCGCTGAGATCGCGCCGCGCTTCCGGCGAGACTATCAATCTCCGCGCCATCGAGCCTCAGCCGCTGTGCGCGGACGGATTCCGCCGTCGAGCTTCTTCCAGAAACTCTTCCAGGTTCCACTCACGGCCCTCGCCGCGGTCGAGCGACGCACGAGCCTCGGCCAGCATTCGACCGATAGCCTCGCGGTTGCGGGCGATGAAGGCGTCTTCCCAGTCCTCGAACGGTTTGGCGTCCTCGGCCATGCCGTCTTCGGGATGTTCAGGATCGGACGTCATTTCGCCATCCTACCACATCTCTACGGGTCGAGCCGGTACCCGGCTCCGCGCACCGTCTGCAGCATGGCCCGGTCGAAGCCCTTGTCGATCTTCGAGCGCAGGCGCGATATGTGGACGTCGATGACGTTGGTCTGGGGGTCGAAATGGTATTCCCAGACCTTCTCCAGCAGCATGGTGCGGGTCACCGACTGGCCGGCGTGGCGCATCAGGAATTCCAGCAGCTGGAATTCGCGCGGCTGCAGGTCGACTTCCTTGCCGGCCCGGTGAACCTCGCGGGTCAGCAGGTTCATCTCCAGGTCGCCGACCTTCAGGGTCGTGGAGACCGCGCCCGTCTCGCGACGGCGCGACAGGGCCTCGACGCGGGCGATCAGTTCGGCGAAGGCGTAGGGCTTGACCAGATAGTCGTCGGCGCCGGCCTTCAGCCCGACGACGCGGTCGTCGATCTCGCCCATGGCCGAGAGGAACAGCACCGGGGTGGCGTCGCCTTCGCGGCGCAGGGTCTCGACGACGCTGACGCCGTCGCGGCGCGGCATCATCCGGTCGACGATGAGGACGTCGTATTCACCGGCCCGGGCCGCATCGAGGCCGTACTCGCCGTCCGAGGCGTGCTCGCACTCGTAGCCGGCCTCGCCGAGGCCACGCTGCATCGCCTCCGCCGCTTCGATATCGTCTTCGATGATCAGAATGCGCATGTCGCCGCCCCAGCCGATAAGTCGAAGGCGGCCCCGACTCAGGGCCGCCCTCGCCTAGACTAACCCGGGATCTTCACCGGGACGAACTGCGTCGAACCACCGACCGCAAAGCCCATCAGCACAGTCGGGCGACCGGCCTTCTTGGCCGCGTCGACGGCGGCGGCGACGTCGGCCGCCGTGGTCACCTTGCGGGTGTTGACGCTGACGATCACCGCGCCACGCTTGACGCCCTGTTCGGCGGCGTCGGAGTCGGCGCGGATGGTCTCGACCAGTACGCCTTGTTCGAGGTTCAGCCGGCTCTTGGTCGCCGCGTCGATGGGGGCCAGGGCCATGCCCAGCACCACCGGCCGCTGGGCCGGAACCACCGGCGGCGCAGCGCCCTTCGGCGTCGCGCCCGGCGCGTCCGGCGAGCTCAGCTCGGCCAGTTCCTTGGCCGAGGGCCGCACGCCCGACTGGATCGAGACGGATTGCTTCTTGCCGTCGCGCAGCACGTCCAGCTTCAGCGCGCCGCCGGGAGGGGCCTTGGCCACTTCGCGGGTCAGGGCCGTCGAGGAGGTCACCGGGTTGCCGTTGACGGCGGTGACGATGTCATCGCGCTGCAGGCCGCCCTTGGCGGCCGGGCCGCCGGGGGTCAGGTCGGCGACGATGGCCGCCTTGATGCCACCCAGGCCCAGGGCCTCGCCCATGTCGGGGGTGAAGTTCTGGATCGTCGCGCCGATGTAGCCGCGGGTCACCTTGCCGTTGTTGATCAGCTGGCGGCTGACGCTGTCGGCCAGTTCGGCCGGAATGGCGAAGCCGATGCCGACCGAGCCGCCGGTCGGCGAGAAGATGGCGCTGTTGACGCCGATCACCCGGCCGTAGGTGTCGAAGGTCGGGCCGCCGCTGTTGCCGCGGTTGATGGGGGCGTCGACCTGGATGTAGTCGACGAACGGGCCGTCGTTGATATCGCGGCTCAGGGCCGAGACGATGCCGGCCGTGGCCGTGCCGCCGAGGCCGAAGGGGTTGCCGACAGTGATCACCCAGTCGCCGACCCGCGGCTTGGCGTCGTTCTCGAAGTTGACGAAGGCGAAGCCCTTGCCCTCGACCTTGAGCACCGCCAGGTCGGTGCCGTCGTCGCGGCCGACCAGCTTGGCCGGCAGCTCGCGGCCGTCCTTGAGGGTGATCATGATCTCGTCGGCGCCCTCGACCACGTGGTTGTTGGTCACCAGGTAGCCGTCGGCCGAGATGAAGAAGCCGGAGCCCGAGGACTGCTGGCGCGGCAGACCGCCGCCCTGACCGCCTTCTTCGCCGCCGTTTTCTTCACCGTCCTCGCCCTGGCCCGGCAGGTTGAAGGGCAGGCCCGGGATGCCGCGCAGGGTGGCCGGGTCGACCTTCGACTTGACGTCGATGGAAACCACGGCCGGCGACACCTTCTCGAAGATGTCGGCAAAGCTCATGGGCGCGCCGGGCGGCGGCGCGAAGTTGATACGCGTCGGGGAAAGCTGGGCGGCGGCGGCGTAATGGCCTTCGGCGGCGTCCGCCATCCGCATGCCCACGCCGGCCATGGCGGCGGCGGCGACGCCGACCCCCGCAACCGCGCCCACGACAAATCCGCTCTTTCTCGATGACATCGTCGTTTTGTTCCTGCGCCCGGCGCTACGCCGGTGTTTCCACGTCCAAATTAGAAGCGTTGCCGCGATGCGCAACGCTGCTCAAGTTATCTTTGCGTCATGAGCAAGGTGTTAGTTGCGGCGAGATCGCGGCGGCTTGGTGTCAATCTCGCTCTTCGCGCGTCAATTGTGCAAGCCGCGCCTCCTCGTCAGGCGAAAGGGCCGCAGTCGCCGCACCCTGGCGCAGGCGGAGGACCAGCAGCCCGCCGCCGACCAGCAGCACCAGGATTGGCGCGCCCCAGAGGGCCGCGTTGGGGGCCGACACCGCCGGCTTGAGCAGGGCGAACTCGCCATAGCGGGCGACGAGGAAGGCGCGGATCTCGGCGTCGGTGCGGCCGGCGGCGATCTGCTCGCGGATCACCTGCCGCAGGTCGTGGGCCAGGTCGGCGGTGGAGTCGTCGATCGACTCGTTCTGGCAGACCAGGCAACGCACCTGGCGGAACAGGTTGCGGGCGCGCGCCTCCTGGGCCGGATCGGCCATCCGCTCGGAGGGATCGGAGGCGGCCGCGATGCAGGCGAAGGCGGCCAGCGCGATCAGCAGGCGCTTCATGCGGCGGCCTCCCGGCTCTTGCGGCCGCCCTTGCTTTTCTGGCCGGGGGCGAGGCGCAGGCGGCGGTCGGACAGCGACACCGCGCCGCCCAGCGCCATCAACAGGGGTCCCAGGAAGATCAGCTGAACCCAGGGATTGAAGTAGCCGCGCACCAGCCAGGCCGGCTGCCCCTGCGCCGTCGCCCGGCGCTCGCCGAGGGTGATGTAGACCTGGTCGAGGCCGCGATAGCAGATCGCCACCTCCTGGGTGGTCTGGCCGCCGGCCGGGTAGAAGCGGCGCTCCGGCTCGGCCGTGCAGACGACCTTGCCACCCTTGCGCACGGTCAGCAGGCCCTGTTCGGCCAGGTAGTTGGGGCCGTCGACGACGCCGACCTTGTCGAGGGTCAGTTCGTAAGCGCCGAGCGGCACGCTGCGGCCGGCCTCCATGACCTCGGCCAGCTCGATCTTCCAGGCCGTCTCGAAACAGGCCCCGAGGACGAACAGCCCGAGGCCGAAGTGGGCCAGGCTCGAGCCCCAGGCCCCGCGCGGCAGGCCGCCGAAGCGCCGGCGCACCTCCGGCCAGGGAACCCGGAAGGCCCGCACCCGCTCGCCGATCTCGGCCACGGCCCCGGCCAGCAGCCAGAAGCCGAGCGCCACCCCGAAGCTGGCCAGCGCCTTGCGCGGGCTGACGACGGCCAGGGTCAGCAGGCCCGCCCCGACGGCCAGCAGGGCCGCGAAACCGAGCCGCTGCGCCGCGCCGAGGGCATCGCCACGCTTCCAGGCCAGCATCGGCCCGAACGGCAGCAGGACCAGGCCGATGACCATGATCGGCACGAAGATCAGGTTGAAGTAGGGCGGCCCGGCCGAGATGGTCTGGCCGTCGATGGCCTCGCGGATCAGCGGGAACAGGGTGCCGAACATCACGGCCGCCGCCGCCGCGGTCAGGACGATGTTGTTGACCACCATGGCGCTCTCGCGGCTGATCGGCTTGAAGCCGCCGCCGGGACTGAGGCTCGGCGCCCGCCAGGCGAACAGGGCGAAGGCCCCGCCCGCCGCCACGCCGAGGATGCCCAAGAGCAGCAGGCCGCGCTCGGGATCGACGGCGAAGGCGTGGACGGAGGTCAGCACGCCGGAGCGCACCAGGAAGGCGCCCAGCATCGAGAAGGTGAAGGCGGCGATGGCCAGGAACAGGGTCCAGCCCGGCAACGCCCCGCGCTTTTCGGTCACCACCGCCGAGTGCAGCAG
Organism: Caulobacter sp.; assembly: GCA_028291265.1. Classification (GTDB taxonomy): domain Bacteria; phylum Pseudomonadota; class Alphaproteobacteria; order Caulobacterales; family Caulobacteraceae; genus Caulobacter. The sequence goes on along the minus strand of JAQGIK010000041.1, from coordinate 11,752 downwards.
GGCCGCGCCCATCAGCCAGGGCATGAAGCTGGCGTTCTCGACCGGATCCCAGAACCACCAGCCGCCCCAGCCCAGCTCGTAGTAGGCCCAGAAGCTGCCCAGCGTGATGCCGATGGTCAGCAGGCCCCAGGCGGCCAAGGTCCAGGGCCGGATCCAGCGGGCCCAGGCCGCATCGATACGGCCGCCGATCAGGGCGGCGACGGCCAGGCTGAAGACCACCGAAAACCCGACGTAGCCGAGATAGAGCATGGGCGGATGGATCGCCAACGCCGGGTCCTGCAGCAGCGGATTGAGCGAAGCCCCCTCGATGGGCGGATCGGCCAGCCGGGCCATCGGGTTGGAGGCGAACACCGTATAGGCCAGAAACAGCGCCCCCAGCGCCCCCTGCACCGCCAGGGAGCGGGCCTTCAGGTCGCGGGGCAGGCCCTGCCCGAACCAGGCGATGGCCGCCCCGAAACCGGTCAGGGCCAGGCACCACAGCACCATCGAGCCCTCATGGCTGCCCCAGGCCCCGGCCACCCGGTAGAGCAGCGGCTTGGCCGTGTGGCTGTTGTTCGCCACGTTGGCGACCGAGAAATCGCTGGTCACGAAGGCATGGATCAGCGCCCCGAAGGTCACGACCAGGGCGATGAAGGCCCCATAGGCCGCCCCCTCCCCGGCCCCGGCCAGCAACGGCCGGCGCGCGCCCGCCGCCGACAGGGCGGTCTGGGCGATCGACAGGACCAGGGCGAGGATAAGGGCGAAGGCGCCCAGTTCGACGATCATGCCCCATCCTGCTTGGGGGAGGCCTGTTTGGGCGGGGCCTGTTTGGCGGCAGGCGCGTCATAGGCCGGCCGCTCGCCGTCGCCGCGCCATTCGCCCTGTTTTTTCAGGGCCTTGGTCACTTCGCGCGGCATGTACTTCTCGTCGTGCTTGGCCAGCACCCGCTTGGCGACGAAGACGCCGTCGGGGCGAAGGGCGCCCTCGGCGACGACACCCTGGCCTTCCTTGAACAGGCTGGTGACCTCGCCGTCGTAGATGACCGTCATGCCCGCCTGGTTGTCGACCACGCGGAAGGTCATGGCGTCGCCGTGTTTCTTCAGGCTGCCGACCTCGACCAGGCCGCCCAGCTGGAAGGCCTTGCCGGGCTTCAGCGACGCGGTCTGAACCTGGCCCGGGGTCAGGAACAGGGAGATGTTCTCACGCAGGCCATAGAGCGTCAGGCCGACCGCCAGGGCCAGCACCGGGGCGCAGGCCAGCACGATGGTCAGCCGCCGCCGGGCCTTGTGCGATTTGGGCCAGAAACTCATTGAACCTTCTCCGAAGCCGCCTTCAGGGCCGCCAGCACCTGCGGCTGATCCTTGTAGAGGGTGTTGGCGCGGGCCAGGGCGGCGTCGCGCTTGCCGGCTTCGCCCAGCACGCCGTAGGCCCGGACCAGCCGCACCCAGCCCTCGGGATCATTGGGATCGGCTTCCAGCCGGGCGGCCAGGCCGTCGACCATGCCGCGAATGGCCTGGTCCATGTCGGCGCCGGCCGGCGCGGCAGCTTGCTGTTGCGGCGCCGGCGGCTTGCCGGTGCGCTCGACCTCGGCGATCTCGGCGGCCAGCGGCGGACGATTGGGATCGTCCGCGGCCATCCCGGCCAGCAGGGTCCGCCAACTGGCCAGCCCCTGCGCCGTCTTGCCGTCGGCGATGTCGGCCAGGGCCAGGTGATAGCGGGGCGAGGCCGCCCCCGGATCGAAGCGCAGCGCCTCGGCGAAGGCGGCGCGGGCGTCGGGCCCGACCTCGCCGCCACTGGTCCAGACGAAGACCACGCCCAGCTGGTTCCACAGGGCCGGATTGCGCGGCTCGATGCGCGCCGCCGCGCGCAGGGCCTTGGCGGCCCCGAACAGGTCGCCCGAGTCCATCCGCGCCTTGGCCAGCAGCTCCAGCAGCCGCGCGTCATTCGGTGTCTTCTTGGCCACCTGGGTCAGGGCGGCGGCGACCTGGGCCGCCGTGAGGGTGTCGGGGTCGGCCTTGCTCCAGGCGGCGATCCGCGCCGCCATCGGCGCGTCGGCACGGCCTGGCGCGCCGATCCAGAGATAGACGCCGAAGGCGATCAGCGGCGTCAGCACCGCCGCCGCCGTGGCGATCCGCCGCCCGCCGCCCAACGTCACGGGTCGCGCCGCGTCGTCCGCCGCCAGCAGCCGCTTGCCGGCCTCGGCCCGAACCTCGGCCTGTTCGGTGTCGCTGAGCAGTCCGCGCGCCACCAGGTCGTCGATCTCGGCCAGCTGCCGCCGGTGCATGGCCACGCCCGGATCGCCCGCGTCGGGCGCCGCCGCCCGCCGCCGGGCGAGCGCCAGCACCAGCCAGCCCGCCAACGCCGACAGCAGGGCGGCGGCGGTCCAGAACAGCACGGTGAGCCACAGGGACATGGCCGCGCTGTTAGCGGATATCCGGTGCGGAAGCGAGGCGGCAGATAGCCCCTCCGTATCCGGGAGAAGTCAGGCCGCCGCCAACCGCCGGCGGACGATCTGCGCCGCCTTGTCGTCCTTGCACAGCGCCAGGATGTCGGCGGCGATGGCCAGGAAGGCGCGGACCCGGCCGGGGTCCTCGACCTCGTCCGAACGCAGATGTTCCAGGGCGTCCTCGACATAGGGGTCGATATGCTTGTCGACCGCCTCGAGAATGCGGGCCCGGGTCGCGCCGAAGCCGCCGGTGTCGGCGCTGGAGCGGACCTCCTCGGAGAAGGCCAGCAGGCTCATGGCGTGGCCGACCGCCTTGGGATCGGGATCGGCCGACAGCTTCGGCGCGGCCTTGATCAGCCTCGCACTGTAACGAATCGCCTGCACCGGCAGGGCCTGGCCGACAGCGGCCTCGACCTCCTTCAGCCGGCCCTCGACCGACAGCGCCAGCCCGCGCTTCTGGCCGGCCAGCCGCTTGCCCCAGTCGCCGTCCTTGCTCAGCTGCACCGCTTCCTCGAGCTCGGCGATGGCCGTGGAGGCCTGGTGCACGGCGCGCCCGGCCGCCCGGCCGGCCGGCTCGCCGCCGCTGGTGTCGAAGTTGCGGACGACCTTCAGGTGGTCGTCGATGGAGTCCATGACCATGACCCCGAAGGAGGCCAGGTCCGACGAGGCCAGATAGCGTTCGCTCGGCCGGTCCATGACCGCCGAGATGATCCGCAGGATCTGGCCGGGCTCGCCCAGGCGGGAGGCCAGCATCTGGAAGAACAGCGGCCCGGCGTCGGGGGCCACGGCGACGCTGTCGCGGTAGGCCAGCCGGGCGGCGGCGCGACGTTCCTGGTCCATGCGGGCCAGCCAGCCCCCCAGTTGCGGCAGGCAGCGGCGGACGATGGGAGCCAGCGCCAGGGCCGGCAACAGGCGCGGGGCGTCGAACGCCGCGAGGGCCGCCGGCGGCGCCTCGGCTTCCAGGTCCTGCGCCGCCAGGGCGCACAGGGCGTCAAAGGCGGCCGGATCGATGTCTTCGGGATTGTAGGCGCAGGCCGAGCTCTGGGCCTGGCCGACGGGGCCCGGCCAGGCGGCCTTCAAATGCTTCCACAACTGGCCCAGCTGACCGGGCGGGAACTGCGCCAGCGGGCCGCTGAACAGGCCGATGATCGGGGCCAGCGCCATGTTGCGGACGGTGCGGTCCTTGGTCTCGCGATCGACCAGCATCCAGACCGAGCCCAGGGGTCCGTCGCGGACCGCGTCGTCGGACAGGGCGTGCTCAAGCTTGCGCAGCACGCTGTCGGGCGCGCTGTCGATCAGCATCCGGAGCAGTCCAGCCTTGGCCGGCGAAAGCTCGCCCATATGTCACGCCCGATACCGCCCAAACGGCGGCCGGTAACCAAAATGGCGTCTTGATGGTTAAGGAACGCCGAAACCGGTGTTCAGCCTTCGACCCGCGGCAATTTGACACTCACTTTGAGCCCACCCAGGTTGCTGTCGTCCAGCACCAGGTCGCCGCCGTAGGCGCGGGCCAGCTCGTCGACGATAGCCAGGCCCAGGCCCGAACCGGGCGCGCTCTCGTCGAGCCGGGCCCCGCGCTTGATCACTTCCTCGCGGCGTTCGGCCGGCAGGCCGGGGCCGTCGTCCTCGATGGTGACGGTCAGCCAGTCGGGGCCGTCCGGCGCGGCCGTGGCCCGGACATTGCGCTTGCACCAGATGCCGGCGTTCTCGAGGATGTTGCCGAGCACCTCCTGCAGATCCTGCCGTTCGCCGCGGAAACAGAGGTCGTCGGGCGAGCGCCAGTCGATGGTGACGCCCTTCTCCTGGAAGATCCGCTCCATGGTCACGGCCAGCTCGTCGAGCACCTCGGAGACCTCGGTGCGCTCGCCGGTGCTCTGCGAGCGGGCGGCGGCGCGGGCCCGGCGCAGGTGGTGCTCGACATGGGCCCGCATGGCCTCGGCCTGGCGCTCGACGATCTCCGAAAGCTGGCCGGGCGTGGTCCGCGCCTCGGTCAGCATCACCGCCAGCGGCGTCTTCAGGGCATGGGCCAGATTGCCGACATGGGTGCGCTGGCGCTCGACGACGTCCTGGTTGTGGGCCACCAGGGCGTTGAGCTCCCCGGCCAGCGGCGACAGCTCGGCCGGGTAGTCGCCGACCAGCCGCTCGGCCTTGCCCCGCCGCACCAGGGCCACCTCGCGGCGCAGGCCGAACAGCGGCGCCAGGCCGATGCGCACCTGCAGATAGACGGCCAGGATCAGCCCGGCCCCGAGCACGACCAGGGCCCCGATGATCACGGCGATGAAGCGGTTGGCCGCCTCATCGACCGACTCGCGGTTCTCGGCCGCCATGAACAGCACCGGCTTGTCGCGGCCGGGGATGGAGCCGACTTGGGCGGCGGCGTGCAGCCGCTTGCCCAGGGGGTCGGTGGTGTCGAAATAGATGCTGGTTCCCGGGGCCTTGGCGGCGGCCGGGCCGATGCCGGCCGGGATGGCCAGGTTGCTGTCCCAGATCGACCGCGACTCGACCAGCGGCTTGACCACGCCCTTGGCGTCGAGCTCCGCGATCTGCCAGTAGAAGCCGCTGTAGGGGCGATAGGCCCGCACGTCGGTCATCGGCGGGGCATAGACTTGGCCGTTGTCGACGGTGGTCTCGGCCTGCAGGCCACGGATGGATTCCTCGAGGCCGGCCTCGAAGCGCTGCACGGCGGCCTGGCGGAACAGGTGGTTGAGGCCGAACCCGGCCAGCACCAGCATGCCGATGCTCCACACCCCGGCCAGCAACACCAGCCGCAGGACGAGCGAGGAGCGCCTCAGGCTCCGGAACAGGGGCTGGCGGTTCCGCGCTGGTCCGCGCGCGTCACTCAAGCGCCCAACCTCACGCGTCGGACTCGCCCTCGAGGGCCATGATCCGGTAGCCCAGGCCGCGCACGGTCTCGATGCGGTCCTGGCCGATCTTCTTGCGCACCCGGCCGATGAACACCTCGATGGTGTTGGAGTCGCGGTCGAAGTCCTGGTCGTACAGGTGCTCGACCAGCTCGGTGCGGCTGATCACCCGGCCCTGGTGCATCATCATGTAGTGCAGCAGCCGGTATTCCAGCGACGTCAGCCGCAGCGGCTCACCGTTGACCGAGGCGCGGGCGGCGCGCGGATCGAGGCGCAGGCCGCCGCAGGACAGCTGCGGGCTGGCATGGCCGGCCGAACGGCGCACCAGGGCGCGCAGCCGGGCCAGCAGTTCCTCGGTATGGAACGGCTTGGTCAGGTAGTCGTCGGCCCCGGCGTCGAAGCCGGCCACCTTCTGGCTCCAGTTGTCGCGGGCGGTGAGGATCAGCACCGGGGTGGCGACGTTCTCGCGACGCCACTTTTCCAGCACCGAGACCCCGTCGATCTTGGGCAGGCCAAGGTCGAGGATCACCGCGTCATAGGGCTCGGTCTCGCCGAGGAAGTGGCCTTCCTCGCCGTCCGGGGCGTGATCGACGGCATAGCCGGCGTCGCTGAGGGCCAGCTTGAGCTGACGCGACAGATCGGGATCGTCTTCGACGAGCAGAATGCGCATGGATTGAACCCTAGAACTGGCCTGTGGCCGCGTCGACCATGAAGTCTTCGAATCGGCCGCCGGGGAAACGCAGCCGCATCCAGTAATACTTGCGGCCGCCCTGCATTCGGGGATTGGCGTTGACGTACTCGCCGCCGGTGCGGCTCTCGACCATGCGGATCAGCTGCGACAGGGGGATTTCCCGCTCGCGGGGGGCCTCGTAGCCGCCCTTCTGCTGTTCCTGCCGGTCCTCCCGGTTGCCCCGATCGCCTTTGGGCCCACGGCCCTGCGCATCCGCCGCCACGGGAATGGAGGCGGTCAGGATCGCGGCTGCAAAAAGGGCGACGAGACGTTTCATGCCTGTGCTTCTAGGGCCTGCCGTCTGAATGGCGGCTGAATGAACAGGTTATGCAAGTTGTGCGACGGCCTGTCACGGGCCCGCGCCCTGTAGGCGAAGAGCCCAGGCGAAGGATCAGCGCCGTTTGGCGGCGTAGGGCCGTTTCGCCTTCCACTCCTGGGCGAACTGCTCGAGTTCCGGACCGGCCACGTCGGGCAGGGTGACCACCAGCCGCGCCACCAGGTCGCCGCGCTTGCCGCCGGAGTCGATGAAGCCGCGGCCCTTGAGTCGCAGCTGCTGACCGCTGTTGCTGCCCTTGGGCACGGTCAGGGAGACGTTGCCGTCCGGCGTCGGGGCCTCGACCTTGCCGCCCAGCACCGCGTCGGGAACGGTGATCGGTACATCCATGACCAGGGTGTCGCCCTCGCGCCGATAGATGGCGTGGGGCCGGATGTTCAGTTCGATCAGCGCGTCGCCGGCGCCGCCCCGGCCGGGAGCCCCCTGGCCCTTGAGCCGCAGGGTCTGGCCGTCCTGGGCCCCCTTGGGAATCGACACCTCGATGGTGCGGCCGTCGGAGAAGGCGATGCGCTTCTTGGTTCCGCGGATGGCGTCTTCCAGGTCGATGTCGATCTTGGCGCGGACGTCCTGGCCCTTGGTCGAAAAGCCGCCGAAGCCGCCCGGATTGCGCCCGCCGCCGCCGCTGCGGCCGAACATCTCGCCGAGGATGTCGTTGAGGTCGACGCCTTCGGGCCCCTGCCCGCCGCCCGGCCCGCGCGGCGACCAGCCGCCCGGCCCGGCTCCACCGCCGCCGAAGCCGCCGCCGCGGCCGAACGGGCTCTGCTCGCGACCCTCGGCGTCGATCTCGCCACGGTCGAACTTCTTGCGCTTTTCCTCGTCGCCGACGATGTCGAAGGCGCCGGAGACGCGCTTGAACTTCTCCTCGGCCGACGTGTCCCCGGGATTGGCGTCGGGGTGGTACTGCTTGGCCAGCTTGCGGAACGCCTTGCGGATATCGTCCTGCGCCGCGCTGCGGGAAACGCCCAGCTCCAGATAGGGGTCGCGCGCCAAGGATACCTCTTCACAAATCAAAGCCGGCGGAAGGCATCTACCTAAGCCAACGCGCGGCCCACGCAAGGGGCGGTGTTGTAAAATTGCAACTTTGACGGAGCGTGCCGCCCACGGCAGGAGACCTGCATGGACAACCTCATTCAGGCTTTCGCCGACAATGTCCGGGGCCGCGGCGACCGCAGGGAATTCTGGATCGGCTTCGCCTTGCAACTCGTCGCCAGCTTCGCGCTGGTGATCGCCGGCGGAATGCTTCATTTCTCCTATGTCTGGGCCAGCTTTCTGACCCTGCCGGTCTGGTTGTTCTACGCCAACCGCCGGCTCCACGATCTAGGCGTCACTGGCTGGCTGGGCCTAATTCCCTTCGGCTCCGGGTTCGTGCTTGGCATCGTGGTCGGGCTTGCCAAGCCCGCCCCGGAGATCCGCGCTCTGGTCATGACCTTCGCGCCCCTGGCCGTGACCGTTGCGACCGTCCTGTGGCTCGGCTGCACGCCCGGTCAGGCGGAACCCAACCGCTTCGGCGCGCCACCCGGCCAGGACAACCCCGCCGACACCTTCTGAACGGTCGCGGCAGCGACGGGCTTGACGGCCTCCCATCAGTGACATAGCGTACTGGTTCACTAATACACCGGGTTACCCACCGCGTGCATATCGCCATCAACACGACCGACGCCCGGCCGATCTACGTCCAGATCATGGACGAGGTGCGCCGCGCCCTGGTGCTCGGGGCCTTGCGGACCGAGGACCCCCTCCCCTCCGTCCGCCAGCTGGCCGGCGACCTGCGGCTCAACCCCAACACCGTCGCCCAGGCCTATCGCGAGCTGGAGCGCGAGGGGGTGGTCTATGTCCGCCGCGGCCAGGGCACCTTCGTCGCCGACCGCCCGGCCTCCGCCCGGGACCGTGACCTCATCGTCCGCGAGGTCGCCGCCCGCGCCCTGCTCGACGCCCACCGCCACGGCCTCAGCGCCGACGACCTCATCGCCGCCGTCCGCCAAGCCTCGGACGCGTCGGCCGACACCCCCAGAGCCGCAGAATGATCACCGCACCGCTTCTCCGCGCCGACCGGGGTTTTCACGCCCCCGACTTCCATGGGGAGGTTTCCGGCGTCCCGGCCATCGCCACCGACGGCCTGACCAAGCGCTATGGCCGCGAGACGGCGTTGGCCGGCATCGATCTGACCGCGCCGGAGGGCGGGGTCTACCTGCTGGCCGGGGCCAACGGGGCGGGCAAGAGCAGCCTGTTGCGCATCCTGCTCAACCTCATCGCCCCGACCGGCGGGACCGCCAGGGTGCTCGGCCTCGACCCGCGCCGAGACGGGCCGACCATTCGCGCCGAGGTCGGCTACGTGCCCGAAACCCACCAGATCGGCTATCGCTGGATGAGCGTCGGCCGGTTGATGGACCACCTGGCCAGCTACTATCCGCGCTGGGACCAGGCCTATGCCGACCAGCTCGCCCGCCGCCTCGAAATCCGGCCCGACAAGAAGCTCGGAACCCTCTCCAAGGGCCAGGCCCGCCGGGTGCAGCTGATCGCCGCCCTGGCCCGCCGCCCGCGGCTGCTGATGCTCGACGAGCCGACCGACGGCCTCGATCCCGTCGCCCGCGACGAGGTCATGGGCCTGGTCGCCGAACACCTGGCCGACACCGGCTGTACGGTGCTGGTCTCCACCCACCTGATCTATGAGGTCGAGCGCATCGCCGACCACATCGGCGTGCTGCGCGAAGGCCGGCTTCTCGCCCAACTACCGCGCGAAGATTTGCAGCGGAAACTGCGTCTGTACCGCGCCACCGGCCCCGAGGGCTGGGTCGGCCCCGCCGACCTGACCGGCGTCATGAAGCGGGCTTCGCTGGGCCGGGAGATCCACTGGACCGTCTGGGGCGAAGAAAGGGATGTGGCCGCCCGCATCACCGACAGCGGCGGCGTCGTCCGCGACGTCGCCCCCCTCACCCTCGACGACGCCGTCGTCACCCTGATGCGCGCCCCCCTGACGGGCCCCAAGGACACTGCCGACCAATGACGGACGCCGCCCTTTCCCCGCCGATCCAATCCGGCGCCCTCGCCTCGGCCAGGCCGACTCCCGCCTTCATGGCCGTATTTTCCGAGCAGCTGGGCCTGATCGGCCGCGCCCACTGGCGCGAGTTCGCCATCCTCGGCGGCTTCTTCGTTCTGATGACGGCTTTCGCGCTCTGGGGGATCATTCGGGAGGGGATGACCGTCGACTTCCCCCAGGAGGCCAATGTGCTGGTCGCCCTGTTCGCCATGGCCATGGGCTTCACCCTCTGGGGCCGCGAAAAGCTGTTCGCACAGGGCCATTTCGCCACCCTGCCCGTCGCTCGCCAGCAGCACCTGCTGATCCGCGTCCTGGCCGGCTGGGTCTGGCTGGCGGCGATTGTCGCCTGGGCCCTGATCTGGATCGCCGGCATGGGTCTGATCTCGGGCGGCGACCTGGGCTTCGACCGCTACCTGCTGCTGTCGCCCCCCACGCCCGATGGCCATGTGGCTCTCGAGGACCTGCGCCAGATCCGCTGGACGCCGCAGACCTGGAACTGGCTGTCGGCCTTCACCACGGCGGCGGTCTTCTACCTGCTGGCCAGCGCCTTCGCCATCGGCGTGCGGCGGATCGTCGTCTGGAGCGTGGTCGCAACCGTCGTCTTCCTCGCCATAGGCGCCGAGCCCACCGGAACTGGCCGAGGCGTCATCCAGGCCGTGGTCGGCGATCCCTGGGGTCTCGACAATCTGTTCACCGGCGGGATGGGACGCGCCGACGCCGCCCTCACCCTGGCGGACGGCAAGCAGATCGTGGCCTGGAACGCCGTTCCCAGCCTGCGGAACTGGGCCACCGCGACCGCCGCCTGGCTGACGCTCTCGGGGGCACTGGTGTGGCTGGCCGCATGGCGCCATAGGGAGCGGTAGTGGAACATCTCGCCCCAAATCTGGTCGGGGATCTCGGCGCCTTCATCGCCCGCAACGCCGTCTGGGCGGGGCCGGTGCTGGGCCTGATCACCTTCGGCGAGTCCATGGCCTTCATCGGCGCCTTCTTTCCGGCCACCGCCCTGATGGTCATCGCCGGCGGCCTGGCCGCGGCCGGCATCCTCGACCCCTTCGCCGTCATCGCCTGGTGCGTGGCCGGCGCCGTGCTCGGCGATGCGGTCAGTTACTGGATCGGCCGCCGCGCCGGTCCCGGCGCCTTCCGCAGCCCGGCCATGCAGCGCCGCCGCCGGACCATCGCCCGGGCCCGGCTGTTCTTCCGCAAGTACGGCTCGGCCTCGATCTACCTGTGCCGGTTCCTGGGGCCGGTGCGGGCCTTCGTACCGCTGATCGCCGGCATGACCTCGATGAACCAGGCCCGCTTCCAGATCGCCAACGTCGGCTCGGCCATCGTCTGGGCGCCGATCATGCTGGCCCCCGGCTACCTGGCCGCCAAGGGCGCCCAGCAGGCCCACTTCAGCGGCGCCTGGATCGTCGTCGGGGCCCTGGCCGCCGTCGCCGTCGCCCTGTTCGGCCGCCGGCTGTTCAAGGGGTGGCGGGCGGCCTCCAGCCCAGGTCGGCCAGTTCGGAAGCCATCCGACCGGCCGCTTCCCTGATCAACAGCTCGTAGGCGATCCGTCGCGCCCGCCCCTCACGCCTTCAGGCGGCGGCGACTTTCAACGGCTTCCGCGGAATGAAGGTCGCCCGCGCCACGGTGACGGTCATGCCGTTGTCGTTGCTGACCGCCTCGAGCCGCGCGTCCAACTGCTTGACCAGCGCCTGGACGATCACCGTCCCCAACCCGCCGCCGCCGCCCTGCACGGACGTGGCCGGGGCCGGGGCCTCGCCGACGCCGTTGTCGGCGACCGTCAACTTCCAGTCCTTGCCCAGGCTCTCGTAGCGCACCCGCACCACCGCCCCCTCGCGACCGTCCGGAAAGGCGTACTTCAGGGCGTTGATCACCAGTTCGGTGACGATCAGCCCGATGCTCACCGCCTGGGCCGAACTCATGCGCCCCTCGTCGGCGCTGACCTCCAGGGCGATCGGCCGGTCCTCGGCGATCATAGACCGGCCGAGACTCTCGCAAAGCTTCTCCAGATACGGCCCGACCGAAATCTCGTCGATGCCCTCGACCGCATGCAGGTGGGACTGCACCGCCGCCACGCTCATCACCCGCTGGTGGGCGTCCTGCAGATGCCCCCGCGTCTCCGGCGAGGTCACCGCCCGGGCTTTGAGCATCAGGATGCTGGCGATGATCTGCAGGCTGTTGGCGACCCGGTGTTCCATTTCCTGCAGCAGCACCTGCTTCTGCTCGAGGAGTTCCTCGGTCCGTTCGAGCAAATCTGCCCTCTCCCGTTCGATCACGCGGCGGGCGGTGACGTCGGTAAAGGCCAGCAGGATGGTCATGTCGGCGCTGGTGTCATAGAGCACCTTGCGCGCATTCAGCA
>JAQGIK010000151.1 GCA_028291265.1 Caulobacter sp. | reverse complement strand
GATCAGGCCGAGGCGGACGGCTTCCGCCGAGCCGATCATGCCCTCGTCGGCGACCACGGTCTGGGTGGGCGGCTGGCTTCCGCCGATCATCGAGGCGCCCAGGCTGCCGCAGAGTTTCGTGAGGTAGTCTCCAACCGAAATCTGCTCGATCCCTTCGACGGCGTGCAGGTGGCTCTGGACGGCGGCCACCGACATCACCCGCTCGTGGGCGTCGCGCAGATGCTGGCGACTTTCCTCGGAGCCGACCACACGGGCCTTCAGAAGCAGGATCGAGGCGATGATCTGCAGGCTGTTGGCGACCCGGTGCTCCATCTCCTGCAACAGGATCTGTTTCTGCTCCAGCAGCGCCTCGGTGCGGACCAGCAGCTCGGCCAGCTCCTTCTCCATCGCCCGCCGCGTGGTGACGTCGGTGAAGGCCAGCAGGATGGTGTGGTCCTTGCTCGTCTCGTAGACCACCTTGCGGGCGTTCAGCAGCATGATCCGCTGGCCGACGCCGGGAAAATCGTGGCTGACCTCGAAGTCGTCCATCGCCGCCTTCTCGGGGATGATGGTCTCCAGCAGCAGCCGCAGGGCCGGAATGTCCCACTGGCCGTCGCCCAGGTCGTACAGCAGCACGCCGAAGGTGGCGTCGGCATCGACCTTGAAAATCTCGTAGAAGGCCCGGCTGGCGGCCATCACCCGCAGGTCGCCGTCCAGCACCAGCAGGGGCTCATGGATGGTGTCGACGATCGCCTGGGCGAGCGTCTGGGCCTCCGCGATCCCCTGAAGGGGGTTCATCATGGCGGTTGGGCTAAAGCCGATCTGGTCGCGCGGGGGCGGCGGCCGAGGTCGGCCGAAGGAACACCCTCAATCCCTATAGGTCGCGGACCCGACAAAGTCGCGCAGGATCGGACGCCCGCGACCTTTAGACATCACGCCCGGCCGACGGGCTCCAGGTCATAGAGGTCCTGTAGCTGCGCGAGACAGGCCATCTGCCGCCACGACCGCGCCAGGTCGAGGAAGTCCGCGCCGTCCCCGGGGCCGTCGCACAGCAAGGCCTGGAACTCCAGTTCACGGGCCTTGTCGAGGCATTGGTCGGCGGTGCGCATAGTCTGATCCGGTTACTCCCCCGGACCACCCAAACCCCTGGCCGGCCGAAAGGCTCCGCCGACGGCCCGCGTGCGCTCAGCGACCCAAACCTGGATTTCTTCTTTCTACCGCTCATCCCTAGAACAGCGAGGTCGTCATCCCCCCGTCGACCACCAGGCTCTGCCCCACCACATAGCCGGCGAAATCGCTGCACAGCATGGCGATGACCTTGCCCACCTCGTCCGCCTCCCCCACCCGCCGGGCCGGAATCCGCATCTGCTTGGCGAACAGGGCCTCGGCCCCGGCCCGGTCCAGGCCGTTCTTCCCGGCCAGGGCGCTCAAGGTCCGTTCCAGCCCGTCGGTCGCCACCATCCCGGGCAGCAGGCAGTTGATCGCCACATTGTCCCGCGCCAGCCGCCGTCCGACCGCCGCGCAGTAGTTGACCAGCGCCGACCGCGCCGGCCCCGACAGCAGCCGCATCTCGCTGGGATATTTCGCCGCCACCGTGGCGATGCTGACGATCCGCCCCCAGCGCCGTTCCGCCATCCCCTCGCTGTAATGCCGGATCAGCTCCACCGGCCCGACCAGCCCGCTGGCCACCGACCCCAGCCAGTCGGCCTCGCCGATGGCCCGGAAGTCCTCCACCGCCGCCGGCGGCGAGACGCTGATCACCAGGATGTCGGCCCGCGGACAGGCCGCCGCCAACGCCGCCCGCCCCGCCGCCGTCGCATGGTCGGCCACCACCGGCGTCACCGATCCCCCGGTCGCCGCCGCGATCTCCGCCGCCGCCGCGACCAGCCGCGCCTCGCCCCGCGCCGACAGGAAGACCGCCGCCCCCTCCCCGGCCAGGGCCATAGCCGCCGCCTTGCCCATGCCGGCGCTGCCGCCGGCGACCAGGGCGACGCGGCCCGAAATTCCAAGGTCCATGGCCATGCTCCGTTGCGACCCCCCAAGCTTGTCCCCGCCCGCCCCGGCCCGGTCAATCGGCGGCGGGCCGGGGCCGGTTTGCATTTCCCCGGGCCCCGGTGTCTGCTGCCCGCCTGACCAGGGGGGTCGCCGATGACCGCAGCATCCGAGCCACGGCCGCGCGCCGACCTCCTCAAGCGCCTCCCGGCGGCGGTCTTCGTCTTCGCCCTGGTCACCGCCGTTCCGGTCTGGTGGCTGGTGGCCACCCCGATCCTCGGCGGCGCCCCCGCCCCCTTCCTGCGCCACGCCGGCCACGCCGCCTGGACCTACCTGCACGCCGCCACCGGCACCGTCATGCTGTTCAGCGGCGCCCTGGCCCTGTGGATCGGCTGGACCCGCCGCCAGTTCCGCTTCCACCGCTGGGTGGGCGGCGCCTACCTGCTGACCGGAACCTTCGCCGCCGGCGTCGCCCTGGCCCTGACCGTCACCGACGTCCACCGCAACCTTGCCCTGGCCTCCGCCACCGGAACCCTGGCCGCCGCCTGGCTGCTGACCGCCACCATGGCCTTCCGCGCCATCCGCAACCGCCGGATCGAGATCCACCGCGACTGGGTGATCCGCAGCTACGTCCTGACCTGGAGCTTCGTCTTCTGCCGCGGCCTCGGCTACCTGCCGCTCAAGCTGAACGACGAGACCCAGAACGCCCTGCTCTGGATGACCTGGATCATCCCCCTGCTGCTCTGCGAGGCGGCCCTGCAATGGCGGGCCGGCGGACCTCGCCTCCGCGCCTGAAGGTCCTCGCCGCGCCGGGCTGGCGCCCATCGACATTGGCTTCGCCGCACTGTGTGTCGGGCTTCCCTCAGATCCGCTCATCCCGGCGAATGCCGGGACCCAGCCGCCTGAGCACCGTCGATTCCGCGTAAAAAGTCAGGCTGCGTTGGCTGATTCTGGGTCCCGGCCTTCGCCGGGATGAACTGATTTAGAGACTATGCAGACTGTCGATGGGACCTGACCCCCGGCCCGGTCAGCCGCCGCCGGCGTGCCCCTCGAACCGCGGGGAGTCGTCACAGATCATCACCCAGTCCGGCTTCGACCCGACGAAGATGTGCCCGGCGATCCGCAAGTCCGGATTGCCGTCCAGCGCCCCCGCCGGCACATTGATCGGCGTTCCGCTCGCCCTCTTACAGCTACTCGCGGGACCATAACGATAATCGCCCAGTCAAGTCGTTCTGGATAAGTCTTCACGCCTCAACGAAAACGCCGAACTTCCCCGCATTCCGTCGCGGAAAACTCAACAAAAACAATGGGTCGTGAAATCCACTGTGGACAACGCGAGTCAAACAAGAACGGACCATGAACGTTGTTCTTGCCAGTTAACTCTAGCCTCGTCAGAGTCTTGGCATCACTCCAATCGCGTCGGCCACAAGAAACGATGACGTATCACCCGCCCAACCAATTCGAGTTCTTCGAAAAGATCGGCGAAGACTGGGTTCGCCAAGGACTCGTCAACGGTCATTTCAAAGGCCCGCTCAAACCCGCTGCCAAGGAATGGTTGGACGGTCGTGACAAGACGACCGGGCGGACGGACCGAAGGTGGGGACTTTGGTTGACCTGCTTTTCGGTTCTGGTGGTCTTGTCGTTGGGCTTGGCGAAGTTGATGTGGGGGATGGGCGGATGAGACGTGCCGTCCAACTCCACACTCAGCTTGCCAGCATGACCACAAAGCAAATCGAAGACACCCTGGATGCCGGTGTATTCGGATCAATCGGGGCTCCGATGGCCCGCCGCGAACTAGAGCGTCGGCGAGCCGCTGAGACGAAGCTGGCTGCCGCTCTCGATTCCGTCCGCACTGGGTCGGCTCAAAGCCAATCCGACCGTGAAGCCCACGAAAAATGGGAAGCCGAACAAGCCCTGACCGAACGGAGCGTCCGGGCAGCGGAAGCCCAGGCGACCTACGCGAAGCGGGCTTATCACCGCTCAAACATCGCCCTTTGGCTTTCCGGCATCGCCGTTGGCGTGACGGCCTTCTTCGCCCTCCTGGACTTCCTCAAGCCCTGACTGGGGGCAAATTCGACGCTATCGGCGGTGGCGAGCCGCTTTTTCCAGTATCCAGTAGACATTCCGCGAGCATAGTTCTTGCTCGAACGCCCGAACTCTGGTTTCTGGAGCGGGAATGGCTCACGTCTGGGCGTAACTGTATAGACGTTGGCTTCGTAACTGCTCTGCTTATCTAACTGTTTCATCAATCAATCACAAGCGTGTTCGGCAAACTTAACAGCAAATGTTTGTCCAATTGACCATCAACCTGTTTGTCCAATCCAACACCAACGTGTTGGGCAAGGCGGACATCAACGATCAAGTTAGCGACGGGGATAGTGCGTTGAGGACGGTTAGGGAAAGAAAGACGAGTGGAGGGCAGCCAACCCACCCCGTCCGTCCCGACCAATCGGGGCAAACAGTGGGTTCCGCTCACTGGATTCCGTCGATGCCTGCCGTCCAAGTGCAAAACACGTTGTGGACCGCCCGTCAGTTTAAGCCCTTCGGAGCCGACTGACGTGCCCATCAACCCGAAATCCCACGCCGACCATTACGAACGCCTGGGTCCCGACTACGTAGAAAAGATGATCCTGGACCGTGAGGTCTCGGGCAAGAGCCTTGAAGTGGCACGGGATTATATCGCATCCGCGAACCGCCAGCAGACTCTCAAAGTTGCCCGTGAGACTTCGCGGGCCACCTTGAAGGGGGCCATCATCGGCGGGCTTATTGGTGCGGTCGGCACGATGGCGGTCGCGTGGGGGCCGATCTTAGTAAAGTCGGCCCAGCAAACGCCCGTTGTTGTGGTTGCTCAAACCGCCAAGCCGCCGCTCAAGTGAGGTCGCCGGGTAAATACTGACAAGAGTAGCCGCCCGTTCTGATGAACGGCATTCGGACGGTCAGATGACCGCCTTCCTACTCGTCATTTTGTCAGTAGGAATTTGATGTCGTTCAAACATATTTCGTCCAAATACCCGAAGGATCGGGATTTCCGGCCCGCCCCAACCGCCTCAAACTCTTCAAGAGTATTTATTCCGGCGATGGCCATGCGGTCGACTTCCCCTTACCCCTCCGGAACAAATTCCCCCTCCATCCGCTCCGCATTCCAATGGTTCGCGATCGTCGCCAACCTTGGGAGGCCCTCAATGTCTATTCTCGCCTGGATCGTCCTCGGTATCGTCGCCGGCTTCATCGCCAGCAAGCTCATCAACAAGACCGGCAGCGGCCTGGTCATGGATCTGGTGCTCGGCGTTGTCGGCGCCGTGGTCGGCGGCTGGCTGTTCGCCCAGTTCGGCAGCGCCGGCGTGACCGGCTTCAACCTCTACAGCCTGTTCGTCGCCGTCATCGGCGCGGTGGTGGTGCTGCTCATCTACCACCTGGTCTTCCGTCGCAGCCGCATCTAGCGCCGCGGCTCAGGCCCAGACAAAAGGCCCCCCGGCAGCGATGCCGGGGGGCCCCTTTCATTCCACCCGCGGGGTCGGGGGCGAATCGGCGGGGGAATGGCCGGCGCTAGCCGGCGCCTTGAAACGCGCCGGGAAAGGGATCGTTCGTTCTACCAGGACGATAGTTCGACTTATCCGCGTCTTTCCGCGCTATTCCGCCGGTTCCAGCCCGAACCCGGCCCCGTCGAACACTTCCAGCCCCTCCGGCATCGGCGGCGGGGCCTCGCCCGCCAGCCGCGCCAGCAGGTAGCCCACCGCCAGCACCATGTCGGCCGCGTCGTAGGGCTTGGGCAGGGAGGCGATGGCCACCGTCTTGGCCGACCGCGCCCGGCTGACCTGGCCGCTGATCAGCAGCACCGGAATGCCCAGATCCTTGAGATGCTCGGCCAGTTCGATGCCGTCGTCGCGGCCGGCCAGGCGGATGTTGACCAGCGCCAGGTCCGGCTTGCGCGCCCGCGCCACCGCCACCGCCTCGTCGTGGCGTTCGGTCAGGTCGAGGACGTCATAGCCGGTCTCGACCAGCTGATCGCGCAGGATCATCGCCACCAGGGCCTCGTCCTCGACGATCATCAGGGTCTTGCCGAGCTTGCCGGGCTTTCCGACTGGGGGTTGCGGTGCGGTCATGATCTTTCCTCGACGCGTTGGTCCACCGACGCGTCGCGCCCGGCCTCCGCCGCCTCGTCCGCTGACTGGGGCTCGTCCTCGACCAGCGCGATCTGCGTGCGCTGGATCGAAACCTGGGTTCCGGGATGCTGCGGCGTGACCTCGACGGTCGCGCCCAGCTGTCCGGCCAGGGCCCGGATGATGCTGGTCCCCATGCCCGCCCGCGCCTCGCCGCGCGGCATGCCGACCCCGTCGTCGCGCACGCACAGCACCCAGTTGGGGCCGTGGAAATTGTAGTCGACCTCGATCCGGCCCCGCCGCTCACCGGGGAAGGCGTGCTTCAGCGCATTGATCACCAGCTCGGTGATGATCAGCCCGAGGCTGACCGAGACGCGGGCCTCGACGATGCCGTGACCGCCCTCGACGGTCAGGCTGACCTGTCCGGGGTCGCCGATCATCGAGGCGGCGATGCTGTGGCAGAGGCTGCCGAAATAGGCCTGGACGTCGACGTCGCCCGCCTCGGACGTCGACAGGAGCCGTTCCAGGGCGGCCACCGCCATGACGCGCTGGTGGGCGTCGGTGAGGTTGCCGCGGGTCTCCTGGGAACTGGTCTTGCGGGCGTTCTGCAAGAGGACGCTGGCGATGATCTGCAGGCTGTTGGCCACCCGGTGGCGCACCTCGCGCAGCAGCACGCTGTTTTCCTCCAGCAGCGCCTCCTGCCGCCCCGTGTCGGCCATGGCGTCGGTGACGTCGGTCACCCCGATCAGGATGCGGGTCTGCTCGAGGTCCAGATAGACCAGCCGCCGGGCCTGGATGATCAGGTGGCGGACCGGTTGCCGGGGCCGCTTGAGGTCGATGTCGCGAGCCTCGGCCGCCGGCCGGCCGCCGACGGCGGCGTCCAGCAGGGTGCGCAGGCCGGGACTGTCCCAGTCGCCGGCGTCGAGGGCGTACAGCGGCTGGCCGACCACCTCGGCCGGGGCCAGGCCGAACATGTCGCAGAAGGACAGGCTGGCGCCGACGACCGTCAACCGGCCGTCCAGCAAGAGCAGCGGGGCCGGCGAGGCGGTCACCACCGCCAAGGTCAGGCTGAAGGCGATGTCTTCGAGGCTGTGCGTTCGATCAGGCATTGGCAGGCCTTCGGTAAAACCGGAGGCTCGCGGGGCGAAAGCCGATGGCCGGGGACGTCGCGAGGCCAAGGAACGGAACTGTCGGAATGGTCTATCGCGTCAAAGCCAAACGCGGCCCGAACGGTTGGGTTGCATAGTATGGCGTGTATTTTCGACATAGTCGCGTCGGATCTGGCATAGCGCGACGAATATCCGGTCCCGGACCGTCGTGGGATAATAGGCCTCCCGCTTCGATAAGCCGAAGGACCTCCCCATGCCCAAGCTCCCCCTGCCCACGGCGAAAGTCGCCCGCACCTCGCCCGACTACCCCCTGACGGCCAGACAGCGCCGCTTCGTCGAGGCCTACCTGGCCGAGCCCAACGCCACCGCCGCCGCCGTCCGCGCCGGCTACAAGCCCTGGACGGCCGGCCAGATCGGCTACCAGCAGCTGCAGCGGCCCAACGTCCAGGCGGCCCTGAACGCCGCCCACGCCACCCGCCACGAGACCCTGACCCGGGCCATGGTCATCGAGGAGCTGCGGCGCGTCGCCTTCTCCAACCTGATGGATTACGTGCGGCTGGACCGCCACGAGGACCGGCTGGACCTCGACCTGACCCAGCTCGACCACGCCCGCGCCGCGGGCCTGCGCGAACTGACCATCGAGGAGAGCTACAACGGCCGCACCAAGACCAGCCGCCGCGACGTGCGGGTCAAGATGGGACCCAAGGTGTTCGCCCTGTCGCGGCTGCTCAGCCTGCTGCCGCCGGACGAGGCCGGGGCGGCGCCGCAGATCGACTTCAAGCCGGCTTCACCCTCGCCTCAAGCCGACTTCAAAAGGACTTCAAACAAACTTCAAACCCGCGCGGGGTCAAGCCGTTGAAATTGTTGGGAAAGGGTGCGCCGGCGGGACCGACTGTCGTCTCCCGCCTGATAGCTATCTGGGGACGAATGAGTTGAGTTCAAGAATTGTCGCCCGGCGAAATTTCCGCAGTGTCCGCAGCCTTCAAGCCCACAATCGAACCTGACGGGAGAATGCGCATGCGCCTGTTGTTGTCGACCTTTGGATCGCGGGGCGATGTCGAGCCGGTGACGGGCCTGGCCGCCCAGGTCCGGGCGCTGGGCGCAGAGGCCGTCGTCTGCTGCCCGCCCGACGCCGAGTTCGCCGCCCTGGTGGAGCGGGCCGGCGCCACCCTGGCCCCCGCCTTCACCTCGGTGCGCCAGTGGATCGCCGACGCCATCGCCAACGATCCGCCCATGGCGTTACCCGAGCGGGCGGCGATGGTGCTGAACGGCCAGTTCGAGGCCCTGTCGACGGCGGCCGAGGGCTGCGACGCCATCCTGGCCATCGGCCTCTTCCCCTCGACGGTCGCCGCCCGCTGCGTCGCCGAGCTGCGGGGCCTGCCTTACGTCCACGGCGCCTACTGCCCGGCCTTCGTGCCGTCGGAGCACCACCGGCCCCTGGCCTTCCCCGGCCACCCGGTCCCGGGCGACATCACCGACAACCGCCGCCTCTGGGACCTCAACGCCGAGGTGATGGACGCCCTGTTCGGCGACGCGACCGCTGCCCTGCGGGCCCGTGTCGGCCTGCCGCCGGTGGAGAACCTCCGCGACCACGTCAATACCCACCATCCGTGGTTGGCCGCCGATCCCGTGCTCTGCCCCTGGCTGCCGACCGACCTCACCCAGCCGGTGCAGACCGGCGCCTGGATCCTGCCCGACGACCGCCCCCTGCCCCCGGCCGTGGAAGCCTTTCTCGCCGCCGGCGCCCCGCCGGTCTACCTCGGCTTCGGCAGCATGCCGATGCCGGTCCTCAAAGCCGCCGCCCAGGTCGCCCTCGAGGCGGCGCGCGCCCACGGCCGCCGGCTGATCCTCGGTTCGGGCTGGGCCGGGCTGGAGCTGGAGGACGCCGGCGACGACGCTCTGGTCATCGGCGAGATCAACCAGCAGGCCCTGTTCCGCCGCGTCGCCACGGTCGTCCACCACGGCGGAGCCGGCACCACCCACACCGCCGCCCGGGCCGGCGCGCCGCAGGTGGTGGTCCCGCAGATCGCCGACCAGCCGTATCACGCGGGGCGGGTGGCGGCGCTGGGGGTGGGGGCGGCGCACGAGGGCGGGACGTTGACCGCGCCGTCCCTCACCGCCGCCCTCGACATCGCCCTGGCCCCCGCCACCGCCGAACGGGCCAGGGCCCTGGCCGGCCAGATCCGCACCGACGGGGCCAGGGTCGCCGCGACCATGCTGCTCGAGATGGCCGCCGGAAAGGAGGCTCAGTCCGGGTCGTAGGGCTCCTCGCCCCGATCGACCATCAGGTCCCAGGCCGTGTATTCGAGGGCGTCCTCGGGGTCCTTGAGTTCGTCCTCGCTGATCGTCTGGCCGCGCACCGACACCCCCGCCTTGTGGACGCTGTCGGGGTCGCCGGTGACCAGCGGATGCCACTGCGGCAGGGTCTTGCCCTCATGCAGCCGCCGATAGGCGCAGGACGGCGGCATCCAGGGCAGGGCGTCGATATTGTGCGGCGTCAGCTTCACGCAGTCGGGCACGTGAGCCTTGCGGTTGGCGTAGTCGGTGCAGGCGCAGGCCTGGCTGTCGAACAGTTTGCAGTGCACGCGGGTGGGGATGACTTCGCCGCTGTCCTCATCCTCGAAGCGAACCAGGCAGCACAGGCCGCAGCCGTCGCATAGGCTCTCCCATTCGGGCACCGTCATCTGGCGGAGGCTCTTGTATTCCCAGAAGGGTTTGCGCGGCATGGTGCTTGCGTCCTAAACCCTTCGATACTCAGCCGCCAAGGTTTCCTCGCCCGTGTCCGACGATTGGTCCCTCGAACCGTTCAAGTTTACGGACTCGCCGCCGGAGCCGGAGGAGTCGCAGTCGAAGGAGCCCCAAAAACCTGAGAAGCAGAAGCCCCGCAAGCCCGAGAAGGTCCGCAAGGAAAAGCCTCCGAAGGCCGTCAAACCGCCGAAGGAAAAGAAGCCCAGGCCCGAGCGCATCGTCTCCGACGGCCAGGGCTGGGAGCGTTTCAAGGCGATCCTGCGCAAGCTGAAGTGGCTGTGGATCACCCTCGCCGTGCTGTTCGTCATCGGCACGGCGACGGCCATCGGCGGCGGCGTCTACATCTGGCGCAAGTACCTGACCGACGTGCCGCCGCTGCCCGACCGGGCCGCCCTGTTCGCCGTCAACCGCGCGCCGGGCATCAAGTTCCTCGACCGCGAGGGGACGCTGATCGCCACCCGCGGCCCCCGCTACGGCGAGCGCATCACCCTGGCCCAGCTGCCAGAGCATGTGCCGCACGCCTTCCTGGCCGCCGAGGACCGGCGGTTCTACAAGCACGGGGCGCTGGACTTCTACGGCATCGCCCGGGCCGGCATCACCAACTGGCGGGCCGGCCACACGGTGCAGGGCGGCTCGACCCTGACCCAGCAACTGGCCAAGGGCCTGTTCCTGACCCCGGAACAGACCATCAAGCGCAAGCTGCACGAGGCGGTCATGGCCCGTCGCCTCTACAAGGTGCTGAGCCGCGACGAGATTCTGGAGCTCTACCTCAACCGCATCTATTTCGGGGCCAACACCTTCGGCGTCGACGGCGCCAGCCACAGCTATTTCGGCAAGGCCGCCGCCGACCTGACCATCGGCGAAGCGGCCCTGCTGGCCAGCCTGCCCAAGGCCCCGTCGCGGCTGGCGCTGAACAAGAACATGGGCGCCGCCCTGCAGCGCTCGCACCTGGTCCTCGACCGCATGCGCAAGGAAGGCTGGATCACCGCGGCGCAGGAGCAGGAGGCGCTCGACAATCCGCCCCAGCTGCAGGCCAAGGCCCTGCAGGACGAGGGCGACCTCGGCTACATCCTCGACTACGCCACCAACGAGGCGGTGAAGATCGCCGGGGCCAACGCCCCCGACCTGACCGTCAAGCTGACCATCGACTCCAAGCTCCAGAAGGTCGGGGCCGACACCATCCGCAAGGTGCTGAGCACCGACGGCGTCAAGGCCAAGGCCCACCAGGCGGCCCTGCTGTCGCTGGGGACCGACGGGGCGATCAGGGCCATGGTCGGCGGCACCGACTTCGACATCGCCCCCTTCAACCGCGCCGTCCAGGCCAAGCGCCAGCCCGGCTCGACCTTCAAGGCCCTGGTCTATGCGGCCGCGCTGGAAAAGGGCCTGCTGCCCAAAGACATCCGCGTCGACGGACCCGTGAAGTTCGGCGACTGGGCGCCGGAAAATTATGGTGGAAATTACTCGGGCCCGGTGACCATCGAGACGGCGCTGGCCAAGTCGATCAACACCGTCGCCGTCAAGGTCGGCCAGGAGGTCGGCGGCCCGGCCATCGGCGAGATCAGCCGCCGCTTCGGCATCACCACGGTGCCTGCCCGGCCGGACCTGTCGGTGGCGCTCGGTAGCTACGAGGTGAACCTGCTGGAACTGACCAGCGCCTTCCAGGTCTTCCAGCAGGCCGGCCAGCGGGTGCAGCCCTACATCATCGAGAGCATCGTCACCCAGGACGGCCAGCCGGTCTACAACCGCAGCCAGCGGGCCGGCACGCCGGTCTACGACATCCAGTACGCCTCGATGATGGTGAAGATGCTCAAGGGCGTCGTCGAGCGCGGCACCGGCACCCGGGCCGCCTTCGGCCGTCCCGCGGCCGGCAAGACCGGCACCAGCCAGAACTACCGCGACGCCTGGTTCATCGGCTTTACCCCCGACGTCGTCACCGGCGTCTGGGTCGGCAACGACGACGACAAGCCGATGGAACGGGTGGCCGGCGGCGGCATGCCCTCGACCATCTGGCGCCAGTACATGGTCGCCGCTCATGCGGGTCTCCCCGCCCGCGACTTCGACTGGCTGCTGCCCGACATCGAGCCCGAAACCGAGCCCGACCCCCGCAACGGCTTCTACGAGGGCCTCGGCGCCGAATTCTCCCGCTCCGCCAGCGAACTGGAAATCCTCACCAAGGACCCGGACCCGGTCATCGAACCGCCCCCCGGACAAGCCCCGCCCGGCGCCGCCGCGCCGCCGGCCCCCAGCGAGCCGATCCCGTACTAATTTAGTGATAACGTTGTTCAACGAGCGGTGGCATATTCTCCCGACTGAAGCGGGAGACAAGAGATGGCCGACGACATCGAGTTCACCGAAAACGGCACGGCATATGACCAGAAGACCCGGCTGAGCAATCTCCAGGCTTATGTCCGGCAGACCGACGACAATCGCCTGCTTTCGGACGACCCACGCGCCCTCATCGCCTTGGCGGCCCTGGTCTACAAGTCCAACCACCCCAAGCCGTCGGGCCCCCTGGAGTCGCCGGCGCCGGGAAAGCTCTATGGCCCCAACGATGCCCTGCCCGGAAGCGGGGTGTCACTGCCCAAGCCGCCGAACAAGAAGAACGGCTACGATGGGGTCGCCTTCTACCGGCCAACGGCCCGGGAGTTGATTTTGGTGAACCGCGGCACCGAAACCCAAGCCGACTGGATCGGCAATGCGAGAGCCGGCCTGGCCGGCTGGATCGAGGGGTCGAGTCCGGCTCTCGATTACGCCAAGGAATGCGTTGAGACCTTGCGAAAGGCCGGGGTCCCGATATCGCAAGTCACCTGCACAGGCCACTCGCTGGGCGGCGCCCTTGCCGAAATCCAGGCCACCTTCCTGAATGCGGTGCTCGACAACCCCGTACAGGTCCGCGCGGTCGGCTTTGCCTCTGTCGGATTTCCAAAAGCGATCGCCGCCATCGAGAGCGATCGCAAGATCAAGGCCGCCAAAAGTGAAACCAGCTGTCACTATGTTCGCCGAAACGATCCCATTCGGCTGTTATACGTCGGCGACAAGCCGCGATTTGAGATCAAGGATATTGACACCAGCATCTATGAAATAATCCGGCGACGACCGGAAGATGCTCCCGACCATACTGAATACTACATCGATGACGGTTTCTTTTCGCATTCCAGCTATTTGTACTTCCATCTTTGGGACAAGCCCACCCCCGCGCATTTTCTGAAGACGTTCGGCGGAACCTTCAGGGCCGTCGATCCGTCATCGCTCGGGAAACTCCCTCACGCCCTCGGCGTCGTGCTTGCGAGCGAGTACCAATGACCCGGAAATCTTGCGGTCGCGGCAAAGGATTTATGGTTAACGAGTTGTAAACGCGACTGGATCGGGCTTTGCTCTGAACCCGCATGACCCCCACCGGACTGTTCCGGTCCGGGACGGTTTCGGAGTTCCGCATGTTCGAGTTCGGTCGTCAGCTGCGCCGCGCCTTCGAGACCCCCGCCAGCCCGCCTCGCGACGGGATGACCGGCGGCGACGCGGCCCTGCTGGATCTGTTGGACCTGCGCCTCCTGAAGGCCGAGGCCCGGGCCGCCGATGTCGCCGCCGGCCGCATCAGCGCCCGCGACCCGGCCATGCGCCAGCTGGACGCCGCCCTGGTCTGGCGCGAGGTGGCCCGTCGCTCAGGTGACGTCGTCGCCCTGCGCAAGGCCGCCGCCGCCGCCGAGAGCGCGGCGACGAAATTCGAGGCCTCGCGCCGCCCGGCCGGCGTGGCGCGGGCCCGTGTGGAACAGGCCTTCTGCGCCCTGCTCGGCGCCGAGCTGTTTGGAGACGAAGGCCTGGAAGCCGCCGTGGTCGCCACCCTGACCCCCGTTTCGACCGACCCCGGCCCGGCCGGCGCCCTGGCCCTCTGCGGCCTGGCCGGCGTCGCCGGCCGCCGGGCGTTGTCGAGCGGGGGCATCGAGGATGCGCTGGCCGCC
>JAQGIK010000149.1 GCA_028291265.1 Caulobacter sp. | reverse complement strand
CGGCGTACTGCAGGGTGCGGTCCTTGCCCCGCGCCGGAGCCGGGCCGACGTAACGGACCCGCACCTTGGCCGTGCCCTTGCCGGCGAAGCCAAGCGCCTCGGCGCCGGCCCGGGACATGTCGATGATCCGGCCGCCGACGAAGGGGCCCCGGTCGTTGACCCGCACCTTGATCTTCTTGCCGTTGTCGAGGTTGGTCACCTCGACGATGCAGGGCAGCGGCAGGGTCTTGTGGGCGGCCGAGACCACCCACATGTCGAACATCTCGCCGTTGGCGGTCTGGCGATTGTGGAACTGCTGGCCGTACCAGCTGGCGATGCCGACCTCGTTGTAACCGGGCTGTTCGCGCGGCTGGTACCAGACGCCGCCGACCTGATAGGGCCGCATGGTGCCGGGGACGCGGCCGCCGGGCTTGGTGGTCGGGGTGTTGTCGGCGACGCGGGGCGACAGCCGCGGCGTGGCGCAGGCGGCCAGGCTGGCCGACGCCAACAGCGCCAGCGCAATTACCCCGCCCCGCTTCCAGGTCCCGCGCCGCATGGCGCCCCTCCGCTCGTTCATGGCGAAGGATGGCAGGGGTGGTCTTCGTTTCGGTTAACGCGAAGCAAATGGCTGTTTTGCCGCATTCGCCCCTGCTATAGCGCCGGTCCCGCTCCTACGGACAGGTGGCCGAGCGGTTTAAGGCAGCGGTCTTGAAAACCGCCGTGGGTGCGAGCCCACCGTGGGTTCGAATCCCACCCTGTCCGCCAGCCCGCCCAGGCCGCCGCCCTTGGCGCGGCGCTGGCGTTCGGAGGGCCTCCGCACAGGCGAGGGCTGTCGTCCGCGGCGAACGTCGCGACCTCTTTCCGCAGGGCGTCGCCTCGCACCGGTTGACGGTCGTGGCGCATCGGGTTGCCCTGTGGAAGTCGGGCGAGCCTCCACAGCTGCGGCAAGCGATCCGGGCCTCGCCATCTGACGGTCGGTGCTTGCCAGTCCGCCCCGGCTCTGAGACGACGGGGTCATGAGCGATCCATCCCGTTTCGACCCCCCCACTTTCGGCGATGGGGCCGGCCCGACATCCCACAGCTTCATGTCCCAGCGCCTGCGGCTGAACTACCTCGACTGGGGCAACCCCGGCGCCCCGACCCTGGTCCTGCAGCATGGCGGGCAGGACCACGCCCGCAGCTGGGACTGGGTGGCGCGGGCGCTGCGGCGCGACTGGCATGTGGTCTGCCCAGACCTGCGGGGCCATGGCGACAGCGCCTGGTCGCCGGACGGCGCCTACATGCTGCCCTACATGGTCTACGACCTGGCGCAGTTCATCCAGCAGTCCGGCCGCGAGCAGGTGGCGATCATCGCCCACTCGCTCGGCGGCGCCGTCGCCCTGCGCTACGCCGGCCTGTTTCCCGAGAAGGTCACGGCGTTGGTCGCCATCGAGGGCCTGGGCCCCAGCCCGAAGATGTACGCCGAGCGGCGGCTGACGCCGGTGACCGGGCGCTGGCGCGACTGGATCGAGAAGCGGCGGGAACAGAGCGGTCGAACGCCCAGACGCTACGCCAGCATCGAGGACGCCCTGCAGCGCATGCGGGACGAGAACAGCCACCTGAGCGAAGACCAGGCGCGGCACCTGACCATCCACGGGGTCAGCCGCAACGAGGACGGCTCCTACAGCTGGAAGTTCGACAACTACCTGCGCAACCCGCCCCCCGGCGACCTGTCCGAGGAGGAGCTCAATGCGGTCTGGGGAGAAATCAGTTGCCCGACCCTTCTGTGCGTCGGCCA
The DNA here is from genome assembly GCA_028291265.1 of Caulobacter sp. GTDB lineage: Bacteria > Pseudomonadota > Alphaproteobacteria > Caulobacterales > Caulobacteraceae > Caulobacter. The sequence goes on along the minus strand of JAQGIK010000149.1, from coordinate 32,565 downwards.
GGACAGCTGGGCCTCGGACCCGTCCAGGGATGGGCGGGCCGCGAACTTCCGGGACGCAAAGGTGGTCTCGTTCGAGAACGCCGGCCACTGGCTGCATCACGACCAGCTAGAGCGGTTCCTGGCCGAGATCACCGCCTTCCTGCCCGATTCCGCCAGCCTGAAAGCCTGACCGGCGCTTGACCTTGGCGGCCCGCCGCCGGACCGTGCGGGGCCTCATGCCACCCCAGGAGCCCGTCCGTGACCTTCGACACGCCCCTCGCCCTCGTCGGCCCCCTGCGCAAGCCGCGCCAGATGCTGGGCGATCAGGAGTATGGCGGCCACGCCTCGATCCATGACGACGAGATGGCCGAGAAGCTGGGCTTCCGGGCCGGGCCGATCGAGGGGCCGACCCACTTCAGCCTGTTCCCGCCGCTCATGGAGAAGATCTGGGGCCAGGCCTGGTTCGAGCAGGGCTGTATCTCGTCGCACTACCTGAACATGGTGGTCGAGGGCGAAGAGGTCCGCGCCTTCGCCGAAATCCCCGCCGAGGGCGTGAAGACCACGCGGGTCTGGGCCGAGAAGGCCGACGGCACGCCGGTGCTTGAGGCCAGCGCCAGCCTGGGGCCGGGCGCCGGCCCGACCCTGCTGGAACAGCGGATGGCGGCGCTTCGGCCGCCCGGCAAGCTGCTGATCCTCGAGGACCTGACGGTCGGCATGACCGGGGCGGCCGAGGAGCGGGTGCGGATGGATGCGGACCAGCACATGGGCGCCCTCTATCCGTTCAGCCTCAATCAGAAGCTCGCCGCCATTACCGAAAACTCCGGCTGGTACGCGGAGGCCTCCCCCTGGGGCCGGCCGATCATCCCGCTGGAGATGATCAGCGTGCTGGCCGAATACAGCAGCCACCAGGCCCGGTTCCCGGTGAAGGGCCCGGCCGTCGGCCTGTTCGCCGACCAGGAGATCCGGCTGATCGACGGGCCGCTGTTCGTCGGCGAGGAGTACGTCCTGCGCCGCGAGATCGCCGCCCTGGCCGAAAGCAAGCGCACCGAATCCTACTGGGTGCGGACGCGGATCTTCGACGCTTCGGGCAAGAAGCAGGTGGCCGAGATGCTGCTCAACCACGCCACCCTCAAGCACAGCTACGCCGGCTACGCCGACGCCGTCTGACCGCCCGATCGGGCCTCGAACCAGGCGATGGCGGCGGCAGACCGGGCTCTTGGCCGGCGGTAAGGCAAGCCGGTGGAACCCGCCGGCCGGCGCCGAACTTGTGTCGGGCATGGCGGGAACCTTGCGCATCGGTCTGTCCGGCTGGACCTACAAGGGCTGGCGCGGCGCCTTCTACCCACGGAAGTTGCCGCAGCGGTGCGAACTGGCCTACGCCGCCGAGCGGTTCAATTCCCTCGAGATCAACGGCACCTTCTACGGCCTGCAGAAGCCGGACGCCTTCGGCCGCTGGCGCGAGGAGACGCCCGAGGATTTCGTCTTCTCGGTCAAGGGCTCGCGCTTCATCACCCACATGCTGAAGCTCAAGGACGTCCGCCAGGCCCTCAGCAACTTCCTGGCCTCCGGCCTGCTCCGACTGGGTCCCAAGCTCGGACCGATCCTGTGGCAGTTTCCACCGCAGATGCGCTTCCAGCCCGATCGCTTCGAAGCCTTCCTGGACCTGTTGCCGACAGATACCGAGGCGGCCGCCCGACTGGCCCGGGCGCACGACGAACGCCTGGACGGCCGGGCCTGGGTGGAGGCCGAGCAGAACCAGCCGATGCGGCATGCCTTCGAGATTCGCCACGACAGCTTCCGCGACCCGGCCTTTCTGGCGCTGTTGCGCCATCACGGCGCGGCCCTGGTCTGCGCCGACACCGTCGACTGGCCATTGCTGACCGACCTGACCAGCGACTTCGTCTACTGCCGGCTGCATGGCTCGCAGGAACTCTACGTCAGCGGCTATGACGCCCCGGATCTTGACCTCTGGGCCGGGCGTGTGCGCGCCTGGGCTCGCGGCGACGATCCGCCGGACAACCACCATGCCGGACCGACGCAGCCGCGCCTGCCTAGCGGCCGAGATGTCTACGTCTACTTCGACAACGACGCCAAGGTGCGGGCCCCGGTCGACGCGGCAGGCCTCGCCGAGCGCCTGCCCTGAAGTCGTGCTAGGTCCGCGGGGAGCCGCGACAACAAGGAGCCTCCGCGCATGGACATTCCGGACGACATCTTCACCGAACCCGAGGACGTCGACCCCGAGACCCTGGCCAACCTGGGGCCGCTGCGTCGCCTGGCGGGGATCTGGGAGGGCCGGCGGGGCGTCGATGTGAACCCCAAGGCCGACGGGCCCGAAACCCGTGACTACTACGAGCGCATCGAGATGCAGCCGATCGATCCGCAGGCCAACGGGCCGCAGCTATTCTACGGCCTGCGCTACCATGTCCACGTCAACACCGTCGAAGAGGCCCTCACCTTCCACGACCAGGTCGGCTACTGGCTGTGGGAGCCGGCCACCGGGCTGATCCTGCAGACCCTGTCGATCCCGCGCGGCCAGGTGGCCATCGCCGCCGGCCATGCCGAGCGGGATGCGACGACGCTGGTGCTGACCGCCGTGCGCGGCCAGACCGAATACGGCATCTGCTCGACGACCTTCCTGGAACAGGCCTTCCGGACCGACGCCTATCGCATCGAGGTCACGTTCCACGACGACGGCTCCTGGAGCTACGTCCAGGACACCACCCTGCAGGTCCGCGGCCAGGACGCGCCCTTCCTGCACCGCGACAAGAACACCCTCAGCAAGATCGCCGAGCCCGACCTGAACCCCTGGGCGAGCATCCTTCGCCAATGACCTGGCTGTGGGACCTCGCCGCCATCCTGCTCGGCCCCGTGGCCGGGAGTTTTCTCGGCCTGATCAGCCTGCGGCTGCCGGAGGAGAAGACGGTGGTCAAAGGCCGCTCGGCCTGCGGCTCCTGCGGCCGCGCCCTGTCGCCGATCGACCTCGTGCCGATCCTCAGCTTCCTGGTCCTGCGCGGTCGCTGTCGGACCTGCGGCGGGGCCATTCCGCGCCGCTACCTGATGATGGAACTGGGCTGCCTTGCGCTGGGGGTCTGGTCGGCCTTCGCCTTCGACGGGCCGATGGCGCTGGTCAGCGCCCTTTTCGGCTGGTGGCTGCTGATTCTGGCGGTGATCGACGGCGAGCATTTCTGGCTGCCTGACAGGTTGACCCTGCCGCTCGGGGCGGTCGGCCTGATCCAGACGGTGGCCTTTTCGCTGCTCGGCGAGACGCCGATGGCCTGGGTCCACAACCTGATCGGGGCCGTCGCCGGTTTCGGAGCCCTGTGGCTGGTCGCCTTCGCCTATCGCCGCCTGCGCGGTCGCGAGGGCCTGGGCGGCGGCGATCCCATCCTGCTGGGGGCCATCGGCGCCTGGGTCGGCTGGCAGGGGCTGCCCAGCGTCGTGGTCTGGGCCGGGGTTGCGGGCTTGAGCGTGGTGCTGGCCATGGTCGTCCGCCGGCGCGGGGTGTCGGCCGAGATGAAGCTGCCGTTCGGAGTGTTCCTGGCGCTGGGCGGCTGGATGGTCTGGATCCTGGGGCCGTTGGGGCTCTGAAACGCTCCACACGGGTGACGCGAGGCCGCAGGGCCTTGCCGCCCCAAACAGGGGCCAGCGTTTGTCATCCGTCCCGGCGGCAAGTAACACTTTGCACCGGCGTGATCCGGCTTCGCCGCCGGGTCGCCGCGGGGAACATCGTCAGTGGGCTTTTGGCAGCGCCTCATGTCGGGCGGCTCGGGATTCGCATCGGGGCGCGCCGCGCTCGAGGCGGTCCTCGTCGTGCTGCTGGCGATCCAGACGGCCGGGCTGGTCTGGGCCATCGCGACGCCCGCCCCGCCGCCGCCGACTGTCCAGGCGGGCCGGGCGGACCTGACCATCCTCGCCAGCTTCAACCCCTTCCTCGGCGGCGACCAGGCGGCCGGCGGCCAGGCCTCGGGCGCCGCCTTGCGCCTCTATGGCGTGCGCGCCGACGCCGACGGCCGGGGCTCGGCCATCATCGGCACGGCCGACGGCCGCCAGGCCTCCTACCTCGTCGGCGAGACGGTGGCGCCGGGCGTCACCCTGCAGGCGGTGCACGACAACCACGTGGTCCTGGCGCGCGGCGCCGCGACCACCAAGCTGACCTTCCCCGATGCCCCCCAATGACGTTTCACACTAAGGACACCGCCCGCTTGAGGAACTCCTTTCAGGCCCTCGCCCTCGCGGCCGCCCTGTCGACCGGCGTGCTCGGGCCGGCGGCCCCGGCTGTGGCCCAGACCCAGGTGCTCAATGTCCAGGACGCCGACATCCGCGCCTTCATCCAGGACGTCGCCCGCAGCACCGGCCGGACCTTCATCATCGACCCGCGCGTCAAGGGCACGGTCAGCGTCGCCAGCGACGGGCCGCTGAGCAAGGGCGAGCTGTTCGAGGTCTTCCTGGCGACGCTGCGCTCCAACGGCTACATCGCCATCCCGACCGGCCCGACCTCCTACCGCATCGAGCCGGCCGAGAACGCCGCCCGCGGGCCGTCGGCCGGCCGCAGCGGCTTCGTCACCGAAGTCTTCCGCCTGCGCACCATCGACGCGGCCGGCGCCGCCGAGATGATCAAGCCACTGGTCGGGCCACAGGGGGTGGTCACCGCCAATCCGCGTGGCAACACCGTGGTCGTCGCCGACTACGCCGACAATGTGCGCCGCATCCGGGGCCTGATCGGCCAGATCGATCAGGACCGGGCCCAGGTCCAGACCGTCACCCTGAAATACAGCAGCGCCGGCGAGATCGCCCGCGTGCTCAACGACCTGACCACCGCCCCCGGCGCCGACGGCAAGGGCGGGCGCGGCGCCGTCGCCATCGTGCCGGTCGAGAGCAGCAACTCCATCGTCCTGCGCGGCGACGCCGACGCCATCGCCCGGCTGATCCCGATCATCACCGACCTCGACCGCCGCGCCCAGTCGAACGCCGACATCCAGGTCATCTTCCTCAAGCACGCCAACGCCGAGGAGTTGCTGCCGGTCCTGCAACAGCTGGTCGGTCAGCAGGTCGCGGCGCCGACCGGCGGCAAGACGACGGTTGAGGCCGCCCCTGTCGCCGCCCTGACGCCCGGCTCACAGCACGCCAACCTGGCCCGCTATCCCGGGGCCAACGCCCTGATCATCAGCGCCGATCCCGAGACCCAGCGCATGCTGGCCGAGGTCATCCGCCAGCTCGACGTGCGTCGCGAGCAGGTGCTGGTCGAGGCCATCGTCGTCGAGGTCTCCGACGGCACGGCCCAGCGGCTGGGGGTGCAGACCATCCTCGGCGGCGGAAACGGCAATGTGCCGTTCGCCGCCACCAACTATTCCAACACGGGTCCCAACATCCTGGCCCTGACCGGGGCCATCGTCGGCGAGAACAACCTGCCGGCCGACAGCCCGCTGCTCGCCCAACTGCGTGACGCGGCGGTCAGTTCGCTGCTCAACTCCAACGGCGCCCTGGGGGCCATCACCGGCACGCTGAACGGCGACACCCTGTTCGGCTTCATCATCAACGCAGTGCGCGAGGACAACTCCTCCAAGCTGCTCTCGACGCCGCACGTGCTGACCCTCGATAACCGCGAGGCCTCGATCCTGGTCGGCCAGGAAATCCCGATCACCACCGGCGAGGTGCTGGGCGACGGCAACGCCAACCCCTTCCGCACCGTCCAGCGCCAGGACATCGGCATCAAGCTGACCGTCACCCCGCAGATCAACGCCGGGGGCGGTATCACCCTGCACCTGCGCCAGGAGGTGTCGGCCATCGCCGGCACGGTGACGACCAACAATCCCGAGCTGATCCTCAACAAGCGGGTGGTCGAGACCACCGCCGTGATCGGCGACGGCGAGATCGTCGTGCTGGCCGGCCTGCTGCAGCAGGATGAGAGCATCAGCCTCGAGCGCACGCCGCTGCTCAGCGACGTGCCGCTGCTGGGCGAACTGTTCAAGAGCCGGGCCCGCGAGGGCAAGCGCACCAACCTGATGATCTTCCTGCGCCCCCGCATCATCCGCAACGACGAGGACGCCCGCGCCGTCACCGGCCCGCGCTACGAACTGCTGCGCCAGCAGCCGGCCTTCAGCAACAAGGACGGCTCCAACGACCTGGACACAGTCGTCATCGACCAACTGGGCGCCCAGCCGCCGAACGTGCCACCCCCGCCGCCCCCCGTAGCGCCGCCGAAATGATCAGCCTCGCCGATCCCACCCTGTCCTACGGTTTCGCCAAGCGGACGGGCGTCATCCTGCTGGCGCTCGGCGAGACGGCGCGGGTCGGCTTGCGTGAAGGCGCCGATCCCTCGGCCCTGGTCGAGGCCCGCCGCGTGCTGGGCCGGCCGCTGAGCATCGAGACCCTCACGCCCTCCGCCTTCGACCGCCAGTTTTCGGAGGTCTACGCCGGCGAGGGGCTCGCAGCTTCCAGCGCCGGCGGTGTCGAGATGGCCGGCGGCCTGGACGCCCTGCTCGACGACATCCCGGCCACGGCCGACCTGCTCGACCCGCAGGACGAGGCGCCGGTCATCCGGCTGATCAACGGCCTGATCGCCGAGGCCGCCCGCCTGGGCGCCTCCGACATCCATATCGAGCCGTTCGAGACGGCGGTCACTGTCCGCTTCCGCGTCGATGGCGTGCTCAAGGAGGTGCTCAGCCTGCCGCAGCGCATCGGCCCGCTGCTGGTCTCGCGCATCAAGGTCATGGCGCGGCTGGATATCGCCGAAAAGCGCCTGCCGCAGGACGGCCGCATCTCCCTGGCGCTGGGCGGCAAGGCGCTGGACGTGCGCGTCTCCACCCTGCCCGCCCGGGTCGGCGAGCGGGTGGTCCTGCGCATCCTCGACAAGGACCAGGCCGGCCTGCAGCTGCAACAGCTGGGCATGCCGCCGGCCCTGCTGCGCCTTTTTGAATCGGCGGTACGGGAGCCGCACGGCATCATCCTGGTCACCGGCCCGACGGGCTCCGGCAAGACCACGACGCTCTACGCGGGCCTGGCCCTGCTCAACGACGCCAGCCGCAACATCCTGACCATCGAGGACCCGGTCGAATACGCCATGCACGGCGTCGGCCAGACCCAGGTCAACACCAGGGTCGGCATGACCTTCGCCGCCGGCCTGCGGGCCATCCTGCGCCAGGACCCCGACGTGGTCATGGTCGGCGAGATCCGCGACAGCGAGACGGCCCAGGTCGCCGTCCAGGCCGCCCTGACCGGCCATCTGGTCCTCTCCACGGTCCACACCAACGACGCCGCCGGCGCCGTGACCCGCCTGCGCGACATGGGGGTCGAGCCCTTCCTGCTGGCCTCGACCCTGCGCACCGTGCTGGCCCAGCGGCTGGTGCGCCGGCTGTGCGAGGCCTGCCGCGAGCCCTGTGCCGCAGACGCCGCCACCGCCCGCCGCCTGTCCGTCCCCGCGGGCCAGACGGTGTTTCGGGCCAGGGGCTGCGAGCATTGCAGCGGCGGCTACCAGGGCCGCATCGGCGTCTACGAGGCGATCCGCATCGACGACCATGTGCGCGGCCTGATCGCCGCCAGCGCCGACGAACAGGCGCTGCGGGCCGGGCTCTCCGAAACCGGCGACCTCGCCGCCGCCGCCCGCGCGCTGGTCCTGACCGGCGTCACCACGCTGGAAGAAATGCTGCGCGTCACCCGCCAAGACACCGAGGCCCAAAAGCGAGCCGAGGGCCATGGCGGCGTTTGAGTATCTGGCCCTCGACGCGCAGGGGACGCCCCGCAATGGCGTGGTCAGCGCCGCCGACGAGGGGGCCGCCCGGGCCATCCTGCAGAAGCGCCGGCTGGCCCCCGTCCGCCTGACGGCCGCCAACGACGGCGGCCCGGCTCTCGGCCTGTTCCGCGAGCGGCTGTCGCCCCGGGACCTGTCGCTGATCACCCGCCAGCTCTCGACCCTGGCCTCGGTCAGCCCGCTGGAAGAGGCCCTGCGGGCCATCGCCCAGAACAGCGAGCAGCGACAGGTCCGCGCCATCCTCGGCGAGGTCCACGCCGGCATCACCGAGGGCTTTCGCCTGTCCGAGGCCATGGGCCGCCGCCCGGCCAGCTTCCCGCCGCTCTACCGGGCCATGGTCGCCGCCGGCGAGGCCTCCGGCTCCCTGCCCGCCATTCTCGACCGTCTGGCCGACCTCCTCGAACAGGAACAGGCCGTCCGCGCCAGACTCGTGACCGCCCTGGTCTACCCCCTGGCCCTGACCGCCACGGCCATCGCCGTGGTCATCGCCCTGCTGACCTTCGTCATTCCCAAGGTCGTCGATCAGTTCGACAGCATGGGCCAGACCCTGCCGCTGCTGACCCGCATCATCATCGGTGTTTCGACCGCCCTGCGCGACGTCGGCTGGCTCGGCCTGATCCTGCTTGTCGTCGGGGGTCTCGCCGTCGGCCAGGGACTGCGCAATCCCGGTTTCCGCCTCGCCGTCGACGGCGCCCTCCTCCGCCTGCCCATCCTCGGCCGCCTGCTGCGCGAAGCCAACGCCGCCCGTCTGGCCCGGACCCTGTCGACCATGCTGGCCAGCGGCCTGCCGATCCTCGAGGGCCTGACCCTGACCGCCCGTACGGTCGGCAACAGCGTGTTGCGCCGCGCCACCGAGGACATGACCGTCTCGATCCGCGAAGGCGGCGGCCTGTCGGCGGCCCTGCGCAAGGCCGGGGTCTTCCCGCCGGTGCTGCTCTACATGGCCGCCAGCGGCGAGGCCTCCGGCAAACTGGAGATGATGCTGTCGCGCGCCGCCGACTATCTGGAACGCGAGTTCAACACCTTCACCAGCGCCGCCTTGAGCCTGCTGGAGCCGGCGATCATCATTGTCATGGGGGTGGTGGTCGCCGCCATCGTCCTCTCCATCCTGCTGCCCATCCTGCAGATCAACACCCTGGCCATTGGTTAGAATGATGTCGCAAGACGTTGAAATACCTCGCTCGCGCCGCCCAGGCTTCACCCTCATCGAGATGATGGTGGTGGTCGTCATCCTCGGCCTGCTGGCCACGGTGGTGATCATCAATGTGCTGCCGGCCCAGGGTCGCGCTATGAAGGAAAAGGCCCGCGCCGACGTCGCCACCCTCGAGCAGGCGGTGGAGAGCTACCGCCTCGACACCTTCGCCTTCCCCCGCGGCGAGGCCGGGCTGCAGGCCCTGACCGCCCCGCCGGCCGGCGTGGCCGCCAGCCGCTACCGCGAGGGCGGCTACATCAAGCGGCTGCCGGACGATCCCTGGGGCCACCCCTATCAGTACCGCTACCCGGGCAAGCACGGCCCGTTCGACATCTACAGCTATGGCGCCGACGGCCAGGAGGACGGCGAAGGCGATGACGCGGACATCGGCAACTGGAAATAGCCGGCGCCGGCCGGGCTTCACCCTCGTCGAGCTGATGGTGGTGCTGGCCGTGCTGGGGCTGATGGCGGCCGTGGTGGTCGTGGCCATTCCCGACGGCGCCATGACCGTGGCCGCCGAGGGCGAGCGTTTCGCCGCCCGGCTGAAGCGGGCGCAGGAGGAGGCCGTTCTGGTGAACCGGCCGGTGGAGGTGGCGACGACCGACGAGGGCTACGGCTTCCGGGTGCGTAAGGCCGGCGGCTGGCAGGCGCTCGACGACGGGCCGTTCGAGAGCGAGGCCTGGCTGCCCGGCACGGCCGTGACCGCCGAGAAGGAGGTCCGGCGGGTGACCTTCGATCCGACCGGGGTCGCCAATCCGGCTCACTTCACCCTTCGTCGCAGCGGCAAGAGCGTCGAGGTGCTGGTCGATCAGGCCGGCAATGTGAGGGTCGATGCGGGGTAGAGGCGGGTTCACGTTGGTGGAGGTGTTGGTGGCGCTGACGGTATTCAGCCTGGCCGCCATGGCGCTGATCAACCTGTCGGGCGAGAACACCCGGGCGGCGGGGCGGATCGAGACCAAGGCCCTGGCGGCGGTGGTCGCCGAGAACCGCGCCGTCGAGGTGATGACCGGCGCGCGGCCGCCGGCCATCGGGGTGACGGGCGGCGCCGAGCAGGCCGGACTGCGGACCTGGCGCTGGAGCCGCACGGTGACCCCGACCGCCGATCCGGACATCCTGCGGATCGACATCGTCGTGCTCGATCCGGCCTCGCCGAGGCCGGCGGGCGTGCTGACCCTGTTCCGGAGCCTGCGATGAGGCGCGGCGGATTCACCCTGGTGGAAATGCTGGTGGCGCTGTTCGTCTTCGGGCTGCTGGCGGCGGCGGGGGCGGCGGTGATGGGGTCGACCCTGACCAGCCAGTCGGCGGTGAAGAGCCGGGTCGAGCGGTTTGCCGACTTCCAGCGGCTGCGGGCCACCCTGCGGGCCGATCTGGCCCAGGCCGCGCCGCGCCATACCCGGGATACGAACGGAACGCCGGCCGGTATCGCCTTCGTCGGCGGGGATGCCTGGGGCGACAACAAGGAGCGGCTGTTCGTCGTGGTTCGGCGGGGCTGGGAAAACCCCGACAAGGCCGCCCGGCCCTCCCTGCAGTATGTCGAATACCGCCTGTCCGGCGGCCGGATCGAACGCCGGGTACGGGCCGCCCTCGACGGCACGGCGCTGGGGCCGCCGCAGGTGCTGCTCGACGGGGTGGAGGCCGGCCAGGTCGCCTTCCTGCATCAGGGGGCCTGGCAGGGGTCGTGGAAGGGACAGTCGGGCATCGAGCTGCCGCGGGCCGTGCGGCTCGATCTGACGGTCCGGGGCATCGGCCCGGTCACCCAGCTGTTCCTGACCGCCGGGGACGAGCGATGAGGTATCCCGGCAAGCCGCATGAGCGGGGCGTCGCCCTGCTGACCGTCCTGTTGATGGTGGCGGTGATGTCGGCCATCGCCGTCGGGATGCTGGACGACATCCGCTTTGGCCTGCGCCGGACCTTCAACGCCGCCACGGCGACGCAGGGGCAGTATTTCGCGCTCGGGGCCGAGGAACTGGCCCGGGCCCGCATCGGCCGCCTGCTGGAGCGCGACGCCACCCGCACCTCCCTGGAGGGCGACTGGAATGGTCGCCCCATCGCCTTCCCGATCGAGAACGGCCGGATCCTGGCCAGGGTCAGCGACGCCACCGCCTGCTTCAACCTCAACAGCCTGGTGCTGGCCGGCGGGGCGCAGCCCTTCGTGCGGCGCGAGCAGGGCGTGCGCCAGTTCACCGCCCTGCTGACCGCCTTGAACCAGCCGCAGCCGGAAGCGCTGTCGAACGCCCTGGCCGAATGGATGGACAGCGACAACCTCGGCCCGCCGGGCACGGAGGATGAAGCCTATCTGCGTGGGCCTGCCCCCTATCGCACCGCGTCGGTTCCCTTGGCCGAGGTCAGCGAACTGCGGGCCGTGCGGGGCTTTGACCCGGCCGTCTACGCCGCTATCCGGCCCTATGTCTGCGCCCTGCCGACCACCGACCTGTCGCCGGTCAACATCAATACCCTGGGCGTCGAGCGGGCCGTGGTGCTGACCGCCCTGACCGAGGGCGGCGTCTCGATAAGCGCGGCCCGCAGTGTGCTGGCCCAGCGCCCGGCCGGCGGCTTCACCGACCTTTCCGCCTTCTGGGCCCATCCGGCCTTCGCCCAGTTGCCGGCCGACGCCGGGGTGCGCAGCCAGGTCGATCTCAGATCGCGTTATTTCGCCCTCGACGCCGAGGTGACCTTCGCCGGCGGGGATGTCACTCTGAGCTCGCTTTTCGAAGCCCCATCGCCCGGCGGCGTCCGCCTGGTCGCCCGCCGCTGGACGCACGACGAATGAACCGCCTGGTCCTCCTGTTCGCCGATCCCGAACGTCCGCCGGAAGTGCTGGAGGCGTCAGGCGGCGAGGTGCTGCGCCACGAGGCCATGCGCCCCGGCGAAGCCGCCGACTGGACGCCGGCCCGCACCATCCTGGTCGTGCCGGGAGCCGAGGTCGCCGCCCGCTGGCTGGACCTGCCGGCCGCCAGCGACGCCCAGGCCCGCTCGGCCGCAGGCTTCATGCTCGAAGCGGCGCTGGCCGCCGCCCCCGAGCGGCAGCACATCGCCGTCGGTCCGCGCGGCGAGGGCCCGCGCCTCACCGCCGTGGTCGACGCCCCGCGCCTGCAGGGCTGGCTGGACCGGGCCGCGGCGCTCGGCGTGGAGGCCGATGTCGTCACCCCCGACCACCTGATTCTGCCGCCCGCCGACGAGGGCCTGGTCGGGGTGCGTTTTGGACCCCTGCTGGCGGTGCGAGGACCGGACCTGGCGCTGTCCGGCGAGCCGGAACTGCTGGCGGCCGTGCTCGGCGACCGGACACCGGCCGCCGCCAATCCGCTGGACGCCGCCGCCCTGCTGGCCCGGGGCGCCGAGGCGCCGGTCCTCAACCTGTTGCAGGGCGCCTTCGCGCCCGGCGGCGAGCGGTCCGAGACCGGCGGCTGGAAGCGGGCCGCCGTCCTGGCGGCGCTGGTGCTGATCTCGCCGCTGCTGATCGCCGGCGCCCAGATCGCCCGCAACAGCGGCGCGGCCTTCAGCCTGGAGGGTCGCGCCGATCGCCGGGCGGTGGCCATGGCTCCCTCCCTGCGCGGGACGAGCGATCCCGCCGGCCAGGCCCTGGCCCGGCTGGAGGCTCGCCGCGCCGCCGACCGGTTCCTCGACCTGTCCGCCGCTACCTTCCAGGTGGTGCAGGCCAGCGGACCGGTGCGCATGGAGACCCTGGTCTATGGCGAGGACGCGGCCCTGCGCATCAGCGTCGCCTACGCCAACTATTCCGACCTCGATACCCTGAAGGCCGTCGCCGCCCAGGCCGGCCTCGACATGGTCGAGGACTCCACGGTCACCGAGGGCGGCCGCATCAGCACCGATCTGATCGTCCGGAGCGCTCGATGATCGGTTCCCTGCGCTCCGCCTGGGAGGCCCGCTCCCGCCGCGAACAGGTCATGCTGGCGGTGATGGGCCTGGCCATCCTGCTGGTCGTCGGCTGGTTCGCCGTCCTGCAGCCGCTGAACGGCGCGGTGAAGGGCTCCGAGACCCGCCTGAGCAAGGCCGCCGACCGGTTCGCCCAGCTGGACGCCGCGGCCAGGACCGGCGGGTTGCCGGTCACCACCGGCCAGCCGCTGCAGACGGTGGTCGAGGCGTCGGCCGCCGCCGCCGGCCTGACCGTCGACCGTCGCCGCGAGGAGACCGACGGCCGGCTGACCGTGTGGCTGACGGGCGCCGATCCGGGCCTGATGATGACCTGGCTGACCAGCCTGGCCCGCGCCCAGGGGGTGGCGGTCAGCGAAATGACCGCCTCGCGCACCGACGGCGGCCTGCTGGAAGCGCAGATCACCCTGGAGCGGCCCGCGCCATGAGGCCGCCGCAGCTCCTGATCCTGTTCGTCGTCGTCTTTGTCCTCGCCCTGGTCGTCGGCGCGCCGCTGTCGCTGGCCCTGGGGGCCGCCAAGGGCCGACTGACCGCCGAAAAGGCCGAGGGCGGGCTGTGGAGCGGCCGCCTCACAGAGGCGCGGCTGGCGGGCCTGCCGCTGGGGACGGTGAAGACGCGCACCCAGATCCTGCCGCTGCTGACCGGCGCGGTGCGGCTCGAGGCCGAGGCTCGCGGCGGCGCCTTCACCGGCACGGGGCGATTGCTGGCGGCCGGCTCGCGCACCGGGGCCGACCAGGTCACCGGCCTGCTGGCCCTGGACCGGCTGGGTTTTGCGGGACCGGTTGCCGGCGCGCTCAAGCTCGAGAATGTCGCGGCGGTATTTCAGCGCGGCCAGTGTCGTCAGGCGACCGGCAAGGCCACGGCGCAGATCGGCGGGACAGGGCCGCTTCCCCAGCCCGTCACCCTGACCGGCGCGCCGGTGTGCAGCGCCGGGCGCTGGGTGCTGCCGATGGCCGGCGAGGCCCAGGGCCTGCGGATCGAGGCGCGGATCAGCCTGGCCGGCGACGGCGGCTGGCGCTCGGAGTTGATCCTCATTCCCACCGACCCCGCATTAGGGCAGGCTCTGGCCGCCGCCGGCTTCACCCAGGACGGCGACCGTTGGCGCCGCGCCTCCGAGGGACGTCCATGATCCGCCTGCTGACATTTGCCGCGGTGGTGCTGACCGCGACGGCCGCTCTCGCCGCGCCGAAGACCCAGAACGCCCCCGCCCCCAACGACGGCGGCGTGCCGTTCGGCGAATTGGCGCAGCAGAAGCTGGCCCCCGGCCAGTGCGCGCTGTTCCTGTGGGCCAACACCAGCCCGGCCCGGCGCATCCTGATGGCCACCCAGAACCCGGCCTCGGCCCGCGTGGTGATGAAGGGCAAGACCCTCGACCTGCCGCTGACCGCCTGGGACGGCGAACAGGTTATGGGCCTCTACGAGGAGCAGACCTTCACCGGCGAAGGCCTGACCCTCACCGTCCGCTTCCGCGGCGAAACGCCCAACGGCCTGATCGGCGGCGTCGTGGCCCGCGACGGCTCGGTGGAGTTGAAGGACGCCGCAGGCTGGGAGACCGTGGTCCCGGCGGCGGGGATGATCGCCTGTCAGGCGGGGTAGAGCGCCCTCCTCCCCTTTATGGGAGGGAGAAACGCGCGTGAAGGCTAAGCCGCCAGGAAGCCTTCCAAACGACCGCGTATAATCTGCTCGGCTTCGCTCATGATGCGGTCGATCAGTTCCTTGCAGGTCGGGATGTCGTGGATCAGGCCGGCGACCATGCCGCAGGACCAGGCGCCGGCTTCCATTTCGCCATCGATCATGATTTTCGGATAAACACCTGCAACTTCGGCGAAAATATCCTCGAACTTGATGTTCGGACCGAGCTCTTTTTCCTTCTGCAGCAGCCGCTCGACCGCGGCGTTGGTCAGCACTCGTTCGGTGTTGCGCAGGGGGCGCATGACCAGGCGGGTGTCGAGCTCGCTGGCGGCGACGATGGCCAGCTTGACGTTCTCATGGACCGGCGCTTCCTTGGTGGCGATGAAGCGGGTGCCCATGTTCATGCCCTCGGCGCCCATGGCCAGGGCGGCGACCAGCGAGCGGGCGTCGGCCATGCCGCCGGAGGCGACGAAGGGAATCTTCAGCTCCTCGGCCGCGCGGGGCAGCAGGATCATGTTGGGGACGTCGTCTTCGCCCGGGTGTCCGCCGCACTCGAAACCGTCGACGCTGACCGCGTCACAGCCGATGGCCTCGGCCTTGAGGCTGTGGCGGACCGAGGTGCATTTGTGGATCACCTTGACGCCGGCCTCCTGCAGCGGCGGCAGCCACTTGGCCGGGTTGTTGCCGGCCGTCTCGACGGCCTTGATGCCGGCGTCGAGGATGGCCTTCACATAGCCCGGGTAGTCGGGCTGGTTGACGCTCGGCAGGAAGGTCAGGTTCACCCCGAACGGCTTGTCGGTCATCTCCTTGCACCTGGCGATTTCCTTGGCCAGGTCCTCGGGCGTGCGCTGGGTCAGGCCGGTGATGATGCCGAGCCCCCCGGCGTTGGACACCGCCGCCGCCATCTCGGCGAAACCGACGAAGTGCATGCCGCCCTGGATGATCGGATGCTGGATGCCGAAGAGTTCGGTGATGCGGGTTTTCATGTCTCGTCCCTAGGAGGCAATGCCGAGTTTCGACCGGAAATCCGGGTGAACCAGGTCGTGATACTCGGGGTGTTTGGTGATGTATCCGGCAAAGAAACTGCAGGTCGGCTTGACCCTTAGCCGCCTCTCCCGTGCGTAAGACAAGCCGTGTTTGACGAGGGCCCCGCCGACGCCCTTTCCGGCGAAGGCGTCGGGCACGACGGTATGGGGAAAGACGATGCTGTCGCCCTCCAGCCGGTATTCGGCGAAGGCCGTCTCGCCGCCGAGATGAACCTCGAAGCGGCCCGCCGTGCGGTTGTCGATGACCTCGATGCTGTGGTCGTCCGGCATAGGCCCTCCCTCTGCCCGCCGATCCTGCCCGCGAGGGCCGGCGTTGGCGAGACAGAAAGGCTCCGGGGCCGGACAGAAAAAGGCCCCGGCTGTCTGGCGACGGCCGGGGCCCTGAAGGTTTTAGTCGATCAGGCCGGCTAGAGGATCCAGCCGCCCTGGCTGTCGGGCTCGCCGCCGGTGAGGACGGTGGTGCCGACGTGGTTGCCGATGATCGAGATGCGCATGTCTTCCTGGCCGTCGCCGTTGACGTCCAGCCGCATCAGGGTCGAACCGCCGGTGAACTGCACCAGGGCCTGACCCGCCACGCCGCTGAACGACGAGACGATGGTGAAGGCCTGGTCGCCGGCGAGGATGCTGTTGGCGTCGATGGCCGACAGGTCGATGCGGTCGCCCTCGGCGACGTTGAAGTCCCGCACGATGTCGGACTCCCGCGTCCCGGAAAGCAGGATCGAGCCGTTTTCGAAGATGAAGTGGTCGGCCCCGCCCTGCCCGTAGAGTTGGTCGTTGCCGGTCCCGCCGTACATCACGTCGGCGCCGTCGCCGCCGCGCAGGATGTCGTTGCCGCCCAGGCCGTTCAGGTAGTTGTTCCCCGTGTTGCCGTTGAGCGTGTTGGCGCCGGCGTTGCCGGTGCCGCCGAGGTTGGCCGAACCGGTCAGGGTCAGGCTTTCGACGTTGTCGCCAAGCACGAAGGTGACGCTGGAGCTGACCGAGTCGGTCCCCTCCCCGGCCGCCTCGACCACCGTGTCGCCGGCGTTGTCGACCGTGTAGCTGTCGTTGCCGTTGTTGCCATGCATGTCGTCGGCGCCGGCCCCGCCGTTGAGCTGGTCGTTGCCTTCGCCGCCGTTCAGCTGGTCGTCGCCGCCGTTGCCGAACAGCTTGTCGATGCCGTCGAGACCGTTGATCTGGTCGCCCTGGCTGCTGCCCTGGAGGGTGTTGGCGGCGTTGGTGCCGTTGATCACCTCCCAGGCGCCATGGACCGAAACGACCAGGGTATGGACCGTCGTGTCGCCGCCGTCGGAGGCGGTGTAGGTGAAGGTCTCGGTCAGAATCTGGCCGCCGTTCGGCGCGTCGCTGGTGGCGTTGTAGCTGAAGCCGCCGTTGGCGTTGAGGGTCAGGGTCCCGTAGGCCCCGGCGACGGTGTAGACGCCGCTGCTCGGGGTGACCGGCGCGCCGTGGGTGTCGAGCAGCGCGATGACCGTCAGGGTGTCGTTGTCCAGGTCGTAGACATTGGACAGGACGTTGCCGCCGACCGAGGCGTTCTCGTTGACGTCCGCCGTATCGTTGGCGTCGATCAGCACCGCGTTGCCGTTGTGCACCGTGACCGTCCGGTCGGTGAACTGGACCGCCTCGACGTTGTCGAGCGTGTCGGTCCCGTCGGCCGAGGTGACCGTCAGGGTGGCGCCGGCCTGGACCGCCGAGGAGCCGGTGGACAGGGCGGCCAGGATGACCGTGTCCGTACCGCCGAAGCCGTCGATCTCGTCGTTGCCCGTACCGCCGTTCAGCGTGTCGTCGCCGTCCGCGCCGCCGATGTAGTCGGAGCCGGTGGTGCCGGTGACATCGAAGGCGTCCGGAAGGGTGTCATCCGGGAAGAAGTCGAGCTGGTAGGCGACGTTGACGAAGGTGTTGCTCTCCACCGTCGACAGGACGTTCGCGAACTCGCCCGACTGGGCGACACCGGAATTGCTGTCGGTGATGGTGTTGCCGGTGACGGTCTGGGCTTCGGTGTTGACCAGGCTGATGGCCGTGTCGCTGCCGGTGTCGGCCATGGTGATGACGTTGTTGGTCACCGTGACCGGCGCCGAGCCGTTGGTGTGCAGCAGCACGCCCACCGCCGTGAACGGGCCGATGTAGCCGATATCGGTGATGGTGTTGCCGTCGATCGAGCCCTCGACGCCACCCAGCAGGACGATGCCGTTCTGCGCGATGTCGCTGGTCGAACCGGCCCCGGCGATGGCGTTGCCGTGCAGATCGATGACGAGGCCGGCGCCGCGGGCGTCGATGGCGTTCTTCTGGAAGTCGTTGATGTCGGTCCCGGAGATCTCGACGTGGTGCTCAGCGCCGCTGCTGCGGGCCAGGACGCCGAAGCCATGCTGGCCGCCGCCGGCGATGGTGGTGTCCGTCATCCCGATGATCTCGCCGCCCCGGAAGGCGCCGTCGGAGTCGATGAAGGCCACGCCGGCGAACTGCTGGTTGCCGAAGCCCGTGCCCTGGTGACGGCCGTCGATGGTCAGGCCGTCTACGCTGACGTTCGAGCCGTTGATGATGGCCAGCACCGAATACAGCCCGGCGCTGGTGACCGAGGCGTGGTCCGGCGATTCCAGCACCGCGTCACCGACGGCGACAATGGCCAGGTCGCGGTTGTCGATGACGACCTGCTCGCGATAGACGCCCTCGCCGATGACGATGATGTCGCCGTCGGCGGCGGCGTTGACCGCCGCCTGGATCGAGCTGCCGGCCGAGACCAGCCAGAACACGTCGCCCGAGGCGTCGACCACTTTTTCGACGCCCGACAGGGTGTCGGAACCCTCGGCGCCGGCGTTCAGGGTGAAGGCGCCTGAAGCGAAGCCGAAGTCGGCGCCGCTCAGTTCGACGTCGTAACTGGCCGTGTCACTGCCGTCGCCGCCGTCGATGAGGTCGTTGCCGGCGCCGCCGACCAGTGCGTCGTCACCGTCCATGCCGGCCAGTTCGTCGTTGCCGTCGGCGCCGTCGAGCAGGTCGCCGCTGGCCGAGCCGTCGAGGTAGTCGTCGCCGGCGGTGCCGGTCACCGTGTAGTCGCTGGCGCTGTCGTCGTCGGAGTCGAACTCAAACCGGATGTCGACGTTGACGAAGGTGTTGTTGTCCAGCGACGGCCCGTCCAGCGGCGTGTTGAGATCGCTGTTCTGGCTGATGCCGATGTTGGCGTCGGTGATGATGTTGCCGGTGATCACCGCGCCTTCGGAGCTGACCAGGTTGATGCCCGTGTCGCTGCCGGTGTCGGCCATGGTGATGGCGTTGTTGGTGATGTCCAGCGACGCGGCGCCATTGCCGAACACCAGGATGCCGACCGCGGTGTTGAAGCCGGGGATGAAGCCGATGCTGGAGATGGTGTTGTCGTCGATGACGCCCTCGACCCCGCCGACCAGCACGACGCCGTTCTGACCGATGGTCGAGGTCGCGCCCTGGCCGGTGACAGTGTTGTCGTAGATGTCGACGACCAGGCCGGCGCCACGGGCGTCGATACCGTTCTTCTGGTAGTCGGAAATCTCCGTGTCGGAGATCTCGACATGGTGCTCGGCCCCGGTGCTGCGGGCGATGACGCCGTAACCGTACTGGTAGGGGCCGAGGACGGCGTTGGTCATGCCGCTGATCGCGCCGTCCCGGAAGGCGCCGTCGGAGTCGAGGAAGGCGACGCCGCCGAACTGCTGGGTGGCGAACAGGTTGCCGGTCGTACCGCCCTGGTGGCGGCCGTCGATGGTCAGGCCGTCGACGGTGACGTTGGAGCCGTTGATGATGGCCAGGACCGAGTAGGCGCCGGCGCTGGTGATGGCCGCATGGTCGGGCGATTCCAGCACCGCGCCATCGGAGGCGACGATGCTGAGGTCGCGATTGTCGATGATGACCTGCTCGCGGTAATTGCCAGCCGCGATCAGGATGGTGTCGCCGTCGGCGGCGGCGTTGACCGCCGCCTGGATCGAGCCGCCGGCCGAGACCAGCCAGAAGACGTCGCCCGAGGCGTCGACCACCTTCTCGACGCCCAGGGCGTCAATGCCTTCGGCCCCGGCATCGACGGTGAACGTCCCGCCCGCGCCGTCGAAGTCCGAGGCGCTGAGCTCGACGCCGTAGTGGGCCGTGTCGAGGCCGCCGCCGCCGACGATGATGTCGCCGCCCGCGCCGCCGGTGATGTTGTCGGCGCCGGCGCCGCCGGTCAGGCTGTCGGCCCCGTCGCCGCCATTGATGGTCAGGACGCTGGTGCTGGTCCCGCCGCTGACGGTGTCATTGCCGTCGCCGAGGTCGAAGCTGATGGTCCCGATCGATTGCGGATTGACCACCCAGTTGTCGGCCCCGTCGCTGCCGATGATGTGGGTGTTGGCCTGGGTGCGGCTTTCGATGTCGCCGTTCTGGGCGTTGTGGACGCCGTTGGTGATGACGACGTTCTCGATCTCCATCGTGCCGGTGACGTGGTTCTTGCCGGTCTCGCCGTTGCGGATGCCGGTCGAGGTGCCGTCGATGGTGCCGTCGTGGATCTTGATGACGTCGGTGATGCTGACCGGGGTGTAGCTGCCCGAGTCGTCGCGCGGCTTGATCGAGATGGCCGCGGCGTTGTCGTGCGGCGCGCCGAAGCGGGTCGACTGACCGACGTTGGTCATCGTGAAGTGGTCGATCTCGATGCCCGAGTATGCGCCCTTCTTGAGGTTCAGCTCGATGCCCGAACCGGCGAAGCCGCCGAACGACGGGGTGCCGCCGAAGTAGCCGACGTGGGTCATCGTGAAGTCGGTGAGATGACCGTTGGTCAGGGTCTCGGCGTAGAAGCCCTTGGCGGTGATGTCCGAGAAGCTCGTGCCGTCGAGGGTGAAGTTGACGACGTCGTTGCCGGTGATCCCCGGGTTCTTCTCGAAGTCGATGCCGATGTGCATCTTGCTGAACGAGCCGCCGGTGACGGTCACGCCGTCGAGCGAGCCGTTGTCGAGTTCCTTGTGCAGCCCGAAGATGCCGTTGGAGACATCGACGTTGGTCAGGCTGAGGCCGGTGAGGTCGCCGCTGGTCTCGACGCCGGTGTAGTAGCTGTCGATGTTGATGTTGCTGATCGAGACGTTGTTGGCGCTGACCGTCAGGGCCGCGCCGGAGGCCGGGCTGTAGCCGGGCGCCGTCTCCAGCCAGGTGTTGACGTCGCCGCTGATGCCGTTGTCGGTCTTGAACGTGCCGGTCAGGTTGACCTCGCCGACGCCGACGAGGGTAATGCCGCTTTTATTGACCAGCACGTTCTCGTGGTAGGTCCCGGCCGTGATCTGGATGGTGTCGCCGGCCTCGGCCGCGTCGATCGCGGCCTGGATGGAGGCGTAGCCGCCGGCCCCGACGACGAGGACGTCGCCCGGCACCGAGTTGAGGGTGATGTCTACCTGTCCGCTGTCCTGGTACTGGCCGTCGCTGGCCACGAAGGTGAAGCTGTCGGTCCCGTGGTAGTTGGCGTTCGGGGTGTACTGGTAGCTGCCGTCCGGATTGAGCGTCAGGGCGCCGTGCGACGGGCCCGTGCCGACCGTGTACGTCGGGACGCTGTCGGGATCGGTGGCGGTCACCGAGCTGTTGATGACCGTGTCCTCGTCAACCGTGTGAGCGCTGTCGTTGGCGACCGGCGCGTCGTTCACGGCCGAGACGTTGATGGTCAGGGTGACGTTCTTGGCCACGCCGCCGTCCATCACCTGGTAGGTGAAGACGTCCGTGCCGTTCTGGTTGGCGCCGGGCGAATAGTTGTAGGTCCCGTTGCCGTTGAGGGTCAGGGTCCCGTGGGCCCCCGCCAGGCCGGCGCCGACCGTGCCGACACTGGCTCCGAACGAGACTCCGGTGACGGTCAGCTGGGAATCCACGTCGTAGTCGTTGGCCAGGACGTTGCCGGTCACCGGCCCGCTGTCCTCGACGCCGTTGCCGACGTCGGCGCCGAGCCTGGCGACGACGTTGTGGGCGGCGACGTTCACGTCGAAGGTGACGCCGTTGATGATCAGCTTTTCGAAGGCGTTGAGGACGTCGGTCCCGTCGAGGCCGCCCGTCGTCATATGCAGCAGGGCGCCGACCCAGCTGCCCATCACCGCGGGCCCGGCGCTGGCGGCCTGGACGACGGTGTTGTTGTAGATGGCGGTGTCGTTCCCGGCCAGGCCGTACAGGGTGTCGTTGCCCAGGCCGCCGGTGATGATGTCGTCGCCGGCGCTCCCCTTGAGGATGTCGTTACCGCCCAGCCCGTCGATGGTGTCGTTGCCGCCGAGGGCGTCGATCGTGTCCTTGCCCGCCGTGCCAACAATGTTGTCGTCACCAGCCGTAGGGGTGCCTGCCATGGTACTGTTCCGCCCTGATCGGCACGGGATTGGCCGTGCGCTTGTTGTGTCGATGACGTGCGGGGACGAACGAGGCGCAAGGTCTCGCGCTGGCTCACCGGGGTGAGTCAGATGAGGAAGCTCAGCTTTTCAGGTTACGACCGGAGACCTGGTGTTTAGTCCCAGATTTCCCGGTACGACGCCCCCAACTGATAGCGACCGCCCCCGCGGCCAGCTCAGTCATTGATTAAGCAGGGATTGATTGTGGTTGACAATACATAAACGCGCGGCGGGAGAATCAGCCGCTTTCTCATAGTCCGGACCGATATCGTCCTCTCAAGGTTGGCGGATGCACATAGTCCGTTTGCATTAGCCGCATGCCGCAACGGGCTTAGTCCGGTTCGGGGGCTTTTCACCAACCGGCGTTCATGCAACTCTTCCGGGCCAGCCAGTTAAAGAGACACCTAAAGACGGCATCCGGGGGGATGATCGGGGCGGACTGGCAGGGTCCGGGGAGACGTATGGCAGCGGCCGCAGCCCGATGGGCGTCGATGTACGACGTCCTTTCCGAAGAGATCGACGCCGACGGCGTGGCGCGGATGATCGCCGAGGCCACCGACTGTCCCTGGGCGGCGGTCGCGGTCGAGACCCCGGACGGACAGACGCGGGTTGTCAGCAACGCCGTCTTCAGCGGCCTGCCCGACCTGTATGCGGGCGACTACGGGGACACCGATCCCTGGCGGCTGCGCCGGCCCCGGACCTACGACGCCGCCATCGTCACCGACAGCTTCCTGGCCGAAGCCGACTGGCGCGGCTCCAGCTTTTTCAACGAGGTGTTGCGGCCCCACAGGATCGATCCGGGCCGGTCGATGGTGGCGGCGGTCCGGCTCGAGGGCGGCGCGGAGGCCGTGGTCGGCGTTGGCCGTCCGGGCGAAGCCGGCGCCTTCAGCGAGGCGCAGCAGGCCAGCCTGACCTCCGCCCTGCCCCACCTGCGGCGGGTGCTGAAGCTGAAATCCCGGCTGGATCAGGCGCAGGTGTCCTCGGCCTTCGCCGACGCGGCCCTCGACGCCTTCCCGATGGCCATCTTCCGGATCACCGCCGGCGGCATGGTCTGCTCGCAGAACCGGCATGGCGGCGGGCTGCTGGAACGGGCCGACGGCCTGACGGTGCGCGGCGGCCGGCTGGTCGCCACCCACGAGGCCAGCGACCTGGAGTTGCAGGCCGGGATCTATCACGCCCTGCACCGCAGCGGCTCGGTGGCCTCGATGGTCAGCGTCCGCAAGCCGGACGACGGCTACCTGTCGCTGATGGTCTCGCCGATCTCGCGGCGGGGCGAGTCCCAGGTGCTGATCATCGCCTACGGCCCGCAGTTCGACGGCGGGGCCCGCCGCTCGCGCCTGAGCACCCTGTTCCGCCTGTCCTCGGCCGAGCTCGACCTGTCGATGGGCCTGCTCGAAGGCCGCACGCTGAGCGAGATCGCCGCCGTCCGCGGCGTGGCGGTCAACACCCTCCGCGTCCAGCTGCGCAGCATCCTCAAGAAGACCGGAACCTCGCGCCAGGCCGAGCTGGTGGCCCTGCTGGCGCGGCTGCCGATCATGCAGTCTGACGCCTAGTCGTCCGTATGGTCGGCCGCCTCGGTGGTGGTCACGCCGCCCCAGGTCTCGCCGCCGGCCTGCTGGAACCAGAAGGGCTTGCGGGCCCGTCCGCGGCCGCCGACCTCGTTCATGTCGCTGTCGAACAGCCGGCCGTTGACCATGGTGAAGCGGATCGCATGGGTGTTGCGGATGTTCTCCAGCGGGTTGGCGTCGAGGATCACCAGGTCGGCCAGCTTGCCGACCTCCAGCGAGCCGATGTCGCGGTCCATGCCCAGCGCCCGGGCCCCGTTCAGGGTGGCCGCGCGCAGCGCCTGCTGAGGCGTCATGCCGCCCTGGACCATCATCCAGATCTCCCAGTGCAGGCCGAGGTCCTCGCGCTGGCCGTGGGCCCCGGTCTGGACCGAGACGCCGAGGTCGTTGAGCTCGTGGGCGACCTTGGCGATGCTGATGTGGTTCAGCTCCTCCGGCGGGATCTTGAACGGCCTGCGCGAGCGGGCGTCGAGGATGCGGCGCGGCACGTACTTGGTGAGGATCGGGTCCTCCCAGACGTTGGTCGTCTCGTACCAGTAGTGCTCGCCCCAGGCGCCGCCGTAGGCGACGATCAGGGTCGGGGTGTAGGCGGTGTCGGTCTGCGGCCACAGCTGCTTGACGTCGTCATAGATGGCGGCGACCGGGATCGAGTGTTCGACGGTGGTGTGGCCGTCGATCAGCATGGTCATATTGTGCTCGAACAGCGAGCCGCCCTCCGGCACCACCGACATGTCCAGGGCCCGGGCGGCGGCGATGATCTGCTGGCGCTGGTCGCGGCGGGGCTGGTTGTAGCTCTTCACGCTGAAGGCCCCGGCCGCCTTCATGCGGCGCAGGTG
The DNA here is from genome assembly GCA_028291265.1 of Caulobacter sp. Taxonomy (GTDB): domain Bacteria; phylum Pseudomonadota; class Alphaproteobacteria; order Caulobacterales; family Caulobacteraceae; genus Caulobacter. Next base: position 8,345 of record JAQGIK010000149.1, on the reverse strand, counting down.
GCCGAGCGCGTCGTCGTAGCTGTCGATCTTGGCGGTGAAGGGCGTGGTCGCGCCGTAGAGGATGGTCCCGGTCGAGAAGATGCGCGGGCCGACGATCTCGCCGGCCTTTTCAAGTTCGCTGGCGGCGAAGATCTCGCTGGTGTCGTTGGACGGGTCGTGGATCGTCGTCACCCCGAAGGCCAGGGCGGCGTAGTTGATCCAGCTCTGCTGCGGGATGATCTCGTCCGAGCCCATCGAGCCATGCCAGTGGGCGTCGATCATGCCCGGGATTATGGTCTTGCCCGAGACGTCGACGATCCTTGCGTCGGCCGGCGGGTTGACCGTTCCGCGCTTGCCGATGGCCTCGATGCGGTTGCCGTTGAGGACGATGACACCGTCCTCGATGACCTCGTCGCCCTTCATGGTGACGATGCGGGCGCCGACCAGGGCGACGCGGCCGGTGGGCGCGTCGTAGGCCTGTGAGAAGCCGAGCTTGATGCCGCTTTCCGGGGCCTTGGGCAGGTCCTTGGGGGCGCCGTCGACGAAGGCGAAGGCGTCCTTCAGGTCACGGGAATAGAGCTCCGGGCCGAGCGACCACCAGAGGCGTTTGCTGTCGCCCGACCAGTGCAGCCACTCGCCGGCGTCGCGGGTCACGCGGGTGACCGGCAGGGCCTTGGAGTCCAGGCCGATCTCGACCGGCTTGCCAGTGAAGACCAGCGGCGCGACGTAGGCGTTGAACCGCTCGGTCCAGGCCACCCACTTCTCGTCGGGAGCGATGGCGTATTCGGAGGCGTTGGCGCTGGTCAGGTGGACGCGCTGGTCGTCGCCGTTGAGCTTGGCCGACTTCAGGGCGCGCTTGCCCTCGGCCTCGAAGCTCATGAAGTAGACGCGGTCGGACGCGGCGCCGAATTGCGGCAGCACGCCGTTGGTGGTGATCTCCGTGGGCTCGCCGCCGGCGGTCGCCACGCTCCACAGGCCGGTCTCGCCGCCCCACAGGGCGCTGGTCAGATAGCCGTCCTGGACGGTGCGGTAGACGATGGTGCGGCCGTCGGGGCTGAAGGCCGGCTCGACGTAGTGGCCGGGCTTCTTCGAAACCACCCTGCCCTCACCGCCGGCGGCGGGGGCGACGCGGATCGAGCCGAAGGTCTCGTCATTCCAGGTCGTGTAGACGATGGACGCGCCGTCGCGGGACCAGGACGGATAGAGTTCGAAATGGTCGCTCTGGCTGGTCAGGCGTTTGGCCTGGCCGCCGCCCACATCACGGACCCACAGCTTGCCGAGCGCCTCGAAGACGACCTTGTCGCCGCGCGGCGAGACCTCGGCCCAGCGGACCATCTTCACGTCGAAGGCCTTGGGGGCGACATCGACCCTGGCGCGGACGGCCTGGGTGACCCGGCGGGTGGCCTTCACATGGAAGGGGACGTCGGCGACGGCCCCGGTGGCGGCGTCGACCTTGCGGATCTTGCCGCCGGCCCACAGCACGACGGCCTTGTTGTCCGGGGTCCAGGCCATGTTGGGGTAGACCCCGTGGATGGCCCAGGTCTCCTGCATGTCGCGATCGAGACCGTCGTAGACAGGGGTCTCCTTGCCGCTTTCCAGGTCGCGGATGAAGAGGGTGGTCTTGTAGCGAACGCGGCGGACGAAGGCCAAGCTCTTGCCGTCCGGCGAGGGCGTCGGGCGGATCGAGCCGCCGGGGCCGGTGACGTACTGATTGGTCTCGCCGGTTTTGCGGTCGAGGCGCTGGATCACATAGATCTGGGTGTTGGGATCCTTGCTGTATTCGAACTGGCCGCCCGGCGTGGCGTCGTCGCTGAAGTAGAGGTAGCGGCCGTCGGGGCTGAAGGCCGGCTCGCCGGTGTCCTTCTGCTCGGTGCGCTTCTTGGTCAGCTGCAGGCCGTCGCCGCCCGAGCGGTGGTAGAGCCACATCTCGCCGGCGCCGAGTGAGCGGCCGGAGGTGAAGTGCTTGCGGCCGACGACGTATTCGCTGTCGGGCGACCAGGCAGGCTGGCTGAGCAGGCGGAAGGTCTCTTTCGAGACGGCGTGCATGTTGGAGCCATCGCGGTCCATGACCCAGATGTTGTCGCCGCCGCCGCGGTCTGAGGTGAAGGCGATCCAGCGGCCATTGGGCGAATAGCGGGCCTGCATGTCCCAGGCGACGCCGCTGGTCAGGGACTTGGCTTCGCCGCCGGCGATGGGGACCGTGTAGAGGTCGCCCAGCATGTCGAAGAGCACTTCCTTGCCGTCGGGGCTGACGTCGACGCTCATCCAGGTGCCGGAGGTGGTGTCGATCACCGCGTCCTTGAAGGGACCGGGCGGGGCGTTGACGTCCCATTTGGCGGGATCGGCCTTCTTGGCCGGGGCCGCGAAGGCCGGTGTGACGATGAAGGAGGCGCTGACCAGCGCGACAACCAGACCCCGAAGCATGACGCCCCCTGACTACGTTTGAGGCGCGGACCCTAGCGGCAGTTTTGCCCGCGCGCTATCGGAACAGGATGAGCGATGTTCTCACTCTGGATGCCCGAGGCCATCGCTGCCCGGTGCCGACCCTGAAGCTGCGCAAGGCGCTGGAAGGGATGGCGGCCGGCGACCTGGTGCGACTGATCGCCGACGACCCGATGGCCAAGGTGGACGTGCCGCACTTCGTGGCGCAGGGCGGGCATGAACTCTTGCATCAGGAGCAGAATGGCTGCGCTATGACCTTCACGGTCCGTCGAGGTGAATCCAGATGAGCGTCAACGAAACCAGACCGAGCGATCGGCAAAGCCCGCAGGGCATTTCCAAATCGCTGCTGCGGCTTGCGGCCATAAGCATCCTGGTTATCTGGCCGCGAACCTTCATCATGGCGCCGCTCGGCCGAGCCGACATTCACTTCACGGACGGCCGGTTTAGCGCCTCAGCCATCGAACTCGGCCTCATGGCGTTTTCGCTTATCTTATGCGCAGTGGCCGTTGGGATGTGGCTCGGGGTCCGCGACCGGCGTTAGATCAGCGGCGCGTCCTCGAAGTCCAGCGTTGGCTGGGCGATGGCCAGTTCCACTTCGGTGGCGATGGCGCCGCCGAGGAAGACGACGTTGACGTTCCAGCTGAGCCAGATGAGGAAGACGACCACGGCCGAGACCGAGCCGTAGGTGGCGCCCAGGTGGGCGATCTGTTCGACGTAGAAGGCCGAGGCCCAGCTGGCCCCGACGGCCAGGGCGGCCGCCGCCATCCCGCCGATGATCGAGGCGCGCCAGACGACGGGTTCTCTCGACATGGCGTAGCGGTAGATCAGGGTCATCGCCAGGGTGATGCCGAGGCTGGTCCAGGTCCACTCGCTGAGGAAGAAGGTGCCGGCCAGGGGCTTGATGTTCAGGGCCGAACTCATCAGCCGCAGCATCAAGAACAGCGCCGAGACCACGCCCATCAGCACGAAGGCGCAGATCAACACGATCAGGGCCATGAAGTTGAAGTTCCAGAAGCCGCGCTGATTCTCTTCGTCATGGATGAAGGAGAGGCCCGCCAGCAGGGCCTTGAAGCCGCGGTGGGCGGCGTAGCCGCCGATGATGATGGCCAGGGCGCTCTGGGCCGAGACGGCCTGCAGCGGCGCATGGGCCAGGCGGATCAGTTCGCTCTCGAACAGGTGCTGGGCGCCGGGCGGCATCAGCTGGGTCAGGCTTTCGGCCCGCTCGGCGATCTTGTTGGGGTCCATCAGCAGGCCGAACAGGCCCATGCCGATGGCGATGGCGGGGAAAGCCGCCAGCATGGCCCAGAAGCTGACCCCGCCGACGTAGAGCATGACGTCCCGGCCCCACAGGCGCGACAGGGACTTGCCCGCCACGGTGACGGTCAACCGCACCCAATGGGCCGGATCGAGGTCTCGCCAGTGAGAAAGAAGCGCGAACCGGCCGCGGGTATCGGACATCGCGGGAACCTGCCCGCAACCAGAGCGCCGCGCAATACAAGACGGCGCGCCGCCCGGGTGACCGAGCGACGCGCCTCCAGGATGACCTTGCCTTCGTCCTGTATGCCCTTCGGCGCCGCTTTCGAGGGACGGGAGAGCGCGGCGCCTCCAGTCACGATGCCAAACTATGGTGTGGCGGCTGAACCGTGGCTGAATGGAAAGCGTCGGTTCAGTGTCAGACTCTTTGCAGACCTGAGACCTTAGAGGGCCCCGGAGTCCTGCAATTGCTTGATGGCGTCGGTCGAGAAGCCCCAGTCGCTCAAGGCCGCCTCGTTGTGCGAGCCGATCTTCGGCGGCGGGCCCTGGATCTTGCCGGGGGTGGCCGAGAATCGGGGGGCGGGAGCCGGCTGGACGACGCCCTCGACGGTGACGAAGGTTTCGCGGGCGACGTTGTGCGGGTGTTTCGGGGCTTCATCCAGGTCGAGGATGGGGGCGAAGCAGATGTCGGTGGCGTCCATGATGGCGCACCACTCGGCCTGGGTCTTGGTCTTGAGGACGCCGGCCAGCTTCTGGGTCAGCTCGGGCCAGGCCGAGCGGTCCATCTGGTTCTGGAAGGCCGGATCGGTGATGCCGGTCTTCTCCAGCAGCAGGGCGTAGAACTGCGGCTCGATGGAGCCGATCGAGATCCATTTGCCGTCGGCGCACTGGTAGGTGTCGTAGAAGTGGGCGCCGCCGTCGAGCAGGTTGGAGCGGCGGGTCTCCTGCCAGGCGCCCATGGCCTTGAAGCCGTAGAACATGGCCATGAGCGAGGCGGCCCCGTCGCTCATCGCGCAGTCGATGACCTGGCCCTCGCCGGAGGCGCGGGCATGGATGACGCCGGCCAGCAGGCCGAAGGCCAGATAGAGGGCGCCGCCGCCGAAGTCGCCGACCAGGTTGAGCGGCGGGATCGGCTTTTCGTCCGTGCCGATGGCGTGCAGGGCGCCGGTGATGGCGATGTAGTTCATGTCGTGGCCGGCGGCCTTGGCGTAGGGCCCGAACTGGCCCCAGCCGGTCATGCGGCCGTAGACGAGCTTGGGATTGCGCTTCAGGGCGACGTCGGGGCCGAGGCCGAGGCGCTCCATGACGCCCGGGCGGAAGCCCTCGATGATGCCGTCGGCCTCTTCCATCAGCTTGAGGCAGGTCTCGATGGCGGCCGGGTTCTTGAGGTCCAGGGCCACCGAGCGGCGGCCGCGGGCGGTGATGTCGGCGGGAGAGCCGCGGCCGGCCCCCTTGCGGTCGATGCGCACCACATCGGCCCCGAGGTCGGACAGCAGCATGCCGCAGAACGGTCCCGGACCGATTCCGGCGAACTCGACGATCTTCAGACCGGACAGGGGCCCCTGGGCCATATGCGTCTCTCCACTATGCGTTTGCCGCGATCTAGAAGCACTGCCGCACCGTCAGGCAAGCCTTGCCTGCGGCCGGCGGATTGGGGGATATCGCCGCATGCTCAGACTCGGCGTTGATTTCGGCGGCACCAAGATCGAGGCGGCCGCCCTCGATGGCGACGGCCGCTTCGTGTCGCGGATTCGCCTGCCCAATCCGCGCGTCTACGAAGCCTCGCTGGACGTCACCCGCCAGGTGGTCGAAGCCGTCGAGGCCGAGGTCGGCCAGTGGTTCGACCGGATTGGCGTCGGTATCCCCGGCTCGATCTCGCCGGCCACGGGGCTGTCGCGCAACGCCAACAGCCATTGGCTGAACGACGCGCCGCTGCAGGCCGACATGGAGCGGGTGCTCGGGCGCCCCGTGCGGCTGCGCAACGACGCCGACTGCATGATCATCTCCGAGGCGGCGGACGGCGCGGCGGTCGGCAAGCAGGCGGCGTTCGGGGTGATCGTCGGCACCGGCTGCGGGGCGGGCCTGTGGCTGGGCGGCGGGGACTGGCCGGGGGCCTCGGGCTTCTCGGGCGAGTTCGGTCACACCCCCCTGCCCTGGGCGACGCCGGAGGAGCATGGCGCCCACAGATGCTGGTGCGGACGGGTCAACTGTCTGGAGACCTGGATCAGCGGCACCGCCTTCCTCGAGGACTTCCAGCAGTCGGCCGGCCACGCCCTCGACGGCCCGCAGATCGTCGAACAGGCCCGGGCCGGCGAGCCCATCGCCCGCGACGTGCTGGACCGCTACATCGACCGGCTGGGGCGCGGCCTCGCCGTCGTCTGCGACATCATCGATCCCGACGTCATCGTGCTGGGCGGCGGCATGTCGAACATCGACGAACTCTACGAACGGCTGCCGGGTCTGATCGCGCATCATGTGTTCTCGGACACCTTCGAGACGCCGATCCGCAAGGCGGCGCATGGCGATTCCTCGGGGGTTCGCGGGGCGGCGTGGCTTTGGCCGCAAGGCTGACCATCGTCTATCGAAGCGGCCAGACCATTATAGCGCGGATCGGGTCAGTCGAGACGGAAAAGCATCAATTTTTACAACACCTTGGGACCACCCAGATGACGGCCGGCCACACCCTTTTGTCGGACACCCCACCAACGGGATGTCCACCCGAAAACCACCCCGTCGCGGTCGACGATTTGCGCAAGGCCGGTCCGGCCGCGGAAAAGCGCTGGAATATGTCTAGACATATTCATCAACGGCGAGACGGGCCTGGTCAGGCTCGCGCGGCGCCGTCCCGGATCGCCTCTTTCAGGACCTCCAGATCGATGTCCTTCAGCGCCTTGAACTTGATGCAGTAGCCGGTGACGCTCGCCTTGCCGAGGCGCTGGCCGTAGGCGTTGGCCAGATGCTTCTTGTCGTCGATGCCCAGGATGTAGACCGAGACACCGGTGGTATTGGCGCTGATGCCGACCTGGTAGAACTCCCTGGTCTTGCCGTCGGCATATCGGATCGTGCGCAGGCCGTAGCCGATGTTCGGGTTGGAGACGATCTTGCCCGTGTCGTCCCTGCCGTCCAGGAACCACAGCCTGCGTTCCGGCATCTCCTGCAGGATGACGCTGTGCAGGGTTTGCAGGTCGCCGCGCTTGGGCTCGGGCTGGCCGGCGATATAGGCTTCGATCTGGTCGGGCACGGTCATGGAGAGATCATCCGTTGCGGCGAGGCTGCGGCTTGGACCTCCACAGGCGAGGCGAGAACATATATGAAACCCCCGACCGCGCCAGCCATCGACCGGGACCCGCGCCAACCATGAAGGCCTTCTGCCGCGACTGCTTCTGGACCGGAGACACGGCCCCGCGCCGCTGTCCGGCCTGCGGCTCGCCGCGCATGGTGGCGCACGACGAGGTGGCGACCCTGAGCATCGCCCACATGGACTGCGACGCCTTCTACGCCTCGGTGGAGAAGCGTGACCGGCCGGAGCTGCGCGACGTGCCGCTGATCGTCGGCGGCGGGGTGCGGGGGGTGGTGACCACCTGCTGCTACATCGCCCGGATGAGCGGCGTGCGGTCGGCGATGCCGATGTTCACGGCCCGCAAGCTCTGCCCGCAGGCGACGATCCTGAAGCCCGACTTCGCCAAGTATGTCCACGAGAGCAAGCGGATCATGGCGATGATCCGCGACCTGACGCCGCTGGTGCAGACCCTGTCGCTCGACGAGTGCTGGATCGACCTGTCGGGCACCGAGCGGCTGCACCGCATGCCGCCGGCCCTGACCCTGGCGCGGCTGCAGGCCAGGATCGAGGCCGAGGTGGGGATCACCGTCTCCATCGGGCTCGCGCCCAACAAGTTCCTGGCCAAGATCGCCTCCGAGCTGGACAAGCCACGCGGGTTCTCGGTGCTGGGCTCAGAGGCGGCGTCGGTGCTGGCGCCCAAGTCGGTTCGCATCCTGCCCGGCGTGGGGCCGGTATTCGCGGCGACGTTGGAGAAGGCCGGCTATCGGACGGTCGGCGACCTGGCGCGGGCCGAGCTCAAGGAGCTGGCGACCGAGTTCGGCAGCCACGGCATGAGCCTGCACAAGCTGGCCCACGGCCAGGACGGCCGGCTGGTCAATCCGGGCCAGGGCCGCAAGACGATCAGCGCAGAGACCACCTTCAACGAGGACTATTCGGATCGCGAGACGCTCGAGAACATCCTCTGGCCGCTGTGCGAGAAGGTGGCGCGGCAGCTGCGCAAGGAGGGGATCACCGGCCGGGTGGCGGTGCTGAAGCTGCGCAAGACCGACTTCAAGATCATCACCCGCAGGCGCACCCTGCCGGCCCCGACGCAGACGGCGCGGACGCTGTTCAATGCGGTGCGCGAGCTATTGGCAAGCGAGACGGACGGGACGCTGTACCGGTTGATCGGGGCGGGCCTGTCGGATTTCGAGGTCGCCGGGGCGTCGGGCGCGGACTTCTTCGCCGGCGACGAGACGCGGGCGCTGAAGCATGAGACGGCGATGGACCGGCTGGCTGAGAAGTTCGGCAAGGGGACGCTGGTGACCGGGCGGGCGTTGAAGGTGGCGAAGGATTGACGTGCAGCACGGGCGCCTGGATCATCCGGGCGACATCGGTGCAGTACGTCGAG
>JAQGIK010000139.1 GCA_028291265.1 Caulobacter sp. | reverse complement strand
GCGCACGGCGCGGATCTGCGTCGCCACCTGCGCGGCGATCTCGGCCATCGGGTTGCCGCGATGCTCCTGGACGATGAACAGGCCAACGGCGCCCGACTGCTCCAGAACGTACTGCAACTCGCGCGGTTGGTAGGCCGGATTGGCGGTGACCAAAGTCAGTCCCGCGAGCCCGGCGGCGTATTCGAGGATCACCCACTCGGGGATGTTCGGCGCCCAGACGGCGATCCGTTCGCCGGGCCGGTAGCGCGACAACAGCGCCCTCGCCAGACGCCCGGCCTCGGCCGCCAGCTCGCCATAGGTCCAGCGCCGCCGGAGCACGCCGGCGATGTCGGCCTCGACCAAGGCCTCGGCGTCGGGCATCGCCTCTGCGCACGCCCGCAAGACGCCGCCAACCGTTGTTTCGAGCACGGGATGGTCGTTCTGAGCGGGAAAATGAGCCTGGTCTAGATGAACCGAGTACACGTCGCCCCCTTCACCGGCCTCTGGCAGCCTAACATCACGGCCAGCTTGCGGAAAAGCAACTGAGCCGCCGATGTCCGCTTCCGACCGAGGCTGTGTGAAAACACCGCAAATCAGCTAGAATCCTGGCGTTAGCATCAGGAGGTGGAGTTGAGCCGCTTCGTTGAGGGTTGCGACCGCCGGCAGCCGACGCTGCTTCCCGAATGTCTTGATGACTATGTGGCCGAGGACAACCCGGTGCGGGTGGTCGACGTGTTCGTGGACGACCTGGATCTGGGCGCGCTGGGCTTTGAGGGCGTGACGCCGGCGGCGACGGGACGTCCGGCCTATCATCCGGCCATGCTGCTGAAGCTGTATGTGTACGGCTACCTGAACAAGGTGCAGTCCAGCCGCCGGCTGGAGCGCGAGGCGCGGCGCAATGTCGAGCTGATGTGGCTGACAGGCCGGCTGGCTCCTGACCACAAGACCATCGCCGACTTCAGAAAGGACAACGGCCCGGCCATCCAGGCGGCTTGCGCCCAGTTCGTGGTGCTGTGCCGGCAGGTCGGGCTGTTCGGCGCGGCCCTGGTCGCCATCGACGGCAGCAAGTTCAAGGCGGTCAACACGCGGGACAAGAACTTCACCGCCTATAAGCTCAAGAAGCGCCTGGAGCAGGTGGCCCAGCACATCGCCGGCTATCTGAGCGACCTGGACACCGCCGACCGTCAGGAAGGTGAGGCTGTCGAGGCGCGCTCGGAGCGGCTGAAGGAGAAGGTCGAGCGGCTGCGTGAGCAGATGCGATGGCTGCAGACCATGGAGGCCAAGGTCTCGGCTTCACCCGACGGCCAGGTCTCGCTGACCGACCCGGACGCCCGCTCGATGGCAACCAGCGGACGGGGTAGCGGCATGGTCGGCTACAACGTCCAGTCCGCCGTAGACGCCGAGCATCACCTGATTGTCGCCCACGACGTCGTCATAACCGGCAGCGATCGCCAGCAACTCTCGTCCATGGCCGCCAGGACCAAGGACGCGCTGGGCGTGGAGACGCTCGATGTGCTGGCCGACCGCGGCTACTTCTCCGGCGAGGAGATCCGCGCCTGCGAGGCCATGGGCGTGACCCCCTATGTCCCCAAGCCTCTGACCTCCGGCGCCAAGGCCGACGGCCGGTTCGGCAAGCAGGACTTCGTCTATCTGCCCGATCAGGACGTCTACCGCTGTCCATCCGGCGCCCTGCTGCCGCGCCATATGACGACGGTCGAGAAAGGCCTGACGCTGCACCGTTACTGGGACCAAGCCAGCTGCCAGGCCTGCGCCCTCAAGCCTCAGTGCACGCCCAGCATCGCCCGACGGGTGACCCGTTGGGAGCATGAAGCCGTCATCGACGCCCTGCAGCAGCGGATGGACTTGGCGCCGGGCGCGATGCGCCAGCGAAGACGGCTCGTCGAGCACCCCTTCGGCACGATCAAGGCGTGGATGGGATCGACACACTTCCTGATGAGGCGCCTGCCCAATGTGAAGACCGAGATCGGCCTCCACATCCTGGCCTATAACCTCAAGCGGGTGATCGCCATCATGGGCGCTAAGCCGCTGATGGCGGCGATCCACGCCTGAAACGGGCCTCGGCCCGCGTTCGCATTGTCCCACCAGGCTGCCATGGACCGCGCGTTTTTACACAGCCTCGACCCATTGCAGACATTGGGGTGAGGTCGCTAACGTGGCGACCATGGCCCTGGTGAATACCGACGCCCTTCTTCGGCTTGCCTGGGCCGCGGGCGAGCGTGGCGACCTCGAATCGGCGAGACGGTACTACGAGCAAGGAGCGGTGCTTGGCGATCCTGAGTGTCTCCAGACGCTCGGCTACATGTATGACGTCGGCGAAGGGGTGACCCAAGACAAGGCCCGGGCGATGACGTTGTACCGCAAGGCTTGGCGACTAGGCAGCCACGCGGCGGCCACCAATATTGCGGTCCTCTATCGGGAGAAGGGCAAACCAAGGCTCATGTTCCGCTGGTTCGAACGGGTCGCAAGAGCGGGTGATGGCAGCGCTCACCTGGACATGGCTCGGTGCTATCTCAACGGCGTAGGGGTTCGTAAGAATTTGCAAGCCGCACTGCGATGTCTCGCCGTCGCGAACATCTCGTTTTATATTTCCGAGTTCGAGCGCGAGGAGGCCCAAGCGCTCTTGGATACCTTTTCCATACGAATAGTCTGAACTTCCGCTTCCTACCCTTAGGGGCCGTCGGAAGTGTCTGCTTCAGGCCAGCGCCGCCGGGCGTCGACCACCGCGCCGCCCATGATGTCGACGAAGGTCTGGCGCAGTTGGCGCTTGTGGCGAAGCGGCGTGAGGTCCGACCTGCGCCCCTCGGCAAGCAGCACCCACTCGACGAACTGGTCCGCGCTGACCGGACCCTCGTCGGGAATGAAGTCGGTCACATGCCGCATCTGGCCGTCGGCATCGGTCCAGCCGCAATAGCCCATCCCGACGCAGGTGAAGTGCATCAGCCGGTCGAAGGCGTTGGCCGACGGTGAGCCCGTCAAATCCGGGCGATCCGCAGCAGCTTCGGCCGTTCCAGCACCACCGGCAGGCGTTCGAGGCGGTCGATGGCGTCGGTGAGGACCGACTCGGCCACCGCGTGGGTGGTCAGGACGATGGGGACGCCGCCGACGTCTTCGACGGGCTTCTGCAGGAAGCTGTCGATGGAGACGCCGCATTCGGCCAGGGTCTCGGAGACGGCGGCGATGACGCCGGCCTTGTCCTCGACCAGCAAGCGCAGATAGGCCTTGCCGACCCGGCGGGTGGGGGCGACGGCGACGAACGGCGGCAGGTCGCCGGCCGGGGCCTGGAAGACCGGGCGCCTGGCCATGGTCATGACGTCGGCGATGTCGGCGGCGACGGCGGCGGCGGTGGGGCCGGAGCCGGCGCCGGGGCCCTGGATGAAGATCCGGCCGATGCGCCTGCCCTCGATGAACAGGGCGTTGGTGGCGCCGCGGGTCTCGGCCAGGGGGTGACCGAAGGCGACCAGGCTGGGGTGGACGCGGACGGCGACGCCGTCCTCGGTGCGCTCGGTGGAGGCGATCAGGCGGATGCGGTAGCCGAGGTCCTTGGCCATGGCGATGTCGAGCTGTTCGACGCCGTCGATGCCCTCGATCTCTGCGGCGGCGAAGTTGGGGGCGCAGCCGAAGGCCAGGGCGGCCAGGATGGAGATCTTGTGGGCGGCGTCGAAGCCGCCGACATCGGTGGTCGGGTCGGCCTCGGCATAGCCCAGGGCCTGGGCGTCCTTCAGCACGTCGGCGAAGGCGCGGCCCTTGGACTCCATCTCGCTGAGGATGAAGTTGCAGGTGCCGTTGAGGATGCCGGCCAGGGCCGAGACGTCGTCGCCGACCATGGCCTCGCGCAGCATCTTCACGGCCGGGGTGCCGCCCATGACGGCGGCCTCGAACAGCAGCGGCACGCCCGCGGCCTCGGCCAGGGCGGCCAGTTCGGCGCCGTGGACGGCGATCAGCGCCTTGTTGGCGGTGACGACGGGCTTGCCGGCCTTGAGGGCGGCCTCGACGGCGGCCTTGGCCGGGCCGTCGGAGCCGCCGACCAGCTCGACGAAGATGTCGATGTCGGGGGAGTTGGCGAGGGCGACAGGGTCGTCGAACCAGATCAGCGGCGAGATGTCGACCGGGCGCTGGCGCGTGCGGTTGCGGGCGCTGACGGCGGTGATGACGGCGCGGTCGCCGGCCGGGGCGAAGTCAGGGCGTTCGGCGAGGAATTCGAGCAGGCCGCCGCCGACGGTGCCGAGGCCGGCGACGCCAACGCGCCAGGTTTTCTTGGTCATGAGTGGAGTCTCGAAACTTGAAGGCGGCCAAGAACGTCGAAGCCGCCGTGAGAGCACCCTTCTCCCCTCGCGGGAGAAGGTGGGCCCGAAGGGCTCGGATGAGGGGGCGCACCGGCATCGGCGGCGCGTGAGGTTACCGCCTCATGGCGGTTGAACGAGTTGGGGGCCCCCTCATCCGGCGCTTCGCGCCACCTTCTCCCGCGAGGGGAGAAGGGAGCCCCGAGGCGAACTCCCAAACCGTCGCTCATCACTGTGCGGCCAGGGCGTTGTGGGCCCGGCCGAGGATCTCGGACGAGTTGGCGAGGAACTTCTTCACATTGCGGGCCGCCTGACGGATGCGCTGTTCGTTTTCGACCAGGCCGATGCGGACGTAGCCTTCGCCGTATTCGCCGAAGCCGGAGCCCGGGGCGACGGCGACGCCGGCCTCTTCGACCAGCAGCTTGGCGAACAGCATCGAGCCGGCCTCCTTGTACTGCTCGGGGATCGGGGCCCAGGCGAACATCGAGGCGGGCGGAGACGGGATGTCCCAGCCGGCCTGGGCCATGGATTTGACCAGCACGTCGCGGCGCGACCTGTAGGTGGCGCGGATCTCGTCGACGCAGTCCTGCGGACCGTTGAGGGCGGCGGCGGCGGCGACCTGGATCGGCGTAAAGGCGCCGTAGTCGAGGTAGGACTTCACCCGCGCCAGGGCGGCGCACATGCGCTCGTTGCCGACCACCATGCCGACGCGCCAGCCGGCCATGGCGTAGGTCTTCGACAGGCTGTTGACCTCGACGGCGCAGTCCTTGGCGCCCTCGACCTGCAGCACCGAGGGCGGCGGGTTGTCGTCGAAGTAGATTTCCGAATAGGCGACGTCGGAGATGACCAGCAGCTCGTGCTTTTTCGCGAGCTTGATAGCCTCCTGGTAGAAGTCGAGATCGACCCATTGCGCCGTCGGGTTGGACGGGTAGCTGAGGATCAGGACGCTGGGCGGCGGCACGGAGTTCTTCACCGCGCGGCTGACGCCGGCCAAATACTCTTCCGGCGACAGGGCGGGCACGTGACGGATGACGCCGCCGGCCATGATGAAGCCGAAGGCGTGGATCGGGTAAGCCGGGTTGGGGCAGATGATGACGTCGCCCGGCGCGGTCAGGGCGTTGGCGAGGTTCGCGAAGCCTTCCTTGGAGCCGAGGGTGGCGATAACCTCGGTGTCGGGGTTGAGCTTCACGCCGTAGCGGCGGTCGTAGTAGCCGGCCATGGCCCGGCGCAGGCCGATGATGCCCTTGGAGGCGCTGTAGCGGCCGGACTTGGGGTCGCGGGCGGTCTCGACCAGCTTGTCGACGATGTGCTTGGGCGTCGGCATGTCGGGATTGCCCATGCCGAAGTCGATGATGTCGACGCCCTGGCCGCGCAGGCGGGCCTTGATGCGGTTGACCTCTTCGAAGACGTAGGGCGGCAGGCGTCGGATACGGTGAAAATCGGTGGTCATCGGGGCTCTTCGCCGCAAATCGGCGTGCAGGAGCTAAAAGTCGCGCATGGATAGCCCACGAAGGGGGGCCAACCAAGCAGGCTCTTGGAAGATTATGCCTCCGACGCCCGCAGGTTTCCCTACTTCGGCTTCGGAGGCGCCTTAGCTCGCGCCTTGGCGGCGGCGACGAAGGCCTCGGATTCGGCGATCTCGGCGGCGGTCGGCGCCTGCATGTCGCCGGCATCAGCCTTGGCGCGAGCGGCGAAGGCGTCGTTGGGGTCGAGGTCCCAGGTTTCCGGGGCCGTGCTGTTGGTGACGTAGAGGCCTTCGGTCTGCTGCTCCTCGACCTGGGCCCTGACGCCCTCGGCGGTCGGCAGGTCGGCCGGCGCGGCCGGAATGGCGGCGAAGGTCGGGAAGTCACCCGGTTTGGCCAGCACCGCCTCGATTTCGGCCCGGGCCGGCGAGGTCGGATTGACCGGGACCTCGGCGAACACCCGGCGGCCCGAGGACGAGACGCAGGCGGTAAGGCTCAGGGCGCCTAGAACCAGGGCGGAGGCGCATGCGAGGCGCGACAACGGAATGCGAGCTTGGCCGTTCATCTCAAGTCCGGTCATATGCGATGATTGCGGCAAGCGAAAGGGCGACACCACGCCCTTCCAGGTGAGGAAACGATGCATGGCCGGTAAAGCCAAGGCCCCGACCCGCAAGACCGCCAAGGCCAAGGGCGCCGCTGCGCCCAAGCCCGCCAAGGACAAAGCGGCGCCGAAGGCCGCGAAAGCCCGGCCTGACGACCGTGTTCATGCCGCTCGCGAGGCGACCAGGCCGCCGCCGGTCCCTGAGATGCCGCAGTTCCCGCCGATCCCCGATCCGGCCGGTTTCATTCCCAAGGAGCAGCGCGAGCAGTTCGAGAAGCTGTCGGCGAATCTGGCCCGGGCGGCGATCACCGCCCAGGGGGCCATCGCCGAGGCCGCCCTGCGCCAGGCCGACGCCCCGGCGGCGCTGAACACCGACCCCTTCCACGTCGGCCCGGCCCTGACGCAGGTCATGGGCAAGCTGGCGAGCGAGCCGGACCGCATGCTGCGGGCCCAGGCCGACCTGTTCTCGCGTTACCTCGACCTCTGGCAGAACACCGCCAAGCGGATGGGCGGCGAGACGGTCGAGCCGACGGTGGTTCCGGCCAAGGGCGACAAGCGGTTCAATGATCCGGACTGGGGGACTCATCCCCTTTTCGACGTGATGAAGCAGTCCTACCTGCTGACCTCGAACTGGCTGAACACCCTGGTCTCGGAGGTCGAGGGCGTCGATCCGCTGGAGAAGCGGCGGGTCGAGTTCTTCATGAAGATGCTGACCGACGCGGTCAGCCCGTCGAACTTCCTGATGAGCAACCCGGCGGCCCTGCGCGAGGTGGTGGCGACCGGCGGCGAGAGCCTGGTGCGCGGCATGGACCAGTTCGCCGGCGACCTGGCGCGCGGCGGCGGCCAGCTGTCGATCAGCCAGACCGACATGGACGAATTCGTGGTCGGCGAGAACGTCGCCACCGCGCCGGGCAAGGTCGTCTACCAGAACGACATCCTGCAGCTGTTGCAATTCACGCCGACGACGGACGAGGTGCGGGCGATCCCGCTGCTGCTGTTCACGCCGTGGATCAACAAGTTCTACATCACCGACCTGCGGCCCGATAACAGCCTGATCCGCTGGCTGACCGGCCAGGGCTTCAGCGTCTTCGTGACCAGCTGGGTGAACCCCGACGAGCACCTCGCGGCCAAGACCTTCGAGGACTACCTGGTCGAGGGCATCTATGACGCCACCGCCCAGGTGATGAAACAGTGCGGCACCGACCGGGTGAACACCGTCGGCTACTGCATCGGCGGGACGCTGCTGTCGTGTGCGTTGGCCCATATGGCCGCCAAGGGCGACAAGCGGATCAATTCGGCCACCTTCTTCGCCGCCCAGCAGGACTTCGCCGAGGCCGGCGACCTGCGCCTGTTCGTCGACGAGGGCTGGCTGAAGGACATCGAGGCGCAGATGGACAAGGCCGGCGGCTTCCTGCCCGGCAAGTCGATGGCCGACACCTTCAATGCCTTGCGGGGCAACGACCTGATCTGGTCGTACTTCGTCAACAACTACCTGATGGGCAAGGAGCCCAAGCCCTTCGACCTGCTGTTCTGGAACAGCGACCAGACGCGGATGCCCAAGGCGCTGCACCTGTTCTACCTGCGGAATTTCTACAAAGACAACGCGCTGGCCGAGGGCGAGCTGACCCTGGCCGGGGTGAAGCTGGACCTGTCGAAGGTGAAGACGCCGATCTATGTGCAGTCGTCGCGGGAGGACCACATCGCGCCGTTCAGGAGCATCTATCGCGGCGCCAAGCTGTTCGGCGGGCCGGTGACGTTCACGATGGCGGGGAGCGGGCATATCGCCGGGGTGATCAACCATCCGGCCGCGAGGAAGTACCAGCACTGGACGAACAGCGCCCTGCCCGGCTCGGTCGAGGACTGGGTGGCGGGGGCGGTCGAGCATCCGGGCAGTTGGTGGCCGCACTGGGCGGCCTGGCTGAACGAGCGGTCGGGCGGGATGGTGGCGGCGCGCGATCCGACGAAGGGACCGCTGAAGCCGCTGGAGGACGCGCCGGGGTCGTTCGTGAAGGTGCGCAGCTAGGCGGATTTGGCATCCCAAACTTCCCCCCGCTTGCGGGGGAGGACCGCTTTGGAGCGCGAGCGACAAAGCAGGAGGGGGGCAAGTCTGGCTCAGGCAAACCCCAGCCGCCGGTGGGGCCCACCTCCTGATTTCTCGCTAAGGCTCGAAATCTGTCCTCCCCCCCACTTCGCGGCGGGAGAGTTTGAATTTCCGCGCTACAGCGTCAGCCTCAGCTTCGGCCGTTCCCAGGTGATCTCACCGACCGGCGGCGAGACGCCGACATCGACCGCGCCCATCCGGCGATAGAACTCGGCCGCCTGCGGGTTCGAACTAATCACCACGGCGCTCGCCCCAAGCGCCCGCGCCCGCTGCGCCATCTGCTCGAACAGGCGACGGCCGACGCCTTTTCCCTGGGCGGCGTTGGCCGTGAAGAAGAGGTCCAGTTCCCAGACCGGGCCGTCGTGCGGGATCAGCTGGTGGAAGCCCATCACCGCGCCGGCTTCCTCGTCCAGCCAGACCTCGTCGGCCTCGGTGAAGGTCCAGCGCGGGATGAAGGCGGCGATCATCGCCTTCGCCGCCGGGGCCTCGTAGCCGTTGCTCTGTTCCATCAGGGCGACAAGCGCCGCGCGGTCCTGCGGCCTGGCCCGGCGGATCATCAGATGTGCAGCGGCCGGTCGTAGGCGTCGAGGGCCGCTTCGTGCATGGCCTCGCTCATGGTCGGGTGCGGGAAGACCGTGCCCATCAGGTCTTCCTCGGTGGCTTCCATGGTCATGGCGATGGCGTAGCCCTGGATCATCTCGGTGACCTCGTGGCCGATCATGTGGGCGCCGAGCAGCGCGCCCGTCCTGGCGTCGAACACGGTCTTGACGAAGCCGTCCAGTTCGCCGGCGGCGATGGCCTTGCCGTTCACCTTGAAGGGGAAGCGGCCGACCTTGACCTCGTGGCCGGCGGCCTTGGCGGCGGCTTCGGTGAGGCCGACCGAGGCGACCTGCGGGGTGGCGTAGGTGCAGCCGGGGATCGGGGCGGTCAGGTTGGGGGTCTTGAAGCCGGCGATGTGCTCGATGCAGTGGACGCCCTCGTGCATGGCCTTGTGGGCCAGCCAGGGGGCGCCGGCGACGTCGCCGATGGCGTATAGGCCGGGGACGTTGGTGGCGCCGTGGCCGTCGGTGACGACATGGCCGCGGTCGAGCGTCAGGCCGAGGGCCTCGGCGCCGAGGTTTTCGGTGTTCGGGCTGATGCCGATGGCGACGATGGCGACGTCGGCCTCGAGGGTCTCGGCCTTGCCGGCGATCTCCAGGGCGACGCTGACGCCGGCCTTGGTCTTGGAAAGCTTGGAAACCTTGGCGGCGACGCGGAACTTGATGCCGCGCTTTTCGAAGGCCTTGTGGGCGGCCTTGGAGATCTCCTCGTCCTCGACGGGGAGGATGCGGTCGAGGGCCTCGATCACCGTAACCTCGGAGCCCAGGGCCCGGTAGAAGCTGGCGAACTCGATGCCGATGGCGCCGGAGCCGATGACGATCAGCGATTTGGGGGCGGCCTTGGGGACCAGGGCCTCGCGGTAGGTCCAGATGCGGTCGCCGTCGGGTTCGAAGCCGATGGCCGGGATGGTGCGGGCCCGGGCGCCGGTGGCCAGGATGACGTGCCTGGCGGTGACGGTGCGGCTGCCGCCGGCCTTCAGGGTCACGACGACCTTGGGGGCGCCGGAGGCCTTCTCCAGCTTGGCGGCGCCCTCGATGACCTCGATCTTGTGCTTCTTCATCAGGAAGGCGACGCCGGCGGTCAGTTGCTTGGCCACCCCGCGCGAGCGTTCGACGACCTTGGCGAAGTCGAAGGACCGGCCGGTGACCGACAGGCCGTAGGCTTCGAGATGGCCGAGTTGCTCGTAGACCTCGGCGGTCTTCAAGAGGGCCTTGGTCGGGATGCAGCCCCAGTTGAGGCAGATGCCGCCGAGGTTCTCCCGCTCGACGATGGCGGTCTTCAGGCCCAGCTGGCTGGCCCGGATGGCGGTGACATAGCCGCCGGGGCCGGCGCCGATGACGATGACGTCGAAATCGCTCACGAGACTGCTCCGAATTCTTTCAAGGACACGCTGGCGGGGACGATCAGACGATCCCCCTCACACAATCATCGTCAGCGGGTCTTCGATCAGCGACCTGAACACCTGCAGGAAGCGGGCGCCGATGGCCCCGTCGACGACGCGGTGGTCGCAGGTCAGGGTGACGGTCATCACTGTGGCGATGGCCAGTTCGCCCTTCTTGACGACCGGCCGTTGCTCGCCCGCCCCGACGCTGAGGATGCAGCCCTGGGGCTCGTTGATGATCGAGGCGAAGGACTTGATGCCCATCATGCCGAGGTTGGAGACCGAGAAGGTGCCGCCCTGGAATTCCTCGGGCTTCAGCTTGCGGTCGCGGGCGCGGCCGGCCAGGTCCTTGGACTCGGTGGCGATCTGGGCCAGGCCCTTGGTGTCGGCCTTGCGGATGATCGGGGTGATCAGGCCGCCATCGATGGCCACAGCCATGGCGATGTCGGCGTGGTGGTGCATCGCGATGCCTTCGGGACTGTAGCTGGCGTTGGCCTCCGGCACCCGGGTCAGGGCGACGGCGACGGCCTTGATGACCAGGTCGTTGACCGAGACCTTGACGCCGTCCTTCTCCAGCATGGCGTTGATCTTGGCGCGGGCGGCGAGCAGGCCGTCGATCTCGAGGTCGATGGTCAGCGGGAAGTGGGGGATGTCGCGGAAGCTGTCGGTCATCCGGCGGGCGATGGTCTTGCGCATGCCGTCGAGCGGCACGAGGTCGTAGCTGCCGTCCGGGATGCCCATCTGGGCGAGGGACTGGTGAGCGCGGGGCGCGGCGGCCGGGGCGGCGCCGGAGGCGGCGATCGGAGCAGCGCTCGGGGCCTTGCCGCGCGCGGCGTCGACGTCGGCCTTGATCACCCGGCCATGCGGGCCGCTGCCCTTGACGGTGGCGAGGTCGAGGCCGGCGGCCTGAGCAAGCCGGCGAGCCAGGGGCGAGGCCATGACGCGGTCGCCAGAAGCGCTGGTTGGGGCGCTGACGGCCGCAGGCGCGGGCGCCTTGGTGGTGGCGCCGGTCTCGCCGGCGGCCTGGACAGGCGCGGCGGGCGGCGGCGGCCTGGCGGCTTCCGGGGCCGGCGCGGGCGCTTCGGCCTTGGGAGCCTCAGCCTTCGGAGCCGGCGCGGGCGTGTCGCCCTCCCCGGCCATGCGGGCGATGGGGGTGTTGACCTTGACGCCTTCGGTCCCGGCGTCGACCAGCAGGGCCTCGATGACGCCCTCGTCGACGGCCTCGACCTCCATGGTCGCCTTGTCGGTCTCGATCTCGGCGATGACGTCGCCGGCCTTGACCGTGTCGCCGGGCTTCACATGCCACTTGGCCAGCGAGCCTTCTTCCATGGTCGGCGACAGGGCGGGCATCAGGATTTCGATCGACATGCTCGTTCTTCTTCTCAGGCGCTCGGAGACGCTTCGACAAGGGTCAGGGGTGTCCACATCGCCTGGCGGCGGGCGGCGCGGTCTTCGGCGGGTTGGTCGCCGAAGTCCATGGATTGGGCGGGACGGTCCTTCAGGCCTTCGATGTCGGTCCCGACGACATTGAGGGTGGCGCGCGGGCCGGTCGGCGTCTCGACGCTGGAGAAGACCAGCACGCCGCATTGTTCGCACAGCCAGAAGTCGGCCGCCTGGGCGGCGAAGCGATAGAGGCCGAGCACGCCCGGCGCGGCGGTGACATGCAAGGATCCGTTCGGATCACGGGCGTAGCGGGCGCCATGGCGGCGGCAGAAGCTGCAGGTACAGGCGAACACGCCCACGGCGTCCATGTCCGGGCTCTCGAAGGAGACCCGGACGGAACCGCAATGGCAGGCGCCGTTGAGGGCGTGACTCATGCGCGCTCCTCGGACAGGTGCGCCAGGTCGGCCGCATGCGCCTCCCAGTTCTGGCCATCGAAGGCTTCGATCCGCAGGTCGAGGCCGGCGAGGTCGTCCAGGCAGCGGGCGTTGACCGACCAGCCATCCGGGTTGGAGCGCGGCCGGTAGAAGGCCTTCACGCCGCAGACCTTGCAGAAGGTGTGCTGCGCCACGCCGGTGTTGAATGTGTAGGTCGTGATGCCCTCGCCGCCGGCAGTCAGCCGGAAGCGGCTCTCCGGCACGATGACATGCACGAAGCCAACCTTCCGGCACATCGAGCAGTTGCAGCTCTGCGCCTCGACGACGGCCGGCAGGGCCGCCTCGAAGCGGACGGCGCCGCAGTGGCAGCCGCCGGCATGCCAGCTGTGCGCCGCCTGGGTCACTTGTAGCTCACCGCCTTGGCCGCCTTCACGATCTTCTCGACCGACGGCAGCGAGAGCACCTCGAGATTGGCCGCATAGGGCAGCGGCACGTCTTCCTGGTGGACGCGCAGCGGCGGGGCGTCGAGGTAGTCGAAGGCGTGTTCGATCACCCGGGCGACGATCTCGGCGCCGACCCCCATCGGGCCCCAGCCTTCCTCGACGCAGACGATGCGGTTGGTCTTCCTGACGCTCTCGACAATGGTCTCGTGGTCGAGCGGGCGGATGGTGCGCAGGTCGATGACCTCGGCCTCGATGCCCTCGGCGGCCAGTTCCTCGGCGGCCTTCAGCGCCAGGCCGACCATGCGGCTGTGGGCGGTGATGGTGACGTCCGAGCCCTCGCGGCGGACCTTGGCCTTGCCGATGGGGACGATCCAGTCCTCGACATCGGGGATGTCGAACTCGACGCCGTACATCATCTCGTGCTCGAGGAAGACGACGGGGTTGGGGTCGCGGATGGCGGCTTTCAGCAGGCCCTTGGCGTCGGCGGCGTCGTAGGGCGCCACCACCTTGAGGCCGGGCACCTGGCCGTACCAGGCGCTGTAGTCCTGGCTGTGCTGGGCGCCGACGCGGGCGGCCGCGCCGTTGGGGCCACGGAAGACGATCGACGACTTGATCTGGCCGCCGGACATGTAGAGCGTCTTGGCGGCCGAGTTGATGATCTGGTCGATGGCCTGCATGGCGAAGTTCCAGGTCATGAACTCGACGATGGGCTTGAGGCCCGCCATCGCCGCGCCGACGCCCAGGCCGGCAAAGCCGTGCTCGGTGATCGGGGTGTCGATGACGCGGCGGTCGCCGAACTCCTGCAGAAGCTCGCGGCTGACCTTGTAGGCGCCCTGGTACTGGGCGACTTCCTCGCCCATCAGGAAGACCTTGTCGTCGCGGCGCATTTCCTCGGCCATGGCGTCGCGCAGGGCGTCGCGGACGGTGATCTTGACCATCTTTGTCCCGGCCGGGATCTCGGGGTCCTGCAGCGGGGCCTTCGGGGTCACGGGAGCGGCGCCCTCGCCTTCCGGCTGGGGCTTGGCGGTTTCCGGCGGAGCCTTCTCCGGATCACCGGCGGCCTCCTGCTTCGGCGCTTCGACCGGACCCGGCGCGGGCGCGGCGCCCTCCTCGCCTTCCAGACGGGCGATGGGCGTGTTGACCTTGACGTTCTCGGCCCCGGCCTCGACCAGGATGTCGGCGATGACGCCTTCATCGACGGCCTCGACCTCCATGGTCGCCTTGTCGGTCTCGATCTCGGCGATGACGTCGCCGGCCTTGACCGTGTCGCCCTTCTTGACGTGCCATTTGGCGAGGGTGCCCTCCTCCATGGTCGGAGACAGGGCGGGCATCAGGATATCG
Source organism: Caulobacter sp. (assembly GCA_028291265.1). Lineage (GTDB taxonomy): Bacteria > Pseudomonadota > Alphaproteobacteria > Caulobacterales > Caulobacteraceae > Caulobacter. The sequence goes on along the minus strand of JAQGIK010000139.1, from coordinate 9,879 downwards.
GTCATTACTCGGCCGCCTCCAGGTAGACGTCGGTGTAGAGTTCGGCGGGGTCGGGTTCGGGCGAGGTGCGGGCGAATTCGGCGGCTTCGGCGACGATGCGTTTGACCTCCGCGTCGATGGCCTTCAGATCGTCCTCGGAGACCTTGGCCTTGTCCAGCTTCTCGCGCAGGTGGTCGATGGGGTCGCGGGTCTTCTTGACCTCGTCGACCTCCTCCTTGGTGCGGTACTTGGCCGGGTCGCTCATCGAGTGGCCGCGGTAGCGGTAGGTCTTCATCTCGAGGATGTAGGGGCCCTTGCCGCTGCGGGCGTGCTCGGCGGCGCGGGCCCCGGCCTCGGCCACGGCGTCGACGTCCATGCCGTCGACCTCCTCGCCGGGGATGCGGAAGGAGATGCCGCGCTTGTGCAGGTGGGTCTCCGAGGCCGAGCGCTCGATCGAGGTGCCCATGGCGTACTGGTTGTTCTCGATCATGTAGACGACCGGCAGGCTCCACAGCTGAGCCATGTTGAAGCTCTCATAGACCTGGCCCTGGTTGGCGGCGCCGTCGCCGAAGTAGGCGAAGGAGACGTTGCCGTTGGCCTTGTACTTGTTGGCCAGCGCCAGGCCGGTGCCGAGGCTGACCTGGGCGCCGACGATGCCGTGGCCGCCGTAGAAGCCGGATTCGGTCGAGAACATGTGCATCGAGCCGCCCTTGCCCTTGGACGAGCCGCCGGCCCGGCCGGTCAGTTCGGCCATGACCTCGCGCGGGTCCATGCCGGCGGCCAGCATGTGGCCGTGGTCGCGGTAGCCGGTGATGATCTGGTCGCCCTTCACACGGATGGCTTCCATGCCGACGGCGATGGCTTCCTGGCCGATGTAGAGGTGACAGAAGCCGCCGATCAGGCCCATGCCGTACAGCTGGCCGGCCCGCTCCTCGAAGCGGCGGATCAGCAGCATGTCCTTGTAGTACTTCAGCAGCGTGTCGCGGCCCGTACTTCCTGAAGGCCTCGTGACACCGGTGTCAGCACCCTTGCCCGATGTCTTGGCCTTAGTCGCCCGCGCCATGCATTTCTCCCAGGTCCGTTATCACGGCGGCCTTTTCTTTCCCTCGGCTCATCACCGGGCGAAAGGATCGACCCGGATCAGGGCTGCAGACGGATCACATAATCCCTTGGGTCCGCGAAGCCTAGGACAGAACGCGCACGTTCTTCCAAAAGGTCCCGCGAAAGGCTGCCGTCGCGTAGTAGCCGAGCCCGGGCTTCGAGGTCCATCCTCTCTTGCCGTGTGAGCTTCAGCTTTTCGTGTAACTGCGTCTGTTCTGCGCGCCGCTGATTGGACAACAGCCATCCGAGCTCCCCGGTGAGACCGTGGAAGACGAAATACACGATCAGCCCCAGCAGGGTGATCGTCGGCAGATAGGGGCGGATTCGCGCGAGCATGCGCAGGCCAGGATCCTGAAACGCGGAGAACCCGGTCAGAATCTCATTGTCATGCTTAACGCAATGCTACTCGCGGGTGAGTTCCTGCCGCTGGAACAGGAAGATTGTCAGGCCGGCGAACACTGCCAGCCACAGCAGCAGGAAGACGGTGGCCTGTTCGGCCCCGTGGGCGGTCACCCCGCCGATCCCGACGGGCCCGCCGCGCAGCACCTGGGCCGACAGGCCGGGGAAGGTCAGCAGGGCGTCCCAGGGCGGATTGACCGGATCTGGCCGCGCGATGCCCATGATGATGGCCTGGGTGAAGGCCAGCAGCAGGGTGACGATGATCGCCGCCACATTGGTGCGTGTCAGCACGGCCAGCAGCGCCGCCACCGAGCCTGCCACCATCAACTCCAGCCAGCCGGCCGCGAAGGCGCGCAGGAAGGCCGGGGCGAAGGCGGCGAAATTGATCGCGTCCATCGGCTCGGCCTCGATCACCGCCCGCGCCAGTCCGCTGAGCACCCCGCCGATGCCCATGCCGACCAGGGCCAGGGCCGTGGCCGCGCCATAGGCCGCGAACTTGGCCAGCATCAGGTTCAGTCGGCTGTTGCGCGGCGTCTGCAGCCGCCAGGTCTCCCAGCGGTAGTCGGTCCCGAAGATGGCCGCGGCTCCGATCAGGAAGAAGATCTGGGTGATCGGCGAGCCGGTTCCCGACAGGGCCCCGACCAGGTCCGAGCCGAGATTGACGTGTCCCGGGATCGGCACCTTGGCCACCAGCTTCATGAACAGGGTGGCGATGAGGCCGAGCAGCAGGACCCCGACCCCCGGAACCGCAAAGCCGAAGATCACCGCCCCACGGTCGCGCCACAGGCGGAACTGCTCGGCTTTCAGAGCATCAAGCAGCATCTCTAGGACCTCGTATGGAAGAGATAGGCGCGCTCGAGGTCGCCGCCGACCCAGCGGGCCTCGACGACATCGACGCCGCGGGTGGCCAGGGCGCGGATCAGGTCCGGCGCCTCCGGCCGGGCGATGGCGGCCAGCACCGCCTCGCCGTCGGCGGTCCCGCGCTTGCCGAGGATGTCGAGCACGGCGGCCTGCGGCGTCGCCAGGATGCGCAGCTTTTCCTCGGTCTGGCTGAGGTCCTCGACGGCGGTCAGCTTGCCCTTGGCCAGGAAGGCGACCCGGTTGCAGACCCGTTGAACCTCGTCGAGCTGGTGGCTGGCCAGGATGACGGTGACGCCGTCGCGGTCGGCCAGTTCGCGGATCAACGCGCGGATTTCGAGGATGCCCGAAGGGTCCATGCCGCTGGTCGGCTCGTCGAGGATCACCACCTCGGGCCGGGTGATCAGGGCGGCGGCTAGGCCCAGCCGCTGCTTCATGCCGACGGAGAAGCCCTTGGTCTTGCGGTCGGCGGCGTCGGCAATGCCGACCCGGGCCAGCCAGCCGGCGATGTCGGGCGAGGCGGCCCCGCTCTGGGTGCTGAGCATGACCAGCGTCTCGCGGGCCGTCAGATAGGGGTGGAAGCGCGGCGTCTCGATCATCGAGCCGATGCGGCGCAGGGCCCTGGGGTCGCCGGCCGGCTGTTCCAGCAGCCGCACCTCGCCGCCGGTCGGCTTGATCAGCCCCAGCGCCAGCCGGAACAGCGTCGACTTGCCCGCGCCGTTGGGGCCGAGCACGCCGAACACCCCGCCGCGCGGAATATCCAGGCTGAAGTCATCGAGCGCCTTGACCCCGCCCGCGCCGGACCCGAACGTCTTGGAAAGGCCGATGGCCTGGAGGGCGAAACTCATGGACGCTCCGAAGCCATCATCGGCCTGTCGTGACCGGCGACTATGGGCTCAAGGCCGAGAGTCGCCAAGGAGGGCTGCGGATGGGGCGTTTGAGAGTGTGGATGGTGGTCATCGCCGTCCTGGTGGTCGGCGCCTGCGCGACGGCGCCGTCGCCGGAGGCCGGGCCGCGGCCCCTGACCATCCTGGTTTCGATCGACGGTTTCCGCGCCGACTATCTGAACCCCACCGACGCCCCGACCCTCTCGCGGCTGGCGGCCGAGGGTGTGCTGGCGCCGCAGGGCATGCGGCCCTCCTACCCGTCGCTGACCTTCCCCAACCACTACACCCTGGTGACGGGCAAGCGGCCGGACCACAACGGCATCGTCAACAACAGCATGGACGATCCGGCGCTGGGGAGCTTCTCGCTCGGCAAGGCCGAGGCGGTGACCGACCGGCGCTGGTGGGACGAGGCCGAACCGCTGTGGGTGACGGCCGAGAACAACGGGGTGAGATCCGCCACCATGTTCTGGCCGGGCTCAGAGGCGGCCATCCATGGCGTGCGGCCGACCCGCTGGTCGAAGTTCGACCATGACATGCCATCGGCCCAGCGGGTCGATGTGCTGCTGGGCTGGCTGGACGAACCGGGCTTCAGGCCCGGATTCGCCACCCTGTATTTCGACGCGGTGGACACCGCCGGCCACGGCTTCGCCCCCGGGGCGCCGGAGGTGAAGGCGGCGATCAAGGATGTCGATTCGGCGCTGGCCCGGCTGCTGGACGGGCTGAAGGCGCGGGGCCTGGAGGGCAGGGTCAACCTGGTCATCGTCGCCGACCATGGGATGGCGGCGGTGCCCCCCGGCCAGGTGATCGTCGTCGACGCCGCCGATCCCGGCGCGGTGAAGCTCGTCGCGGGCGGTCCTTCGGGCGGCTTCAACCTGCTGCCGGGCCAGGAGGCGCGGGGCGAGGCGCTGCTGCTGAAACCGCACGACCACATGACCTGCTGGCGCAAGGCGGACATTCCCAAACGGCTGGCCTACGGGACCAATGCCCGGGTGCCGGCCATCGTCTGCATGGCCGACATCGGCTGGATCGTCAGCGACACCGCCGGTGTGGCGCGGCGGACGCCGAGCGCCAAGGTCACCGGCGCGCACGGCTACGACAACGCGGCGGTGGAGATGCGGGCGCTGTTTCTCGCCTGGGGGCCGAGCGTGCGGTCCGGCGCAAGGGTCGGGACGTTCGACAACGTCGACGTCTATCCGCTGCTGGCCCGGATGATCGGGGTGACGCCGATCAAGGGGGACGGCAATCTTCCAAAGGGCGTGCTCAAGTAGCGCCCCCGGAGCGGGCGTTGACATAGTTGTCGTTTTTGTGAAATATTCATTCAAACGACAATAATATGAGTCATCCCCATGGCCTGGAAACGCCCCGCCCTCACCTCCGCCGTGGTCTACAAGGACCCGCGCGCAGCGCTGAAGTTTCTCGAAGACGCCTTCGGGTTCGAGATCATCCTGCTGATCGAGGGGCCCGACGGCAGCGTCGGCCACAGCGAGATGCGGTTCGGCTCGGGCGCGGTGATGGTCGGCAGCGAATGGACGGCCGAGCACAAGAGCCCCGCCTCCATCGGCGGGCTGATGACCCAGACGGTTCACGTCCAGCTGGAAGACCCGAACGACAGCATCGACGCCCACTGCGAGCGGGCCCGCGCCGCCGGGGCGGTGATCGTCGCCGAGCCGGAGACCCAGTTCTACGGCGACCGCACCTACCGCTGCAAAGATCCCGAAGGCCACATCTGGACGATCGGCCAGACGGTCGCCGCCACCACGCCCGAAGAGTGGGAAGCCCAGACCGGCCTGAAGACCACCGTCTTCAAGGAATGGTAGCGGTCGCCAAGCTCGATCAGACGCTCGCCGCCCTCGCCGATCCCCATCGGCGGCGGGTGGTGGAGTTGCTGCGCGAGCGGCCTCGGCGGGCGGGCGAGCTGGCCGAGGCGGCGGGACTGACGCCGCCGGCCATGAGCCGGCACCTGAAAACCCTGCGCCAGTCGGGCCTGGTCGAGGAAAGCCACCCGGAGTTCGACGCCCGCGTCCGGGTCTACCAACTGAGGGCCGAACCGATGGTGGATCTGATACGCTGGCTGGAACAGACCGAACGGATGTGGAGCGCCCAGCTGGCGGCGTTCAAGGCGCACCTGGAGCAGGACTGAGGGTGGCCAGCCGGGTGCTGATTTCCGTCCGGGTGAAATCGACGCCGCTGCGGGCGTTCGAGGTCTTCACCAGCGACATTGCCCTGTGGTGGAATTCCAATCCCGAGTTTGTCTTCACCCCCCGCTCGCCGGGCGAGATGGCCTTCGAGGGTCAGACGCGGCTCGTCGAACGCCTGCCCAGCGGCAAGGTGTTCGAGGTCGGCAAGGTGACGGCCTGGGAGCCCGGCGTCCGGCTGGCTTTCGGCTGGCGCCAGGCGACCTTCACGCCGGACCAGATGACCGATGTCGAGGTGATCTTCGAGGCGGTCGGGGCGGAGACCCGGGTCACCGTCATCCACACCGGCTGGGACAGCGTGCCCCGTGAGCATGTCGCCAAGCACGGCATGGAGAACGGCTACTTCCTTAAGCGCCACGGCGACTGGTGGCGCGAGCTGATCGACCGGATGGGAGAGCGGGTGTGACCGAGGACGAAATCCGCGCGCTGGCCCTCTCCCTGCCCCTGGCCGAGGAGCATCCGCACTTCGACCGCGCCTCCTTCCGGGTGAAGGGCAAGATCTTCGCCACCCTGCCGCCGGGCGGCGAGCGCGTCGTCCTCAAGCTGCTCCCCGAGATCAAGGAGAGCCTGCGACAATCGGACCCCGAGGCGATCATCCCATTGCCCGGCGCCTGGGACCGCGGCGGCTGGACGGAAATCGCCTTCCGGTCCATGGAAGACGACAAGCTCGCCCACCTGGTCCGCCTCGCCTGGCGCCAGGTCGCGCCGAAGAAACTGCTGGGGGATCAGCCATGAGCGAAGAGAACAGTCTGCAGGGCGGCAGGCGGCAGGCCGCCGTCGGCTTCATCTTCATCACCTCGCTGATCGACATCCTGGCCATGGGGATCATGATCCCGGTGCTGCCTTTGCTGGTGAAGCGGATGGTCGGCGGCGACACCGCCGACGCGGCGGTCTGGACCATGGTGTTCGCCATCCTCTGGGGACTGATGCAGTTCACCATTTCGCCGATCCTCGGCATGCTGTCGGACCGCTTCGGCCGGCGCGCCATCCTGCTGTCCTCGATCTTCGGGCTGGGGATCGACTTCCTGTTCATGGCCCTGGCCCCCACCATCTGGTGGCTGCTGCTCGGCCGCATCATCAACGGCGCCACCGCCGCCAGCTTCAGCACCGCCAACGCCTATATCGCCGACATCACCGCCCCCCAGAACCGCGCCAAGGCCTTTGGCCTGCTGGGCGCCGCCTTCGGGGTCGGCTTCACCTTCGGCCCGGCCCTTGGCGGCCTGCTCAGCACATTCGACGAGCGCCTGCCCTTCTATGTCTGCGCCGGCCTGGCCCTGTGCAACTGGCTGTACGGCTATTTCGTGCTGCCGGAGTCCCTGCCGGTCGAAAAGCGCATCAAGACCGTCAACTGGTCGCGGGCCAATCCGCTCGGCTCCCTGGCGCTGTTGCGCTCCCGCATCGGCCTGCTCGGCCTGGCCAGCGTCGGATTCCTGTTCCAGCTGGCCCACAACGTCCTGCCGATGGTTTTCGTGCTCTACACCAGTCATCGTTACGGCTGGAGCCCGCTGGTCATGGGCGTGACCATGATGGGCACCGGCATTTCCAGCGTCCTGGTCCAGACCCTGCTGATCAGCCGGACGGTCAAGGCGATCGGCGAACGCGGCGGCCTGCTGCTGGGCCTGGCCAGCGGCGCCGTCGGCTTCGCCATCTACGCGCTGGCGCCCAGCGGAATCCTCTATCTGATCGGCATCCCGATCTTCGCCCTCTCCGGTCTCATCCAGCCCTGCCTGCAGGCCCTGATGACCCGCAAGGTCGGTCCGCAGGAACAGGGCCAACTTCAGGGGGCCAACAGCGCCATGATGGGCATCGCCGGCATCATGGGCCCGATGATCTTCGGCTCGACCTTCGCCTTCGCCCTGCATCATGAGGCCACGCTGCGCCTGCCGGGCCTGCCGATCCTGATCGCCGCCTCGATGATGACCCTGGCCATGCTGCTGGCGGCAAGGTTCGCCAAGACCCCATCGCCGGCCGAACCTCAGGCGGTCTAGGCGTTTCCGCCATGATTGCGCCTGAAAACCCCGGTCATCTGGGATGGGGCGAAACACGATCTGACGGATACCCATGCGCGCTTTCAAAGTCCTGATCCCGGCCCTGGTTGTCTTGGCCAGCTGCTCGCCCGGCCATGACTCCCAGGCCCAGGGCCTGCCGGAACCGGCCCGCGTCGTGCCGTCCAGCGCCGTGGCCATGAAACAGTCCTTCGCCCCGGTGGTGAAGAAGGCCGCCCCGGCCGTCGTCAACGTCTCCAGCAAGCGCACGGTGCGCCAACGCGTCGATCCCTTCTGGGAAATGTTCAGCGGCGGCGGCGTACCGCAGGCCAGAGTCCAGCAGAGCCTGGGCTCCGGCGCCATCGTCCGCGCCGACGGGGTGATCATCACCAACAACCACAACATCGAGGGCGCCGACGAGGTGATGGTGCAGCTGGCCGACCGCCGGGAGTTCCCGGCCAAGGTGCTGCTGGCCGATCCGCGCGCCGACCTCGCCGTGCTGAAGATCGACGTCGGCAACGAGAAGCTGCCGACCATCGCCATCGATGTCCGCGAGGACCTGCAGGTCGGCGACCTGGTGCTGGCCATCGGCAACCCGTTCGGGGTCGGCCAGACGGTGACCAACGGCATCGTCTCGGCCACCGCGCGCTCGAACCTCGGCATCACCGACTTTGGCTTCTTCATCCAGACCGACGCGGCCATCAATCCGGGCAACAGCGGCGGACCGCTGGTCGACATGGACGGGGACCTGATCGGGGTGAACACCGCCATCCTGTCGCGCTCGGGCCAGTCCTCGGGCGTCGGGTTCGCCATTCCGGCCAGCATGGCCCGCCAGGTCATTACCGCAGCCCTGGGCGGCGAGACCGCCGTGGTGCGTCCGTGGCTGGGCGCGCGCGGCCAGGCGGTGACCTCCGATGTCGCCCACAGCCTGGGCCTCGATGCCCCGCGCGGGGTGCTGGTGGCCGACGTCTGGCCCGGCGCGGCCGCCGACCGGGCCGGCCTGAAGCAGGGCGACGTCATCCTGACCATCGGCGGCGAGCCGGTGAACGACGAGGGCGCGGTCACCTATTTCTTCGGCAACCTCAAGCTGGGACAGTCGGCCCCGCTGACCGTGCTGCGCGACGGCCGCGAGCAGACGCTCAGCGTGCGGGCCGAGAAGGCCCCGGGGCGCGCGGACGGCGGCAGGACCATCGAGGGCCGCAACCCGTTGCAGGGCGCCTTCGTGGCCGAGCTGACCCCGGCCATGGCCGACTCCAAGGGCATCGACCCCTTCATGGGTCGCGGGCTGGTGGTGCTGCAGGTGGCGCCGGACGGCCTGGCCGCCCGCGTCGGCCTGCGCCCCGGCGACTTCATCCGGGCCATCAACGGCAAGCAGCTGCGCTCCGAGCAGGAACTGGTCGCCGCCACCGCCCAGAACGGTCGCCGCTGGCAGATCACCATCGAGCGCGGCGGGCAGCAGATCACCTCGACGTTCAGCCTGTAAGGTCGAGCGGAGCGGCAAGCTCTCCGCCCGCTTTGCGGGAGGAGGACAGGTTTCGAGCCTCCAAGCGAGAAACCTGGAGGCGGGCAAGTCTGTCGGCAGGTTAGCGCGTTCCCTTGCGGGCCGGCGGCCGCGGACACAGCGCACGACCGCCGGTGGAAGTCCCGCCTCCTGCCTTGTCGCTCACGCTCCAAAGCGGTCCTCCGCCCCAGGGCGGAGAGCACGAAAAAGGGCGGCGCCTGTCAGCGCCGCCCTCTTCAATTCCAACCGTTCGGTTCGACTATTCGTCGTCGCCGAAGGTCTGGACCGGACCGGAGTCCTTGCCCTTTTCCGACGGGTCGCGGTCGACGAACTCGATCACGGCCATCGGGGCGTTGTCGCCGTAGCGGAAGCCGGCCTTGAGGACGCGGATGTAGCCACCCTGACGGTCCTTGTAGCGCGGACCCAGGGTCGCGAAGAGCTTCCCGACCTGCTCGATGTCACGAACAGAGCTGATGGCCTGACGACGGGCGTGCAGGTCGCCGCGCTTGGCGAGCGTGACCAGCTTTTCGACGATCGGACGCAGTTCCTTGGCTTTCGGCAAGGTGGTGACGATCTGCTCGTGCTTGATCAGCGACGCCGACATGTTGGCGAACATGGCGATGCGGTGGCTCGACGTGCGGCCCAGTTTGCGGTGCGCGATACCGTGGCGCATGGCGGTCTCTCCTAAAAACCCGGCGCCTCTCGGCGGCGGGCGGTCATATCACAGTGACTAGATCTGGTCTTCGAACTTCTTGGCCAGATCGTCGATGTTTTCCGGCGGCCAGTTGGGCACGTCCATCCCGAGGTGCAGGTTCATGCCCGAGAGCACTTCCTTGATCTCGTTGAGGGACTTGCGGCCGAAGTTCGGGGTGCGGAGCATCTCGGCTTCGGTCTTCTGGATCAGGTCGCCGATGTAGACGATGTTGTCGTTCTTCAGGCAGTTGGCCGAACGGACCGAGAGCTCGAGCTCGTCG
>JAQGIK010000134.1 GCA_028291265.1 Caulobacter sp. | reverse complement strand
GCCGCCCAGCCGGAGTAGGAGTTGAGCATGGACACGACGACCGGCATGTCCGCGCCGCCGATCGGGATGATCAGGGTGACGCCGACCAGCAGGCTAAGCGCGAAGACCCCCCAGAAGGCCCATTTGGCGTCGCCGCCGGTGTAGACCAGGTAGCCGACGAGGCCGACGATGGCGACACCGAGCACGATGTTGAGCAGGTGGCGGGCCGGCAGCAGGATCGGCGCGCCGCTCATGTTGCCGTTGAGCTTGGCGAAGGCGATGACCGAGCCGGTGAAGGTGACCGCCCCGATGGCCAGGCCGACGCCCAGCTCGATCAGCGACTGGGCATGGATCAGACCGGTGGCCGGATCGAAGATCCCGTAGGCTTCCGGCGTGTAGATGGCGGCCACGGCGACCAGGCAGGCGGCCATGCCGACCAGGCTGTGGAAGGCGGCGACCAGTTGCGGCATGGAGGTCATGGCCACCCGGCGGGCGATGACCGCCCCGATGCCGCCGCCGACCACGACCCCGGCCAGGATCAGGCCGATGGTGACCGGGTCGAGCAGCTTCTCGCTCCACAGCACCAGCAGGGTGGTGCCGACGGCGATGGCCATGCCGATCATGCCGTTGCGGTTCCCCGCCTGGCTGGTGACCGGGCTGGAGAGGCCGCGCAGGGCCAGGATGAACAGGATGCCCGAGACGATATAGGCAATGGCGGCGAGGTTGGCGGTCATGCGGGGGTTCCCGTCTCGGAAGAAGCTGTCGTGTCGGTCGAAGAGGCGGCGCGGGGCCGGATCAGGACGTAGAGGGCGCGGCCGGTGACGAAGACGAAGGCGGCGATGATGCCGATGGGGATGAGGTCGCTCCACCAGGGGCCGGAGAAGCCATGGCGGCGGGTCACTTCGCTCCAGCTCAGAATGGCCAACAGGGCGGCGCCGTCGATGGCCAGGAGCCACCCGGCCCACCGCCGGCTGACCGTGCCGGAGACATAAAGCAGGCTGACGCCGACCGCGACGGCCAACAGGACGCCGTCGCCGGCGCCGGACCGAAGAATGAGGCCGGCGATGACAACACCCGCCGTGGCCAGGGCGATCAGCAGCGGCAGCCGCAAGCGCTGGCTGAACGCTTTGCGCAGCCCATCCGTCTTCAGGATCAGCAGCAGAAGCAACAGCAGGCCGCCGCAAAAGACGGAGGCGATGGTGAGGACGCCCAGCCAGGGTGAACCTTGCGTCATGCCGTCTCCTCCGGTTTCAGGATGCGCCGCAGGCTGAGGAAGCCCAGCACCAGCGGCAGCGAGGCATAGGCGGCGAACAGCAGCCAGGTGCCGTCATTCTGCGCGCCCTTGCCGAGGCCCCAGTAGAGGACGCCGACGACGCCGTAGGCGCCGGCCAGGCCCAGCGCGAGCAGGCCGAATTGAAGGGCGCGCGGCGTGACGCGCGTCGCCACCCGGGTCATCGCCAGGCCCGGCAGCAGGCCGAGGATGGTGAAGTTCGCCGCCTGGCGTCCCGCCTTCAGCATCACCGCCACGTCCACCGCCAGGACGACGAGGAAGACGACCAGGATCGCCGTCAGCGCCAGGGCCCGGCGCGGGCCGCCCAGATGCTTGGGGAGCGCCTCCAGCGCATACATGGCCCCGACATTCATGCCGATGACGAGGCAGATGACCCCGACCAGTTCCAGCGGCGAAAGGGTCACTCGTCCCCTCCCCGGCGTTCGCTGCCATCCCAGGGCGTGCGGGCCCGCACCGCCGCGACCAGCTGGACGATCACCGCCGCCAGCAGCAGGGCCACGGCCAGGCTCGCCTGGATCAGGCCGGCCAGTCCGAGATTTTTCTGGATCAGCAGCGACAGCTGCATCAGGGCCAGGGCGGTCAGCAGCAGGCCGGCGCTGTTCAGCCAGCGGCGGCGCTTGAGCACCACCCAGATATAGGCCCCGACCCCGACCAGGCCGCCGACGCCGCAGAGATAGCCGAGAAGTTGAGCGATCAGCTGGGAGCTCATCGGGCGCCTCCGAACCGCAGGGCGGGCAGCGGATCCAGTCCGATTTTCGCCCGGTCCTTTGGCAGCATCACCCACTCGGGCCGCAGCAGCGCCACCCCGGCGGACAGCGCCGCCACGCCCAGCATCGTCCAGTCCAGCCAGTCGACGAGTGGCCGCGCCACCTGTTCGGTTATCCGCTGCAGCATGGCCTGGGCCTGCGGCAGGCCGCGGTCGGCAACGGTCAAACTCGCCAGTTCGGCCTGCCACCAGACTCTGTCATGCAGGTTTTCGATCCAGGTCCTGGCGAAATTGCCGACATGCATGATCAGCAGGCCGAGGCCGAAGCAGTAGACGCCGCCACGCACCCAACGCCGCCGCACGAAGGCGCTGGCGATCAGCAGCGCGGAGCCGCCGAGGCTGGCGACGAGGGTCAGACCGATGAGCAGGGTGTGCGCGGTCATGACGTCATCGTCTTGAGGTTGGCGAGATGGCGCTTTCGGGCCGCATGAACGAGCGTGGCGTAGAGGCCGAAGACGAGGAACACGACCAGGCCGAAATTCACGTAGGCGTCCATCGGCTCGTCGATGAGGTTCTTGCTGCGCACCGCCTGCCGGAACAGCGAGTCCGCCGCCATGAGGAGCAGCGGGCAGAAGATCAGGGCCGAGAGCTCGATGCCGCCACGCACCGTCTTCCAGCGCTGGCAATAGAGTGCGCCGGCGATCATCGCCACCGCCAGCAGAATCGCGCCCCAACTGACAAGACGGTAGCTGTCCATCAACCGGCCGCCTTCAGCACGGCCTGTTCGGCCAGATGGCGCTTGCGCAGGCGCAGGAAGGCGGACCAGAACAGGAACTGCACCAGCAGCGCCGCCATGCCCAGCTGCAGGTAGGTCTTGGCCGGGGCCAGGTAGGGTGGGTCGAGGGGAATGGCGTCCGTCAGCAGCGTGCCGAGCGGCCCTGTCGCCAGCATGGCGATGAACATCACCTCCCGCTCGAACCGCAAGTGAGCCAGCTTCCATCGGGAGACGTACAGGCACAGGCCGAGCATGGCGACCTGCAGCGCGATCACCCCGCCGATGACCAGATTGAAGGGGTCGTCGATCACCCCGCCTTGTCCTTCTTCTTGTACATGGCCAGCATCCGCTGGGTGACCAGGAAGCCGCCGAAGATGTTGACCGCGGCCAGGCCGGCGGCGACGGCGCCGGCCCCCTTGGAGATCCACACCGAGCCGGTCATCGCCTGGCCGCCGGCCGGGTGGGCGGCGGCGGCGATCAGGGCGCCGACGATGATCACCGAGGAGATGGCGTTGGTCACCGCCATCAGCGGCGTGTGCAGGGCCGGGGTGACGCTCCAGACCACGTAGTAGCCGACGAAGATGGCCAGGACGAAGATCGCCAGGCGGAAGATGGTGGGATCGACTTCCATGGTAACTCCTAGGACCCGGGTCCGGGCAGCGACAGGCCGGTCATGTTGATCTGAATCTGGCGATTGGGCGAGGCCGTCAGCAGGCTGATGCGCGCGGCCGCGCCGGCCGGCTCGATCCGCAGCGTCAGGCCGTTCAGCGTGCAGGCGCCGCCGGCGATGGGCTGACAGGGCGACAGGATGTCCATCTTCGCCTCTTCGAGGGCGAAGCGGAACTGGGCCACCTGGCCGCGAAAGCCGACAAAGACGAAGTGTCCGCCGGTGGGAACCGCCTCGGCGATGGTCAGGCGCTCATAGCGCAGGTTGGGGGCGGGACCGAGCGCGTGGACGAAACCGGTCAGATAGCGGCTGCCCTCGCCCTGGTAGTCGGTGACGTAGCCGCCCTCGAATTTGCCGTCGCGGTTGAAGTCGCGGAAGCACTGGGTGGTCACCGAGCCGCGCATCTGATCGACCGAGGGGCAGTAGGCCACGCCCGAGCCCAGCCGGTAGCCGAACAACACCGCGCCGGCCGGCACGGCCGGGGCGCCGGGGCGTTTGCGCTCGGGCGCGGCGTCCAGCAGGCGGACGTTGCGTTCCGGCCGCAGGGTTTCACGCCAGGCGATCTGGCCCGGCTGGATGGTGACCGGCGTCTCCAGACCGACGGGCGCGTCCAGCACCAGCGGCACAGAGCCCTGCTCGGCGCTGGGCACCTTCTTGCCGGCCTGCGCCGGGGCGGCGACGGCGAGCGGGGCCGTCAGCGCCAGAAGAAGAAGGAGACGCCCCGGGGGCATGGCCTAACCGGCCAGCTGGGAATGGACGATCGCGCCGCCCCTGGTGACCAGGGCGGCTTTGAGGATCTCGTCCTCGTAGTCGGGGTTGAGGGCCCCGTCCTTGTCCAGCAGCAGGGTGGCGAAGGCCATCAGGTTGCGGGAGTAGAGGGCCGAGGCGTCGGTGGCGATGCGGCCGGGCAGATTGGCGGCGCCGAGGATCTTCACCCCGTTGGCGGTGATCGCGGTCTCGCCGAGCTTGGCGCCCTCGACATTGCCGCCCTGTTCGACGGCGAGGTCGACGATGATGCTGCCGGGCTTCATCGAGGAAACTTGCGCGGCTGTGACCAGGCGCGGGGCCGGCCGGCCCGGGATCAGGGCGGTGGTGATGACGATGTCCTGCTTGGCCAGGTGGCCGCTGAGCAGCTCGGCCTGCTTGGCCTGGTACTCGGCGCTCATCTCCTTGGCGTAGCCGCCGGCGGTCTGGGCGTTCTTGAACTCCTCGTCCTCGACGGCGAGGAACTTGGCCCCGAGGCTCTCGACCTGTTCCTTGGTGGCCGGGC
>JAQGIK010000130.1 GCA_028291265.1 Caulobacter sp. | reverse complement strand
GGGACTTCCACCGGCGGATGTGCGCGGACACCGCCGCCGGCTCGTAAGGGAAGGCGCTAACCTTCCAACGCCGGTGAGCCCGCCTCCTGCTTTCTCGCCTGAAGGCTCGAAAGCGGTCCTCCGCCCGGAGGGCGGAGAGCTTGTACGTCCATATGCCGCCGCTCGGATTATTTTTTCGCCAGCGCCGCCTGGGCCGCCGCGAGGCGGGCGATGGGGACGCGGAAGGGGGAGCAGCTGACGTAGTCGAGGCCGACCTCTTCGCAGAAGGCGATCGAGGCCGGGTCGCCGCCGTGTTCGCCGCAGATGCCGAGCTTGACGTCCGGGCGGACGGCGCGGCCGCGTTCGGCGGCGATGCGGATCAGGTCGCCGACGCCTTCCTGGTCGAGGCTGACGAAGGGGTCTTTTTCGAAGATGCCCTTCTCGATGTAGTCGTTGAGGAACTTGCCGGCGTCGTCGCGGCTGATGCCGAAGGTGGTCTGGGTCAGGTCGTTGGTGCCGAAGCTGAAGAACTCGGCGTTTTCGGCCAGGTCCCCGGCCCGGATGGCGGCGCGGGGCAGTTCGATCATGGTGCCGACCAGGTATTCGAGCGCGACGCCCTGTTCGGCGATCACGGCTTTCGCCGTGCGGTCGGTGAGGTCGCGCAGGAACTTCATCTCCGTGCCCTTGCCGACCAGCGGGTGCATGATTTCCGGCACCGGCGCAGGCTTGCCCGACTTGGCGATCTCGCAGGCGGCCTCGATGATGGCGCGGACCTGCATCTCGTAGATTTCGGGGAAGCTGATCCCCAGGCGGCAGCCGCGATGGCCGAGCATGGGGTTGCTCTCGTGCAGTTCGCGGGCCCGGCGCATCAGCTTGGCGGCGTCAAGACCGGTGGCCTCGGCGACGGCCGTCAGGTCCTCTTCCGAATGCGGCAGGAACTCGTGCAACGGCGGGTCAAGCAGGCGGATGGTGACCGGCAGGCCTTCCATGATGGTGAACAGCTCGACGAAGTCGGCCTTCTGGAAGGGGGCGATCTTGGCCAGGGCGGCGCGGCGGCCGCTCTCGTCGTCGGCCAGGATCATCTCGCGGACGGCGGCGATACGGTGCTCGTCGAAGAACATGTGCTCGGTGCGGCAGAGGCCGATGCCCTCGGCCCCGAACTGGCGGGCGGTCCTGGCGTCGAGCGGCGTCTCGGCGTTGGCGCGGACCTTGAGGCGGCGCATCTGGTCGGCCCAGACCATCAGGGCGGCGAAATCGCCGGTCAACTCGGGCTCGATCATCTTCACCGAGCCGGCCAGGACCTCGCCGGTCGAGCCGTCGATGGTGACCGTCTCGCCCTCTTCGAAGACCTTGCCGCGCACCGAGAAGTTGCGGTTTTTCAGGTCGATGGCGATGTCTCCCGCGCCGGAAACGCAAGGGATGCCCCAGCCGCGGGCGACGACGGCCGCGTGGCTGGTCATGCCGCCGCGGGCGGTGATGATGCCGCGGGCCGCGTGCATGCCCTTGATGTCTTCGGGGCTGGTTTCGTGGCGGACGAGGATGACCGCCTCGCCGGCCGCGCCGCGACGCTCGGCATCCTCGGAAGAGAAGACGATGGCCCCGACGGCGGCGCCGGGGCTGGCCGGCAGGCCCTTGGCGATGACCGTGCGCACGGCGTCGGGCGAGATGGTCGGGTGCAGCAGCTGGTCGAGGGCGGCGGGGTCGATGCGGGAGACCGCCTCACCTTGCGTGATCAGGCCCTCGCCGGCCATGTCGACGGCGACCTTGAGGGCGGCCTTGGCGGTGCGCTTGCCGTTGCGGGTCTGCAGCATCCACAGCCGGCCCTGCTCGACGGTGAACTCGACGTCCTGCATGTCGCGGTAGTGGCGTTCGAGCCGGGCGGCGACGTCGCGGAATTCGGCGAAGACGGTGGGCAGCGCCTCTTCCATCGACGGGTTGCGGTCGCCCATCTCTTCGCGGGCCGCTTTGGTCAGCGACTGCGGGGTGCGGATGCCGGCGACGACGTCCTCGCCCTGGGCGTTGATCAGGAATTCGCCGTAGAGGGCCGGATCGCCGGTCGAGGGGTTACGGGTGAAGGCGACGCCGGTGGCCGAGGTGTCGCCGAGGTTTCCGAACACCATCGACTGGATGTTGACCGCCGTGCCCCAGCTTTCCGGGATGTCGTGCATGCGGCGGTAGAATTTGGCCCGGTCGTTCATCCAGCTCTGGAAGACGGCGCCGACCGCGCCCCACAGCTGTTCCTGCGGATCCTGCGGGAAGGGTTTGCCGAGCTCGCGTTCAACGGCGCGCTTGTACTCGGCGACGATGGTTTCCCAGTCCTTGGCGGTCAGGGCGGTGTCGACGTCGATGCCGAGGCGGTCCTTGTGGTCGTCGAGAATCTCCTCGAACGAGTGGTGGTCGAGGCCGAGCACGACGTTCGAGTACATCTGGATGAAGCGGCGGTAGCTGTCGAAGGCGAAGCGGCGGTCACCGGAGAGCAGGCTGAGGCCTTCGACCGTGGCGTCGTTGAGGCCGAGGTTGAGGACGGTGTCCATCATCCCCGGCATCGAGGCGCGAGCCCCCGAGCGGACCGAGACCAGCAGCGGGTTGGCGGCGTCGCCGAAGGTCTTCTGGGTGATCTGCTCGATATGGCCGATGCCGCCGGCGACCTGGGCGGCGAGGTCGGCGGGGTATTGGCGGCCAGCGGCGTAATAGCTGTTGCAGGCCTCGGTGGTGATGGTGAAGCCCGGAGGCACCGGCAGGCCCAGCGACGACATCTCGGCCAGGTTGGCGCCCTTGCCGCCCAGCAGGTTTTTCATCGAAGCGTCGCCCTCGGCGCCGCCGCCTCCGAAGCTGTAGACCCAGCGGTTCGTCATAAGCCGTCCTCAATAAGCGTCGCGATTCCGAAGGCGCCTGTTCGGATGGGGGTCAGATACAGGGGCCAGCGCGATCAGGGAATACGCGCGATTGCGGTTGGGGTTCGCGGAATTGTGGGGTTTGTGGGCGTTTTTGTGGGGAAGCGCGGTAGATTGTTGTCTTTATTGGCCTTTGGGTGATCCGACGGTGGGATTTCGGTGTGCCTCAGGTGGCCCTTGGGTGAGTATTTGGTGGCCCTTGGGTCGCCCGATGGTCGGTGGCGGGGATGGCGTTGCCGCTATCGAAGCGGCGGGGACCATTATAGCGCGGGTCGCGCCGTCAACCTCCCTCCCGAATGGGGAGGGATGGTGCTAGCCCGTCACCAGCGAGAAGTCGGCGACTTTGCCCATGGCTTGCTGGACCTGTTGCAGCAGCAGCAGGCGGTTGGTGCGTTCGGCGGGGACGTCGGAGTTGACCAGCACCTTGTCGAAGAAGGCGTCGACAGGCGCGCGAAGGGCGGCCAGCGCCGTCATGGCGCCGGTGAAGTCCTCGGCGGCGAGGGCGGGGTCCAGCTTCAGGGACAGGGCGAGCACCGCCTGGATCAGGGCCTGCTCTTCCGGACCACCGGCCGACTCGATCAGCGTCCCGGTCGGCAGGTCGCCCTTCTTCTCCTCGGCCTTGAGGATGTTGGCGGCGCGGCGGTAGCCGGCCAGCAGGTTGGCCCCGTCGTCGGTCTTCAGGAAGCCGTCGAGGGCCTCGACGCGGGCGACGATGCGGACGAGGTCATCGTCGTTGAGGGCGAAGACGGCATCGACGAGGTCGAAGCGCTTGCCCTGGTCGCGGAGGGTGACCTTCAGGCGGTCAGCGAAGAAGGCGAGCAGATCAGCGACAATGCCATCCGCCTTGTCTTCGATTTCCCGTTCTGCCCTACGTCGGTGGCCTTCAGCCGTGTTAATGACATCGTCATCGATGTCAGCCCCGCTACTCGTCATTACTTCCGGGTCTTTCCAGACCTGTTCGGAGGCGCGCTCCCCGGCCTGTGCCTTCAGTTCGACAAGAGCGGCACGAATTGGAGCGGTCAGGCTGAACCGGGCTCCAGCCTCCAGAATTCCGCGGATGACGCCCAACGCGGCTCGGCGCAGCGCAAACGGATCCCGAGATCCCGTCGGCTTTTCGTTGATTAGGAAAAAGCCGACGAGGGTGTCGAGCTTGTCTGCCAGCGCGACGGCGATGCTGACCGGCGCGGTCGGCACAACGTCGCCGGGCCCTTGCGGCCGGTAGTGGTCGCGGATGGCGTCGGCCAGGACGGGGTCGAGGCCATCGGCATTGGCGTAGTAGCGGCCCATGACGCCCTGCAATTCCGGGAACTCGCCGACCATCTGGCTGGCGAGGTCGGCCTTGGCGAGGCGGGCGGCGTTCTCGGCGGTGTCGGGATCGGCGCCGACCAGCGGGGCGATCTCGCGGGCCAGGGCGGCGATGCGCTCGACGCGCTCGGCCATGGTGCCGAGCTTGGCGTGGAAGGTGACGCCCGACAGCTTTTCGAGCCAGGCGTCGAAGCCCGACTTCCGGTCCTCGTCCCAGAAGAAGCGCGCGTCGCTGAGCCGCGCCGACAGCACCTTGGCGTTGCCGGCGGCGATGACCTTGCCACCGTCTTCGGCGGCGATGTTGGCGACCACCAGGAAGCGCGGGGCCAGCTTGCCGGTCGCGGGGTCGCGGACGGCGAAGTATTTCTGGTGGGTGCGCATGGAGGTGCGGATGACCTCCGGCGGCAGGTCGAGGAAGGCCGGGTCCATGTCGCCGAGGATCGGGGTCGGCCATTCGGCCAGGCCGGCGACCTCGTCCAGCAGGCCCTCGTCCTCGACCAGTTCGAGGTTGCGGGCGAAGCAGAGGGTGCGGGCGCCCTCGAGGATGCGCGCCTTGCGCTCCTCGGCCTCGAGGACGACGTAGTGGCCCAGGAGGGCCTCGCGGTATTCGTCGAAATCGCGGGCGCGGAAAGCCGCCCCGCTGCCCATGAAGCGGTGGCCTCTGGAGATGTCGCCGGCCTGCAGCCCCTCGAAGGCGATGGGCACGATCTCGCGGTCGAAGACGCAGAGGATCGACTGCAACGGACGGACCCAGCGCAGCTTGCCGCTGCCCCAGGTCATCGACTTGGGCCACGGGAAATTGCGGACCGTCGCCTCGACCAGTTCGGCGATGATCTCGGTAGTCGGGCGGCCGGCGGTCTGGATGCGGCCGAACCAGACGCCGTCACGCTCGGAAAGCTGGTCGCGGGTCAGGCCGGTCTTGCGCAGGAAGCCGTCGATGGCCTGGTCGGGCGAGCCGACGCGGGGGCCTTTGACCTCTTCGTCGCGGTCGGCCTGAGCGACGGGCAGGCCTTCGATGACCAAAGCGAGACGGCGCGGACCGGCGAAGGCCTTCATGCCCTCGCTGATCAGGCCGGCGTTGCTGAGGCCGTCGCGGACCAGGCGTTCGAGGTCGCGCGCGGCCTGGGCCTGCATGCGCGCGGGGATTTCTTCGGAGAAGAGTTCGAGAAGCAGCTGGGGCATTGGCGTTACGCGGCTTCCTGCTGCTTCAGCCATTCGCTGGCGCAGAGTTTACAGAGGTCACGGATGCGGCCGATGTAGCTGGCGCGCTCGGCCACGGCGATGGCGCCGCGGGCGTTCATGACGTTGAACAGGTGGCTGGCCTTCAGCACATGGTCATAGGCCGGCAGGACCAGTTTCTGGCCCTGGGGACCGACGCCGACCTCGAGGATGCGGACGACCTGGCGTTCCATGTCCTCGAACTGGCGCTTGAGGGTCTCGACGTCGGCGACCTCGAAATTGTAGGCGCTCATCTGGCGCTCGTTCTCGAGGAAGACGTCGCCGTACGACATCCCGCGATCGTTGAACGGCAGGTCGTAGACGTTGTCGACGCCGAAGACGTACATGGCCAGGCGCTCGAGGCCGTAGGTCAGCTCGCCGGCCACCGGGTTCACGTCGAGGCCGCCGACCTGCTGCATGTAGGTGTATTGCGAGACCTCCATGCCGTCGCACCAGACCTCCCAGCCGAGGCCCCAGGCGCCGACAGTGGGGTTTTCCCAGTCGTCCTCGACAAAACGGATGTCGTGCAGCTTCAGGTCAAGGCCAATGGCTTCGAGCGAGCCGAGGTAGAGGTCCTGCATGTCCTCCGGGTTCGGCTTCAGGATCACCTGATACTGGTAATAGTGCTGCAGGCGGTTGGGGTTGTCGCCGTAGCGACCGTCGCTGGGGCGGCGCGAGGGCTGGACATAGGCGGCGTTCCACGGCTGGGGGCCGAGGGCGCGCAGCACCGTGGCCGGGT
>JAQGIK010000109.1 GCA_028291265.1 Caulobacter sp. | reverse complement strand
GTTGGTGAAGTTGCAGCGGCCGCCGCCGCTGATGCGGATTTTCTCGCCGGCCGTCACGGCATGGTCGAGAACCAGCACGGACCGCCCACGCTTGCCCGCCTCGATCGCACACATCATCCCGGCCGCGCCGGCGCCGATCACGACGACATCGAAGGTCTGTTTCATGGCGCGCTTCGACCCCTTCGCGCCCGGCGAGTCAAACGAAAGCTCTTTTGCGAACGATTCTCATTGCAAGCCGGAAACGGTGCGATTAATAACGCCTCTCAATCGCGAGCGACCGGGCGTCGCCGGCGATGAGTTCAGGTCTGGGGATAGACATCATATGCGTTCGTATCTGCCGGTGGGCGTCAGCGCCCGCGCCAAGCGCGCCCTCGGGGTCGCCGCCGTCGCCGGGATCGCCGGTCTGGGCCTGACCGGAACGGCCCTGGCCGCCGAGGACGGCCCGATGGCCACGGCCGACGCTGGCGACAGCGCCGAAGTCTCGGGCGTCGAGATCAAGGGCGCCAAGGACAAGCCGGCCTCGGCCAAGCTGACCGCCGCGCCGCTGGACCATCCGCAGACCATCACCGTGGTCTCCGATCGCACCCTGCGCGACCAGAACCTGCTGACCCTGCGCGACGTGCTGCAGACCGTCCCCGGCATCACCTTCGGGGCCGGCGAGGGCGGCGGCGGCTACGGCGACAGCATCAACCTGCGCGGCTACAGCGCCAACAACGACATCACCACCGACGGCCTGCGCGACTCGGCCCAGTACAGCCGCACCGACACCTTCAACCTGCAGCAGATCGAGGTCGTCAACGGCGCCAACGGCGTCTACTCGGGCTCGGGCGGCGTCGGCGGCGGCGTCAACCTGGTCAGCAAGAGCCCGTTCGGCGCCGACCGCACCACCCTGGCGGCGGGCGTCGGAACCGACAGCTATCTGCGCGCCACGGTCGACAGCAACATCCTGATCGGCGACGACGTGGCCTTGCGCATCACCGCCATGGCCCACCAGAACGACGTCCCCGGCCGCGACGTCGAACAGTACGAGCGCTGGGGCGTCGCCCCCTCGGTCACCTTCGGCCTGGGCGGCAAGACCCAGTTCACCATCGCCCTGTTCCACCAGGAAGACGAGAACACCCCGCGCTACGGCGTGCCCTATGCGTCGAACGCCTTCCTCAACGGCCCGTTGCCGGGCGTCGATCCGGCCAACTACTACGGCTACCGGAACATCGACACCCAGGAGATCGGCGTCGACAGCGTGACCCTGAAGCTGCGCCACGAGTTCAGCGACAACCTGACCCTGACCAACACCGGCCGCTGGCTGAAAGTCACGCAGCTGACCATCGTCGATCCGCCGCAGGGGACCTTCTGCCTGTCGAGCGGCTTCAACGCCCAGACCGGCGCCGCCTGCGCCATCCCCGGCCAGTACGTCGTCGCCGGTCCGCGCGGCAACGTCCGCGACACCGAGAACGTCCAGCTGGTCAACCAGACCGACCTCAACTGGAAGTTCACCACCGGCTTCGTGAAGCACAACCTCGTCGTCGGCCTCGCCTTCTCCAACGAGACCTATGACTTCGTCGGCGGCAACGTGCTGCGCAACCCGCTGGGGGCGCTGCCGAATCCGACCTTCCCGAACATGAACATCGCCAACCCGAACAATGTCTGGACGGGTCCGGTCAACTACATCAAGACCAACATCAACGACGGCGAGCTGAACAATCAGGCCGTCTACGCCTTCGACAACATCGAATTTTCCCCGATGTTCTCGATCAACGCCGGCATCCGCTGGGAGAGCAACGACGGCGAGTTCACCTCGGCCACCATCGCCGTTCCCTATCCGGCCCCGCCGGCCGGCCCCGTCATCACTACCGCCCCGACCGCCCGCAACGACGAGAAGCTGGTCTCGTACCGCATCGGCGGCGTGTTCAAGCCGATGGAAAACGCTTCCATCTACCTGGCCTACGGCAACGTCAGCGCGCCCTCGCAGGCCACCGTCAACGGCGGCTGCGCCCTGACCGGCACGGCCCAGAACTGCCAGCTGGACCCCGAAGAGGGCGAGGTCATCGAACTGGGGACCAAGTGGGACCTGATGGACGGCCGCGTGTCGCTGACCGGCGCCCTGTTCCAGAACACCCGTGACAAGATCCGCCTGGCCTCCAACGACCCCGGCGTGCCGGTGCAGCAGCAGGACGGCAAGAGCCGGGTGCGCGGCCTCACCCTGGGCGTCAGCGGCCAGATCCTGCCCAACTGGACCGTGATCGCCAACTACACCTACCTCGACTCCGAGATCCTGCAGAACGTCGCCGGCACCGCCCTGCCGCCGAACGACATCGACTACACCAAGGGCGACCCGATCCCGCTGACCCCCAAACACGCCTTCAACGTCTGGACGACCTGGCAGATCAACGACCAGTGGATGGCCGGCGTCGGGGCCAACTATTCGGGCCAGTACGCCTTCGCCCGGGCCAGCGCCACCGCGCCGCTGATCGAGTCCGACGACTACTGGATCATGAACGCCTCGGTGACCTGGAACATCAACGACAAGGTCGGCCTGCAGCTCAACGTCAAGAACCTGACCGACGAGGAATACTACACGAACATCCGTTCCAGTTCCGGCTTCGGCTGGGCCGTTCCGGGCGACACCCGGTCGGCCACGCTGACCACCACGGTCCGGTTCTAGATCGCCTCGATCCTCCTCCAGGCGGACACCCCCCGAACCGGGCTGCAGGCCCCGCCCGTCATCCCCTGACGGGCGGGGCCGTCGCATTCTGGCATTCACCCCGTTTTGGGCGTGCGACGCCCTGACGCACGGCAGGCGTGCAACACCGTTCGTTCACCCCTTTCGCGGATGTTGAAGGGCTATGAGCGGAACCCGGAACAGTTCACCCCAGAGTGACAAGGGGCAAAGCGCGGACGCCGCGCGCTGGTTCTTCGAGAACAGCCGTGACCTGTTCTGCGTGGCCGGCCTCGACGGCGTCCTCAAGGAGGTCAATCCGGCCTGGACCTCTGTCACCGGCTGGACGGCGGAGGAGCTGATCGGCCGCTCGCCGGTGGAGCTGATCCACCCCGACGACCGCGCCGCCTTCAAGATCAACGTCGCCGAACTGCGCAGCAAGGGCGAGTGCGTGACCATCGGCCGGCTGAAGGCCAAGGACGGCCGCTGGCTGTGGTTCGACGGCCGCAACCAGCTGTCCGCCGAGGGTCTGCTGATCGGCGCCATGCGCGACATCACCGCCGAGCGAGCCCGCGACGAGGAGCTGGAGGCGGCCCGCCGCGACCACAGCATGCTGGGCGACGCGGCCGGCATCGGCGCCTGGACCTATGAGCCCAAGACCGACCACATCGGCTGGTCCTGGGACGTGCTGGGCCTGTTCGGCTGGTCCCAGGAAGACATCGACAGCCCCGAGAAGTTCTTCGAGGTGCTCGATCCGACCCAGCGCGAGGCGGTCGCGGCGGCCTTCGAGCGCGGCGTCGATACCGGCCAGGGCGCCACTATCGAGCACCGCATCCGCGCCCTGGACGGCCGCTGGCTGACCATGCGGGCCACCTTCCGCACCGAGAAGCGCGGCAAAAAGTACGCCCTCAAGGGCATCTCCCAGAACGTCACCGAACTGGCCGAGGCTCGCGACGCGGCCCTGCGCGGCCAGCAGCGGGTCAGCGACCTGGCCGAGGAGCTGACCGCCAATTCCATCCGCCTGAAGATGGCCCTCGAGGCCGCCGAGGCCGGCGCCTTCGAGGTCGATCACGTCAAACAGACCTTCTGGGCGTCGGATCGATTCTACGACCTGGTCGAACGCCGGATGAGCTACGAAGAATGCCGCATGCCGGTCTGGCCGTTTGTCCACGAAGAGGATCGACAGGCCGTGGAAGCGGTCACCGCCGGCTGGGCCACAGGCGACACCTCGCAGTCGATGGAGTTCCGCATCGTCCTGCAGGGGCGGCGCGAGCGCTGGGCGCGGATCTACTATTCCCTCGATATGGAAACCCTGCGCGGCGTCGGACTGATCCTGGATATCGACGCCCGCAAACGTCAGGAACTGGCCCTGGTCGAGGCCGAGCGCCAGGCGCTGGCGGCCAGCGACGCCAAGGCCCGCTTCCTGGCCAACATGAGCCACGAATTGCGCACGCCGATGAACGGGGTGCTGGGGATCATGCACCTGCTCGACCGCGAGCCGCTTTCCGACAACGCCCGCCAGCTGCTGTCGGAGGCCCTGGGCTGCGGCCGCATGCTGACCACCCTGCTCGACGACGTCATCGACTTCTCGCGCATCGAGGAGGGCAAGCTCGACCTCGACCTGTCGCCCATCGACGTCGGCGCGCTGGCGACGAGCGTGGTGCGGATGCTGCAGCCGCAGGCGGCGGAAAAGGCCATCGGGCTGGTCATCGAGGGCGCGGAAGGCCTGGGCTGGGCGCGGACGGACGGCGTGCGGCTGCGCCAGGCGCTGTTCAATCTGGTCGGCAACGCCGTCAAGTTCACCCTGCAGGGCCAGGTCACCGTGCGTTGCGAGCGCCGCGGCGAGCAGCTGTGCTTCGCGGTCGAGGACACCGGCGTCGGCATTCCGCTCGACGCCCAGGCCCAGCTGTTCCAGCGCTTCCAGCAGGGCGACGCCTCGACCACCCGCCAGTTCGGCGGCTCGGGGCTGGGCCTGGCGATCACCCGGCGGCTGGCCGAGCTGATGGGCGGCGATGTCGCCTTCTCCTCCGCCCCGGGCGTCGGCTCGACCTTCGTGCTGACGGTGACCGCGCCGGTGACCCAGCCGGCGCAGGGGGAGGATGACACGCCGCTCGACGGCATGCTGGCCGGCCTCAAGGTGCTGGTCGTCGAGGACAACCCGACCAACCAGATGATCGCCGTCCGGCTGCTGGAGACCCTGGGGGCGGAAGCCGCCGTGGCCGGCGACGGTCTGGCCGGGGTCGATGCCGCCCAGAGCGGCCTCTACGACCTGATCCTGATGGACATCCAGATGCCCGGCATCGACGGGCTGGAGGCGGCCCGGCGCATCCGCGCCCTGCCGGCCCCGATCTGCCGGACGCCGATCATCGCCCTGACCGCCAACGTCATGTCGCACCAGAAGACGGCCTACCTGGCCTCCGGCATGGACGGGGTGGTCTCCAAGCCGCTGTCGCCCGCCGCCCTGCTGGCCGAGATCGTCCGGCTCTCGCAGGACCCGGGCGACGGCGAGGCCGCACGGGCCGAGGTCGCCTGAGGCGCTTTCGCAGCAAGCGGTTGCAATGCTAGACCTCCTCCCTTGCTGACCCTCGGGGGAGGATGCCTATGACCGACCAGACTGTTGAACCGGCGCCCGTGAAACCGGACGCGCCCGAGGAGGCCGTTTCCATGACCACGGTGGTGGCCGCCAGCTCGGCGGGCACGGCCTTCGAGTGGTACGACTTCTTCATCTTCGGCAGCCTGGCGCCGGTCATATCGAAGGTCTTCTTCACCGGCCTGAACGAGACCGCCGGCCTGATCGCGGCCCTGGCGCTGTTCGGCACCGGCTTCGCCTTCCGGCCGCTCGGCGCGCTGATCTTCGGGCGGATGGGTGACAAGGTCGGGCGCAAGGCCGCCTTCCTGATCACCGTCACCATGATGGGCGGCGCGACCTTCGCCATCGGCCTGTTGCCGACCTTCAACCAAGCGGGGCTGATCGCGCCGATCCTGCTCATCCTGCTGCGCATCATCCAGGGCACGGCCCTGGGCGGCGAATACGGCGGGGCCGCCATCTACGTCGCCGAGCATGCCAAACCCCACCATCGCGGCCTGATGACGGGCTGGATCCAGACCTCGGCCGCCCTCGGCCTGCTCGGCGCCCTGGGCGTGATCCTGGCCACGCGGACGGTGGTCGGCGAGGAGGCGTTCGGCGCCTGGGGCTGGCGCGTGCCCTTCCTGCTGTCGGCCGGCCTCTTGGCCATCTCCATCTTCATGCGCATGAAGCTGTCGGAGAGCCCCAGCTTCCTGAAGCTGAAGGCGGCCGGCGAGCAGTCGAAGCATCCCTTCCGCGAGAGCTTCGGCCAGTGGAAGAACCTGAAACTGGTGCTGATCGCCCTCTTGGCCATCATGTTCGCGCAAGGGGCCGTCTGGTACTGCGCCTTCTTCTACACCCCGGTCTTCCTCGAGAAGTTCCTCAAGGTGCCGGCTCCGGTGGTCAACCAGCTGATGATGGTCGTCACCCTGGCGTCGGCGCCGATGTACGTCTTCTTCGGCTGGCTGTCGGACAAGTACGGCCGCAAGTGGGTGATGTGGTTCGGCATGGTGCTGGCCCTGCTGGCCTTCCTGCCCGGCTTCCACATGATGGCCCAGTTCGCCAACCCGGGCCTGGCCGAGGCGGCCCGCAAGACGCCGGTCGTGGTCATCGCCGACCCGGCCGCCTGCTCACTGCAGTTCGACCCCGTGGGCAAGACCGCCTTCGTCACCAGCTGCGACATCGCCAAGAGCTTCCTGGCGGGCAGCGGCATCTCCTATGACAACCAGGCCGCCCCGGCCGGGTCTCTGGCCCGGGTCAAGATCGGGGCCGCCGAGGTGGTCTCGGTCGAGGGCGGCGGCCTCGACAAGGCCTCGCTGAAGACGGTCAAGGCCGGGGTCGAGGGACGCCTCAAGGCGGCCCTGGCCGACGCCGGCTATCCGCTCAAGGCCGATCCGGCCCGGGTCAACTTCTGGGGCCTGTTCGGCGTCCTGCTGGTCTTCACCATCGCCGCCACGGCCCTCTACGGGCCGCAGGCCTCGGCCCTGGTCGAGATGTTCCCGACAAGGGTGCGCTACACGGCCCTGTCGTTGCCCTACCACGTCGGCACGGGCTGGGTCGGCGGCTTCGTCCCCTTCAGCGCCTTCGCCATCGTGGCGGCGACGGGGAACATCTATGCGGGCCTCGCCTATCCGATCTTCTTCACCGGCATCAGCGTCCTCTCGACCCTGCTGTTCCTGAAGGAGACCCGGGGCCGGTCGCTGGACTTCTAGGCGCCGCCCGCGCGTTTTAAAGCCCACCGCGTCAGCGCGTCCGCGCCGATCACGGCGGTCACCGCGATCAGCGCCGCCACCAGGCAGAGCGCCGCAGCGCGCTGTTCGCCGCCGGGGGTCTGGATGGCCTGGTAGATGGCCGAGGGCAGGGTCAGGCTGACGCCCGGAATGGCGGCGGCGAAGGTGATGGTGGCCCCGAACTCGCCCAGCGCCTTGGCGAAACCGAGCACCGCCCCGGCCGCCACGCCGGGCAGGGCAAGCGGCACGGTCACCCGGGTCAGCCGCGCCCAGGTCCCGGCCCCGAGGGTGCGGGCCGCCTGGTCGACCTGAGGCGCGATGGCCTCGATCGAGAGGCGCATCGGCCGGACCATCAGCGGAAAGGCCATGACGGCGGCGGCCAGGGCGGCGCCGGTCCAGTCGAAGGCCAGGACGATGCCGATCTTCGAGAGCGGCGCGCCGAGCAGGCCCTGGCGGCCCAGCAGCAGCAGCAGGGCGTAGCCGGTGGCGACCGGCGGCAGCACCAGCGGCAGGTGGATCAGGGCGTCGAGCAGGCCTCGGCCCCAGAACCGGCCCCGGGCCAGGGCCCAGGCGGCCGCAAACGCCAGCGGCAGGGTCAGCAAGGTCGCCACGGCCGCCACCCGCAGGGACAGCAAGACGATTTCGAGGTCGTCGGCGGTGAGGCCCAGCATCAGGTTCCGGGCGCCGCCAGCATGACCTCGACGATGACGTCCTCGGCGGCCAGGGCCCGCAGGGTCGAGACGTCGGGCGCGCGGGTGATGATCCGCACCACCTGGCGGCCGGCCCGGACCAGCGCGGCCAGGGACTTGGGATCGCACTGATCGGGGGTCAGGCGGCCGGCGTCGCGGCGGGCCAGGGCCAGCACCGAAGGGTCGGCGCCGTCGTCGGCGCAGATGACGTCGGCCTCGGCCAGCGCCCGCGAGGCGCGCAGGGTCAGCAAATCGCCGGGACCGCGGCCGGCCACGAAGGTCAGCCGTCCGATGGGACCTTCGCCGCGGGCGATCTGAGCCCGCAGCAGGCCCTCGGCGCGCGGCATGTCGCCGGCCATGGCCGCGTCCGCCGCCTCGCCCGACAGCACCGAGCGCAGGAAGGCGCGGCGGGCCACCAGGTCGGGATAGGCGGCGCGCACCTCGCCCTGCATCTGGCGCAGCATCACCGCCACCCGGCCGGCCCCGGGCGGCACCCGGGCCTCGAGGTCGTTGCGCAGCAGGCTGGCCAGCATCGGGGCCGCCCCGGTGGTGCCGACGGCGGCGACCACGGCGCCCCGGTCGATGACGGCGGGGGTGTTGAAGTCGCAGAGCTCGGGCCGGTCGACGACATTGACCAGGCAGCCCGCCGCCCGCGCCGCCCCGGCCGCCGCCTGGATGAACAGGTCATCGCCGGTGACGAAGGCCAGCAGAGCTCCGCTGTAGACCCCGACGAGGAAGGCCTGGCTGCCTTCCAGCCGCACGATCTGGGCCGGGCTGCCTTCGAACAGGCGCGCCTTGGCCTCAGCCGCCTCGCCGGTCCCGGCGATGACGATGCGGCGGCCCTCAAGGGGGAAGAAGGCGGGAAAGGCGTCCAAGCGGTCCTACTTCTGGGTCTTCAGATAGCCGACGATGGCCGCCCGGGCCTTGGGGTCGGCGACCTTGTTGAACATCTTCGTGCCCGGCGCGAAGGTGGCCGGTCCGGAGAGAAACGCGTTCAGTTGGGCGTCGCTCCAGGTTCCGCCCTTGCCGGCGAGGGCCTTGGAATAGGCATAGCCCGGCGCGCCGGCGATCTTGCGCCCGGCGACACCCTTCAGGCTCGGCCCGGCCGGTCCGCTGGCCGCCGTCAGGGTGTGGCAGCTCTTGCACTGGGCGTTGAACAGCGCCGCGCCGTCCTGGGCCGAAGCGGCGCCGGCGAGGAGGGCGGCGGCGAGGGTAATCGTCGTCAGAAGGCGCATGGGGGTCTCCGGCGGGTCGGCCTAACCTAATTGGCGGAAGTGAACGAGCGCTACAACCTCCCTCCCCATCGGGGGGAGGAGCGCCGCCAGACCCATGAACTCCCGGTAACTAAGTTACACGAGTTTAATATCGTTAAACGATATGTAATTTGATTGAGAAGCGATGCGCACCTAAACCCTCGCTCATGGAACGGCGCTTCCGCCGCTCCCCACAAACCTTAGAGGGACTACTCAAATGACTTTCGGAAAAGTGACGTCCATCGTCGACCGCCTGGCCGTCGCCCTGGTCTATACCGCCGTCGTGCTGGTCATGCCGCTGGCCGCCTATACCTTCGTCGCCCAATCGTTCTGATCGGCGGCTCTTCCGTGAAGACCGCCGCCGAGGCATGCTCGCCGACCGATCCGATGCAAGGAATCGGGTCCGGCGGGCTGCAGGCGCCGGCCACGGGATTTAGACTGCTCAGGGACGTCAAGGTGATGCGAACGTTGGGACCCGGCTCGGTGTCGAGCCTGCTCAAGATCATTCTGGACGTAACCTGGTACGTGTTGTGGGTCATCATCGGCTTCTTCGCCCTGATCGGCATCGCCATGCTGCTGCTCAGCTTCAACACCGACATCATCGACAAGATCGACATTCCCGACATCGGCGACCTGGGCCAGAAGGGCCCCGTGCTGGCCGCCGGCCTGTTCGCCGGATCGCTCTACTTCACCGGCATCAACCTCATCGTCGGCAACCTGCGCCGCATCGGCCAGACCCTGACCGCCGGCGACCCCTTCCATCCCGAGAACATCGGCCGCCTGCGCCTGATCGGGCTGATTCTGGCGGGCCTGGAGCTCGGCAAGTGGATATTCTGGGGCGCGGTCGCCCTGCTGGCCCCCGACGTCGACCGGGCCAACGGCGGCTGGAGCCTGACCACCTGGTTTTCCGTCATGGTCGTCTTCGTGCTGGCCGAGGTGTTCCGCGAGGGCGCCCGCCTGCGCGGCGAAGCCGAACTGACGATCTAGAGGCGCACCCATGGCCATTCACGTCCGCCTCGACCGCGTTCTGCTCGAACGCCGCATGTCGCTCACCGAGCTCGCCGACCGCGTCGGCGTCACCATCGCCAATCTGTCGATCCTCAAGACCGGCAAGGCCCGGGCCATCCGGTTTTCGACCCTCGACGCCCTGTGCCGCGAGCTCGGCTGCCAGCCGGGCGACATCCTCAGCTTCGAACCGGGACCGAGCGACTATGGGGACGATGAGGAGTAGGGTCGGTGCGTGCTTCGACACGCGGCCTGCGACCGCTGCTCAGCATGACTACCTTTTGTGACACCCACCCAGTTCAGTCATCCTGAGCAGCCCGCAGCATGCGGGCGTGTCGAAGGACGCACTACAGCCCGCAGGCCGCCCGCTGCAGGACGAACAGCTCGCCGATGCCCTTTTCGGCCAGGCCGAACAGGCTCTCGAATTCCGGCCGGGTGAAACCGCGCTTTTCGCCGGTCGCCTGGATCTCGACGATGTCGCCATTGCCGGTCAGCACGAAGTTGCAGTCGGCCTCGGCCGCCGAGTCCTCCTCGTAGTCGAGGTCGAGCACCGGAACATTGCCGAACACGCCGCAGGACACCGCCGCCACCTGGTCGATGATCGGATCGGCGGTCAGCACCCCCTCGTCGAGCAGGTATTTGGTCGCCAGCCGCAGGGCCACCCAGGCGCCGGTGATGGCGGCGGTGCGGGTGCCGCCGTCGGCCTGGACCACATCGCAGTCGAGGACGATCTGGCGCTCGCCGAGCGCCTTCATGTCGACCACGGCGCGCAGGGAGCGGCCGATCAGCCGCTGGATTTCCTGGGTGCGGCCCGACTGCTTGCCCTGCGCGGCCTCGCGGCGGCCGCGGGTGTGGGTGGCGCGCGGCAGCATGCCGTACTCGGCCGTGACCCAGCCGGCCCCCTTGCCGCGCATCCAGCCGGGGACGCCGGTCTCGACGCTGGCGGTGACCAGCACCTTGGTGTGGCCCGCGGTGATCAGGCAACTGCCCTCGGCATAGCGGTTGACCGCCGTCTCCAGGGTGATCTGGCGCAGCTGGTCGGGGACGCGGTTCGAGGGGCGCATGGCGGTCCTTGCGATTGGTCGGCGCGGCTTGCGCGCAAAAGGTGGCCGCTTATCCTGTATGCGGCCGCATCCGTCCACCGGCCCCATATGTGAGTTCATGAACCCTCTCATCCCCGGCCCCCTTTCAAACTCCCTGGGGCAGACGCCCAGCCTGTCGGACCTCGACGGGCGGGCCCGCGACATCTTCCGGCGGATCGTCGAGAGCTATCTGGAGACCGGCGAGCCGGTCGGCTCGCGGACGATTTCCAAGGGCGGGGTGCATCTGTCGCCGGCCTCGATCCGCAACACCATGCAGGACCTGGGAGCGCTGGGCCTGCTCAACGCCCCGCACATCAGCGCCGGCCGCATGCCGACCCATGCGGGCCTGCGGCTGTTCGTCGACGGCCTGCTGGAGGTCGGCGATGTCGGCGAGGCCGAGCGCAACGCCATCGAGGGCCGGCTGAAATCGAAGGGCGGCTCGATGGAGGAGGCGCTGCAGGAAGCCAGTTCGATCCTCTCGGGGCTGGCCGGCGGGGCCGGAGTGGTGGTGACGCCGGCCCGCGAGGCCGGGGTCAAGCATGTGGAGTTCGTGGCGCTGGGTCCCGACCGGGCCCTGGTGGTCATCGTGCTGGAGGACGGGGCGGTCGAGAACCGCATCATGCGGCTGCCGCCCGGCATCACGCCCTCGGCCCTGACCGAGGCCTCGAACTTCCTGGCCTCGCGGCTTCAGGGCCGCACCCTCGGCGAGGCCCGGGGCGAGATGCGCGGCGAACTGGAGCTGGCGCGTCAGGAACTGGATTCGGTGGCGTCCCGCCTGGTTGCCGACGGCCTCGCCGCCTGGGGCGGCGGGGCCGAGGACGCGCGGGCCCTGATCGTCCGGGGCCAGGCCAACCTGATCGACGGCGCGGCGGCCGAGGATCTCGAGCGAATCCGCCGCCTGTTCGAGGACCTGGAGCAGAAGGACCAGCTGATCGGCCTGCTCGACGGGGTCAAGGAAGCCGAGGGGGTGCGCATCTTCATCGGCGCCGAAACGCGGCTTTTCTCACTTTCGGGTTCCGCTGTGATCGCCGCACCCTATATGTCGGGCCGACAGAAGGTGCTGGGTGCGATCGGCGTGATCGGACCGGCCCGGTTGAACTATGCCCGCGTTATCCCGTTGGTGGACTATACCGCCAGGGTGCTGGGCCAGATGATGGACGGATGAGACGGGTATGACCGACGAGACGAACGCCAACGAAATCCAGGACGACGATGTCATCGACTTCAGTGAAGCCGACAGCGAAGTCGAGGCCCTGAAGGTTGAGGTCGCCGCGCTGAAGGACCAGGCCCTGCGCTACGCCGCCGACGCGGAGAACACCAAGCGCCGGGCCGAGCGCGACGTGAACGACGCCCGCGCCTACGCCATCACCAAGTTCGCCCGCGACCTGCTGGAAGCCGCCGACAACCTCGGCCAGGCCACGGCCCATGCGCCCAAGGATGCCCAGGACCCGGTGGTCAAGAACTTCGTGGTCGGCATCGAGATGACCCAGAAGAAGCTTCTGGAAGCCTTCGAGCGCAACGGCCTCAAGCGCGTCGATCCGGCCGCCGGCGAGAAGTTCGACCCCAACCTGCACCAGGCGATGATGGAACAGACCTCGGCCGATGTCGGGGCCGGCGCGGTGATCAAGACCCTGCAGCCCGGCTATTCGCTGTTCGGCCGCCTGGTCCGCCCGGCCATGGTGGTGGTCGCCGCCAAGGGCTCCGGCACGGGAGCCCCGGAACAGACGGCGGGCGGCGCCAACCCCTACGCCAACGGCGAAGACCACACCGGCGAGGCGCTCGACACGAAGGCTTGAAAGCAGGTTGGGTAACCTCTGGGCGTCCTTCTCCCCTTGCGGGAGAAGGTGTCGGCGGAGCCGACGGATGAGCAACCATGTTTAGGTTGGTTGGTGTTTGACCCATGGCTGTTGTCTGGCGAGGACGAGGTTAGCGGCCTCGATGAGTTTTCGCATGACGGCGACGATGATGGGCTTGGCGGGTTTGCCGGCGTCGGCGAGGCGCTGGGCGAAGGCCTTCAAGGCGGGATCGAAGCGCTTGGCGCTGAGGGCGGCGATGTAGACCATGCGCCTGGGCCGGGCTCTGCCGCCGGCGATGAAGCGCTGGCCCTTGAGCTGTCCGCTGTCGCGGTCGAAGGGGGCGACGCCGAGCAGGGCGGCGGGCTGTCCGCGCTTCATGGCGCCGAGCTCGGGCATGCGGATCACCAGGCTGGCGGCGACGATGGGGCCGACGCCGGGCAGGCTGATGAGCAGCCTGAAGCGGGCCAGCAGGTCGGGTTCGGCCTTG
>JAQGIK010000101.1 GCA_028291265.1 Caulobacter sp. | reverse complement strand
CGATTACCGACCTCTATCCTCTGCGCTTCGGGCTGCTGTTCGAACGCTTCCTCAATCCGGATCGTGTGTCGATGCCGGACTTCGATATCGACTTCTGCCAGGAACGGCGCGGCGAGGTGATCACCTACGTCCAGCAGAAGTACGGCGACGACAAGGTCGCCCAGATCATCACCTTCGGCACCCTGCAGGCCCGGGCCGTGGTCCGCGACGTCGGCCGGGTGATGCAGCTGTCGCTGGGCCTGGTCGACCGTCTGGCCAAGATGATCCCCAACAACCCGGCCAATCCGACCACCCTGGCCCAGGCCATCGAGATCGAGCCGCGCCTCAAGCAGGCCCGCGACGAGGACGAGCAGGTCGGGCTGTGCCTGGGCGTCGCCCTGCGGCTGGAGGGCCTCTACCGCAACGCCTCGACCCACGCCGCCGGGGTGGTCATCAGCGACCGGCCGTTGGTCGAGTTGACGCCGCTCTACAAGGACCCGCGTTCGGACCTGCCGGCCACCCAGTTCAACATGAAGTGGGTCGAGAGCGCCGGTCTGGTGAAGTTCGACTTCCTGGGCCTCAAGACCCTGACGGTCATCGACCGGGCCCTCAAGCACATGGCCAAGCGCGGCGGCGCCGTGGACATCGACGCCCTGCCGCTCGACGACGCGGCGTCCTACGAATTGATGAGCTCGGGCCAGACGGTCGGGGTGTTCCAGCTGGAAAGCCAGGGCATGCGCGACACCCTGCGCAAGCTGCGGCCGGGGTCGCTCGAAGAGGTCACCGCCATCATCTCGCTCTATCGGCCCGGGCCGATGGACAACATCGACAGCTTCGTCGACTGCAAGTTCGGCCGCAAACCGATCGACACCCTTCACCCGACCCTCGAGCCGGTGCTGAAGGAGACCTACGGCATCGTCGTCTACCAGGAACAGGTGATGCAGATCGCCCAGATCCTGGCCGGCTACAGCCTGGGCGAAGCCGATCTGCTGCGCCGGGCCATGGGCAAGAAGAAGCCCGAGGAAATGGTCGCGCAGAAGGTCCGTTTCGTGGCCGGGGCGCAGGAAAAGGGCGTCGATCCAAACCAGGCGAAATCGATCTTCGACCTGGTCGAGAAGTTCGCCGGCTACGGCTTCAACAAGAGCCACGCCGCCGCCTACGCCCTGATCAGCTACCAGACCGCCTGGCTGAAGGCCAACGCCCCCGTCGAGTTCATGGCCGCCTCCATGAGCCTCGACATCTCCAACACCGACAAGCTGGCCGTCTTCTACCAGGACGCCCGCCGCTCCGGCGTGCCGGTGCGGGCTCCCGATGTGAACCGCTCGGGCGCGGACTTCGAGGTCGAGGACGGCGAGGTGCTCTATGCGCTGGGCGCGGTGCGCAACGTCGGCCTGTCGGCGATGGAGCACCTGGTCGAGGTGCGCAACGAGGGCGGGCCGTTCAAGGACATCTTCGACGTCGTCGAGCGGCTCGATCCCCGGCAGGTCAACAAGCGGGCGCTGGAAGGCCTGGCGCGGGCCGGGGCCTTCGACAGCATCCATCCGAGCCGCGGCCAGATCGTCGCCGCCGCCGACGTGTTGATCGCCCATGGCCAGAGCCTGGCCGCCGACCGCGCCTCCTCGCAGGTCAGCCTGTTCGGCGGCGACCAGAGCGAGGCCTCGCGTCCGCGCCTGCCCAAGGTCGAGGCCTGGGACCAGATCCGCCGCCTCGACGAGGAACTGGCCGCCGTCGGATTCTACCTGACCGGCCACCCGCTGGAGGACATGGTCAAGGTGCTGCAACGGCGCCGGGTCACGTTGCTGCAGGACGCCCTGCCGGAGGCCGAGGCCGGCCGCGACGCCTTCAAGATGGCCGGCATCGTGCGGCGCCGTCAGGAACGGGCCAGCCAGAGCGGCGACAAGTTCGCCTTCGTCTCGATGTCGGACCCGACCGGCGAGTACGAGGTGCTGTTCCCGCCCGAGTCCCTGCGCAAGTGCCGGGACGTGCTGGAGCCCGGCAAGGCGGTGGTCATCCGCGTGCGGGCCAAGTCCAAGGACGGCGAGGTCCGCTTCTTCGGCGACGACGCCGAGCCGGTCGACCAATCCATCGAGGCGGTGGCGGCGGGGCTGCGGGTCCACATCTCGTCGGCCTCAGCCGAGATCGACAGTTTGAAGCAACGCCTGACCCGGGCCGCCTCGCAGCGCGGCGGCGAGGTCATCCTCGTGGCCGGCATCGGCGGCGGGCGCGAGATCGAGATGAAGCTGCCGGGGTTCTATTCGCTGGACGCCTCGCTTCGCGGCGCGCTGAAGACCGCGCCGGGCGTAGCCTACCTCGAAGACGTGTAGGCAGTTCCTCCTCCGGCGCGCAGCGACGGGGGAGGGGGACCGCCGGCCCTACTTCAGGGCCGGTGGTGGAGGGGGCAGCGCCGGCGCGCGACAACGACGCGCGTTCTGGCGCGGACAGCGCCGTCGCTAGTCTTCCCCGTTTCGTGCCGCGCTCATCCGACCCGCTTCGGGGCCCACCTTCCCCCGACAAGCGGGAGAAGGATCGCCAAGTGGTTCGTGCCGCTTGCATTTCTCGGCTTTTGCCCCTATTTCCCCCGCCCATCACGCACGCGGGCGTTCGGGCCGGCCGGGGAGACATCCCGACCGATCCGTTCCGGTCCTGACCAATCGGTCGGGAATTGCCCGCGGAGGCGACAACCGGAAAAAGGATCCGATACAGACCATGGCTCTGCCTGAATTCTCCATGCGCCAGCTCCTCGAAGCCGGCGCCCACTTCGGCCACCAGACGCACCGCTGGAACCCGAAGATGGACCGCTTCATCTTCGGCTCGCGCTCGAACATCCACATCATCGACCTGTCGCAGTCGATTCCGCTCCTGCACCAGGCCCTGGTGAAGGTCCGTGAAGTCGCCGCCGCCGGTGGCCGCGTGCTGTTCGTCGGCACCAAGCGCCAGGCGTCCGACCCGGTAGCCGAAGCCGCCAAGCGCTGCGCCCAATATTACGTGAACCACCGCTGGCTCGGCGGCACCCTGACCAACTGGCGCACCATCTCGGGCTCGATCGCCCGCCTGCGCGAGCTGGAAGGTCTGCTGGAAGGCGAAGGCGGCGGCCGCGGCAAGAAGGAACGCCTCAGCCTGCAGCGCGAAATGGACAAGCTGGAACTGTCGCTCGGCGGCATCAAGGCCATGGGCGGCATCCCCGACATCATGTTCGTGATCGACACCAACAAGGAAGCGATCGCGATCCAGGAAGCCCGCAAGCTGAACATCCCGGTCATCGCCATCCTCGACACCAACTGCGAACCGGACGGCATCACCTTCCCGATCCCCGGCAACGACGACGCGGCCCGCGCCATCCAGCTCTATTGCGACCTGATGGCCGACTCGATCCTCGACGGCCTGGCCGCCGGCCAAGCCGCCTCGGGCGTCGACCTGGGCGCGGCGGAGGCTCCGATGGAGCCGGCGCTGGCGCGAACGGAAGCCGTCGAGCCGAAGCCGGCGAAGGAGCCCAAGGGCCCGAAGGCCAAGGCCCCCAAGGCCGAAGCCGCGCCGGTTGAAGCAGCCGCCCCGGCCGCCGAGGC
>JAQGIK010000094.1 GCA_028291265.1 Caulobacter sp. | reverse complement strand
AACAAGGCCATGGACGCGCCGCGTGAAGACGTGGGCGAGTTCGCGCCGAAGATCGAGACCATCACCATCCCGGTCGACAAGATCCGTGAAGTGATCGGCACCGGCGGCAAGGTGATCCGCGAGATCGTCGCCACCACCGGCGCCAAGGTCGACGTCTCCGACGACGGCACCGTCAAGGTCTCGGCCTCGGACGGCGCGAAGATCAAGGCGGCGATGGACTGGATCAAGTCGCTGACCTCGGAGCCGGAAGTCGGCGCGATCTACGACGGCAAGGTCGTCAAGGTCGTCGACTTCGGCGCCTTCGTGAACTTCTTCGGCGCCAAGGACGGCCTCGTCCACGTCAGCCAGATCAGCAACGAACGCGTGGCCCGCCCCGCCGACGTGCTGACCGAAGGCCAGATGGTCAAGGTCAAGCTCATCGGCTTCGACGATCGCGGCAAGACCAAGCTGTCGATGAAGATCGTCGACCAGGAAACCGGCGAAGACCTGTCCAAGCAGGACGCGGTCCAGCCGGAAGACGCCGTCACCACGTAAGGGACGGCTTCTGCTGAGATACGGAAAGGGCGGCTCGCAAGAGCCGCCCTTTTTCGTTCCGTGCCGGCGCGAAGTGTTCGCTCTCCGCCCTTGGGGCGGAACCGTCCTTTGGCGAGCGCTGCAAGCGAGCCAAACCGAGGCGGGACCTCCACCGGCGGACGTGAAAGGCCGAAGCCGCCGCCGGCATGTAAGGGAACGCGCCAACCTTCAAACGCCGGTGGGCCCGCCTCCTGGTCCGTCGCTCACGCTCCGAACCGTCCTCCGCCCGGAGGCGGTGAGCGATCCCCCCGCCGTCCACAATCTCTTGCCCACAAACAGGCAATCTGTATCTTTCTTCTCATGCCCGAACGCCGCCCCAATGCCCAACGTACGCGCGAGACCCGCGGCAAGATCCTGTGGGCGGCCCGTACCCTGTTCGCCGAGAGGGGCTACGCCGCCGCCTCGACCCCGGCCATCGTCGCCGCCGCCAAGGTGACGCGCGGGGCCATGTACCACCACTTCCCCGACAAGGCGGCGGTGTTCGCCGGGGTGGTCAATGCCGAGCTGGCCGACGTCGGCCGGCGCATGGGCAAGGCGGCGCAGACCAACACCGACCCGGTCGAGCAGCTGATCCTCGGCGGCGAGGCCTATGTGCTGGCCATGGCCGAGCCGGGGCGCCGGCGCATCCTGCTGGTCGAGGGCGCGGCAGTCCTGGGGAGCCAACGGATCGAGGCCCTGCGCGGCCAGCATCTGAAGGTCCGGCTGGAGGCCGGCCTGCGCCAGATCGTGGCGGCCGGCATTGTCCCCGAGTTGCCGATCGGCCCGCTGGCCGACCTGCTGGCGGCCCTGTTCGACCGCATCGCCCTGACCGCCGACCGCGAGAACTTCACCGGTTACCGGCTGGCCCTGCGGGCCCTGGTCGGCGGACTCAAGGTCCCGCCGCCGCCGACCGGGGATTTCGTGCTCGGTTAGTCGGGCCAGGTTTCGCGGCTGAGGGCCAGCACCTCGCCGGCCAGATACAGCGATCCGCAGATCATCACCCGGGGCGGCACACCCTCGACGGCCAGCGCCTGCTCCAGGGCCGCCTCGACGTCCGTGGCGGCGCCGGCCCGCAAGCCGGCGGCGCGGGCGGCCGAGACCAGGCGCTCGGGCGGACTGGCGGTTTCGGCGCTGAAGGCGGTGGCGACGATGTGGGGATTCAGGGCGCGGAAGGCGTCGAAGAAGCCCTCGGCGTCCTTGTTGGCCAGCAGGCCGCAGATCAGCACGGCCTCCCGCCCGTCACGCGCCTGCAGGGCGCTCAGGGCGTCGGCCAGGGCGCGGGCCGCATGGGCGTTATGCCCCCCATCGAGCCAGAGGTCGGTGCTGGCGGCCCGGGCCCTGGCCGCCAGGGGGCCGGCGGTGAGGCGCTGCATGCGGGCCGGCCAGCGGGCGGTCTCGACGCCCCTGGCGATGGCTTCCTCGGGAAGGTGCAGCGCCAGGGCCGCAATGGCGGCGACGCCGGCGTTGGCGATCTGGTGAGGACCGGTGAGGGACGGCATCGGCAGGTCGAGCAGGCGGTCCTCGGCCTGGACGGTCAGGCGGCCGGCCTGTGCATAGGCGTCGACGTCGCGGCCCATGGCGGTCAGAGGCGCGCCGAGGGCCCGGGCCCGGGCCTCGATCACTTCAAAAGCTTCCTCGCCCTGCCAGCCGACCACCACCGGGCGACCGCGCTTGATGATGCCGGCCTTCTCGCCGGCGATGGCGGTGAGGGAGTCGCCGAGGAACTCGCGGTGGTCGTGGTCGACCGGGCAGATGACGCTGACCGCCGGCCCCTCGATGACGTTGGTGGCGTCGAGCGAGCCGCCGAGGCCGACCTCCAGCAGGATGAGGTCGGCCGGCACCTCGCTGAAGGCCTGGAAGGCGGCGGCCGTGGTGATCTCGAAGAAGGTGATGGGTTCGCCGGCATTGGCCGTCTCGACGGTCTCCAGCACGGCGGCGAGGTGCGCGTCGGTGATCAGGGTCCCGGCCAGGCGGATGCGCTCGGCGAAGCGGACCAGATGCGGCGAGGTGAAGACGTGGACCTTGAGACCCGCCGCCTCGGCCATGGCCCGCAGGAAGGCGACGGTCGAGCCCTTGCCGTTGGTGCCTGCGACATGGACCACCGGCGGGAAACGCCGCTGGGGATCGCCCAGGGCGGCGCACAGCCGCCGCATGCGACCGAGCGACAGGTCGATCAGCTTGGGATGCAGCAGGCGCAGGCGCTCAAGCGCCGCGTCATGGGGGAGCAGGTGGTCGGTCAAGGCTTGGCCTCCCGGCGGGAGGGAAGGGTCAGGCGGCTTTGCGGGCGCGTCCCATCATCAGGGTGCCCATCAGGCTGCCAAGGATGGCCGGCAGTTCGCCGCGCGGCACAACCCGGTCGACCATGCCCTTTTCGACCAGATATTCCGAACGCTGGAAGCCCGGCGGCAGGGTCTCGCGGATGGTCTGTTCGATGACGCGCGGGCCGGCGAAGCCGATCAGGGCCCCGGGCTCGGCCAGATGGATGTCGCCCAGCATGGCATAGCTGGCGGTGACCCCGCCCGTGGTCGGGTCGGTCAGCACGACGATATAGGGGAGCTTCGCCGCCTTCAGTTCCTGGATGGCCAGGGTGGTGCGGGCCATCTGCATCAGGCTCAGCGTGCCTTCCTGCATGCGGGCCCCGCCAGCGGCGGTGAAGGCGACCAGCGGGCACTGGCGGGCGATGGCTGCGCGGGCGGCGGCGATGAAGGCCTCGCCGGCGGCCATGCCGAGCGACCCGCCCATGAAGGCGAAGTCCTGGACCAGCACCACGGCCGGCACGTCACGGATCTTGCCGGCGGCGATGGCCACGGCGTCGGGCGCGCCGGTCGCCTTGCGGGCAGCGGCCAAACGTTCGGGATAGGGCTTGCCGTCGAAGAATTTCAGCGGGTCTTCCGGCACCTCGGGCGTCGGCAGAGCCTCATAGGCGCCGCCGTCGAAGGTGTACTGGAAGCGCTGCTTCGAGCCGATCCGCATGTGCCGGCCGGCCGGCGTCACCCACAGGGCGGCCTCCAAGTCCGGACGATAGATCATCTCGCCGGTGTCGGGGCATTTGACCCACAGGTTTTCCGGCGTCTCGCGCTTGGTGAAGGCCCCGCGAACCCCGGGGGCGATCCGGCTCAGCCAGCCGCCGCCACGTTCCTTGCCGGTCGTGGGAGGACGGGTGGGCTTGTCGCCCTTGGATTCTGCCATAGCCATCGTCTTTGAAGCCTCAAGCCTGACCGACTCTCGCCGAACGCACAGCTTTCGCCAATGCCCCGGCTTTGGAAAGAACGCTTTCGGTCACGTTTTCGTTCGTCTTGCCTTCAAGGGCATCCTGTACGGCGTCGACGAACGCCGAGCCGACAACCACCCCGTCGGCGACTTTCGCCACCGCCGCCGCCTGCTCCGGCGTGCGGATGCCGAAGCCGACGACGACGGGCAAGCCGGACGCCGCCTTGATCCGCGCCACGGCCGGCCCGACGTCGGCCGCGTTGGCCGACTTCACCCCGGTCACCCCGGCGACGGAGACGTAATAGACGAAGCCGCTGGTCCGTTTGACCACGGCCGGCAGGCGTTTGTCGTCGGTGGTCGGGGCCGTCAGCCGGATCAGCGACAGGCCGTTGGCCTCCAGGGCGTCGGTCAGCTCGCCCGCCTCTTCGGGCGGGCAATCGACGCAGATCAGGCCATCGACCCCGGCGTCGGCGGCGCGGGCCGCGAAGGCCGCATAGCCGGCGCTGAATAGCGGGTTGAGGTAGCCCATCAGGACGATGGGGGTCTCGTTGTCGCCCTTGCGGAAGTCGGCGATCAGCTCGAGCGTCCGGTTCAAGGTCATGCCGGCCTTCAGGGCCCGCAGGGCGGCGCGCTGGATCGGCGGCCCCTCGGCCATGGGATCGGAGAAGGCGAAGCCGACCTCGATGATGTCTACCCCGGTCCCGGGCAGGCCCTT
This sequence comes from Caulobacter sp., assembly GCA_028291265.1. Classification (GTDB taxonomy): domain Bacteria; phylum Pseudomonadota; class Alphaproteobacteria; order Caulobacterales; family Caulobacteraceae; genus Caulobacter. The sequence continues at coordinate 520 of JAQGIK010000094.1, read as the reverse complement.
GAGGATGCCCAGCGAGGTCGCATAGTCGGGATCGCCACCCATGACATAGGCGACGAAGGCCGCGCGGCCTTCGGCGGCGAGAGCCGCGAAGCGGGTGTCGATACGGGTGTTGCTCATTTGGGAGGAGGGGGAATGAGGGGAGGAAGGTCGATGGCGACTTGCAGGGTGAGGAGCTGCCAGACGGCCACGATCAGAACCGCGCCGCTGACCCACCAGACCCACCTGGGCACGCGGGAGAAGTTCATCAAATCGTCCGCCCCAGGGCTTCGGCGACGGTGAAGATGTCCTTGTCGCCACGGCCGCACATGTTCATCACGATGACGCCGTCCTTGCCGAGCTCTTTGGCCAGGTCGCCGACCCGGGCCAGGGCGTGGGCCGGTTCCAGGGCCGGGATGATGCCCTCCTGCTCGGCGCACAGCTGGAAGGCGGCCAGGGCCTCCTTGTCGGTGGCCGAGACGTATTCGGCCCGGCCGGTCTCGTGCAGGAAGCTGTGCTCTGGCCCGATGCCCGGATAGTCGAG
>JAQGIK010000075.1 GCA_028291265.1 Caulobacter sp. | reverse complement strand
CCGTCTAGAATGTCGTGCTGGCCTAGCGCGGCATCGTCTTCATCGACGAAATCGACAAGATCAGCCGCAAGTCGGTCAACCCCTCGATCACCCGCGACGTGTGGGGCGAGGGCGTCCAGCAGGCGCTCTTGAAGATCATGGAAGGCACCGTCGCTTCGGTGCCGCCGCAGGGCGGCCGCAAGCATCCGCAGCAGGAGTTCCTGCAGGTCGACACGGCCAACATCCTGTTCATCTGCGGTGGCGCCTTCTCGGGCCTGGAAAAGATCATCTCCAACCGCGGTCAGGGCACCTCGATCGGCTTCGGCGCCAAGGTCACCGATCCGGACGAGCGCCGCACCGGCCAGATCCTGCGGGGCGTCGAGCCCGACGACCTGCAGCGCTTCGGCCTGATCCCCGAATTCATCGGCCGTCTGCCGGTCATCGCCACCCTCGAGGATCTCGACGAGGCGGCGCTGATGACCATCCTGACCGAACCGAAGAACGCGCTGATCAAGCAGTACGGCCGCCTGTTCGAGATGGAGAACGTCGGCCTGAAGTTCACCGACGACGCCCTGATGGCCGTGGCCCGGAAGGCCATCCTGCGCCGCACCGGCGCGCGCGGCCTGCGCTCGATCATGGAAGGCATCCTGCTCGACACCATGTTCGACCTGCCGAGTTACGAGGGCGTCGAAGAGGTGGTGGTCAACGCCGAGGTGGTCGAAGGCCGGGCCCAGCCGCTGGTCATCTACGCCGAGAAGAAGGGCGGGGCGGGCGCGGCTTAAGCGCCAACCTCACCGCTGGAATTGCGAAGGCCCGCCGGGAAACCGGCGGGCCTTTTCGTATTGGGTGAGGCGCAGGTTCTCTAACTCTCCCCCCGCGAAGTGGGGGGAGGACAGATTTCGAGCCTTAGCGAGAATCAGGAGGCGGGCCCACCGGCGGTGGATCGCCAATCACCCGTCAGACTTGCCCCCCTCCTGCTCTGTCGCTTGAAGGCTCCAGAGCGGTCCTCCCCCCGCAAGCGGGGGGAGAGTTGAACTCCGGCGCCTCGCTCAGAACGCCGCTTCGAGCGGCGCGCCGGCCATCGTCACCCGGTGCATCAGGCGGTAGTGGCCGTGGTAGTCGTTCTTGGCGAAGTGCCAGGTGGCGCGGTTGTCCCAGATGGCGACCGAACCCGGCTCCCACTGGAAGGCGTAGGTGCGGCTCTTGTCGATGGCGTGGGGGAAGAGCTGGTAGAGCAGTTCCTGGCCCTCTTCCTTGCTCAAGCCCACGAAGCCGGTGGTGAAGCCGGGGTTCACATAGAGCACCGGCTTGCCGCTGCCCGGGTGTTTGATGACCACGGGGTGGATGGATTCGGGCAGGTCGCGGCTGCCCGACAGGGCCTGCTGGTCGGACTGGGCGTAGCCGCCGCCTTCGCCGAAGACATGGGCCGTCGAATGGATGGCCTGCATGTGGCGGACGCGGTCCTGCAGCTCGGCCGAGAGGCTGTCCCAGGCGGCGTACATGTCGGCGAACAGGGTGTCGCCGCCGCTGGGCGGCAGGTCGCGGGCGACCAGGATGGAGCCGAGGGCCGGTTCGGCATCGTAGCTGTGGTCGGTGTGCCAGCCGCCGCCGATGTTGCTGGTCTGCTCCTTGGTCTTCTCGACCTTGGCGATCTCGGGCCAGTCGGCGTCGGCCGGGAAGAAGCGGTTGACGTCGATGGGGGCGAAGGCGCGGGCCAGGTCCAGGTGCTGCTGGGGCGAGAGGGTCTGGCCGCGGAAGAACAGGACGCCGTGGTCGAACAGGGCCTGGCGCAGGGTGTCGGCCAGCCTTGTGTCGATGCGGGAAAGATCGACGTCGTGAACCATGGCGCCGCAGCCGGGCAGTTTCTCGACGGTCAGGGTTTCCTGGATCATGGCGTGTTCCTCTGTTGGCTGGATGAAGCCATGGGTCGAGACAAGAGATTGTCACCGAGGTAACAGTTGCGGATGGACCCGCACCTTGCCGCCCATCGCGAACAGATCGACCGGCTCGGCTGGCTGGGCGAACAGCCCGAGGGGCTGCGCGAGGCCCTGCTGGCGGCGGCGCGGCTGCGCTGGCTGACGCAGGGCGAGTGGGCGCATGGCGAGGGCGACGAGGCGGCCGGGGTGCTGCTGGTGCTGGAGGGGCGGTTGCGGCTGTTCGCCCAGGCGCCGGGGGATCGCGAGGCGCTGATCAGTGTCATGGGGCCGGGCGCGGCGATCGGCCAGAGCCCGGTGTTCGGGGGCGGGCCCAGGCTGGTGACGGCGGTGAGCGCGGGAAGGAGCCTGGTGCTGACCCTGTCGGACGCAGCGTTGCGGCGGGTGGCGCAGGATTGGCCGGGGCTTTGGCAGGTGGTTTCGCAGCTGATCTATCGGCAGCTGCAGTACTCGGTGCAGGTGGCGGCAGAGCGGGTGGCCCTGCCGCCGCGGGCGCAGCTGGCGTCGCGGTTGCTGATGCTGGCGCTGGGCAGCGATGTGGTGGCGGCCAACCAGTCGGACCTGGCCGAACTGCTGGGCTTCAGCCGCAAGGCGGTCAATGGCTGGCTGGGCGAACTGGCGGCGGCGGGGGCGGTGAAGCTGGGCTACGGGCGGATCGAGATCGTCAGCCGGCGCCTGCTGGAGCGGGCGATGGCCGAGGAGCGGTGACTGTGCGATCAAACGGCCATGAATCTGCTCTTTGACACCCTGACCGGGTTCGGCGCGGCTGGCGCACCCTTTCTCGAGCGACCGGACGGGTCGGTCATCCGCTATGGCGACCTCGATGGGCTGACCGGACAATGGGCCAATGCGTTGGCCGGCCTCGGCGTGCAGCCGGGCGACCGGGTGGCGGTGCAGGTCGAGAAGAGCCCGGAGAACCTCATCCTCTATCTGGCGACGGTGCGGATCGGGGCGGTCTTCCTGCCGCTGAACACGGCCTACACGTTGGTGGAGCTGGAATATTTCATCGGCGACGCCGAGCCGGCGTTGATCGTCTGCGATCCGGCGGTCGAGGGGGGCGTGGCGAAGCTTGGCAAGACGACGACGCTGGACGCGAAGGGGCAGGGGAGCCTTGCGAGCCTCGCGGCGTCGGCCTCGGAAGCCTTCGAGACGGTCGAGCGGAGTCCGGAGGACCTGGCGGCCATCTGCTACACCTCGGGGACGACGGGGCGCTCCAAGGGGGCGATGCTGACGCATGGCAACCTGACGGCCAATGCGCTGACCCTGGTGAAGCTGTGGGAATTCACCGGCGCCGATGTGCTGATCCACGCCCTGCCGATCTACCATGTGCACGGGCTGTTCGTGGCGACCAACGTCATCATGGCGGCCGGGGCGTCGGTGATCTTCCGGGCGAAGTTCGATGCGGCCGAGGTGCTGGAACTGATGCCCAGGGCGACGGCGTTGATGGGGGTGCCGACCTTCTACACGCGGTTGCTCGACCAGGCGGGACTGACGCCTGAGGCCACGAAGGGGATTCGGCTGTTCATATCGGGGTCCGCGCCCCTGCTGGCCGAGACCCATCGCGAGTTCGAGGCGCGGACCGGGCAGGTCATCCTCGAGCGCTACGGGATGACCGAGACGGGGATGAACACCTCCAACCCCTATGACGGGGCGCGGGTGGCCGGGACGGTGGGGCCGGCGCTGCCGGACGTGGCCCTGCGGATCAGCGATGCGGAGAGCGGCGCGCCGATGGCGGCCGGCGAGATCGGCATGATCGAGGTGCAGGGGCCCAACGTCTTCGCCGGCTATTGGCGGATGCCGGAGAAGACGGCGGCCGAGTTCAAGCCGGGCGGCTGGTTCATCACCGGCGACCTGGGGAAGATCGACGAGGCCGGCTATGTCCACATCGTCGGGCGCGGCAAGGACCTGATCATCTCGGGTGGACTGAACGTCTATCCCAAGGAGGTCGAGGCCGAGATCGACGCGCTACCTGGCGTGGTGGAGAGCGCGGTGATCGGGCTGGCGCACCCCGACCTCGGCGAAGGGGTGACGGCGGTGATCGCCACCGGCGGCAAGGGAAACCTGACCGAGGAGGCCGTGCTGGCGGCGCTTTCCGAGCGGCTGGCGCGGTTCAAGCAGCCCAGGCGGGTGCTGTTCGTCGACGACCTGCCGCGCAACGCCATGGGCAAGGTGCAGAAGGCCCTGTTGCGCGAGACCCATGCCGGGCTCTACAGGGGCTGAATGAGCGACATCATCATTATCGGCGGCGGCCATAATGGCCTGACCTGCGCCTTCTACCTGGCCCGCGCCGGCCTGAAGGTCACCGTGCTGGAAAAGCGCACCGTGGTCGGCGGGGCGGCGGTCACCGAGGAATTCCATCCCGGTTTCCGCAACAGTGTGGCGGCCTACACGGTCAGCCTGCTCAATCCCAAGGTCATCGCCGATCTGGACCTGCCGCGGCACGGGCTGAAGGTGGTCGAGCGCAAGGCGGCCAACTTCCTGCCGGTCAGCGATACCGACAGCCTGGTCACCGGCGAGGGGCGGACCCATGCCGAGGTGGCGCGGTTCTCGGCCAAGGATGCCGAGCGGCTGGACCCCTACAACGAGCGGCTGGACGCCATCGCCGACGTGCTGCGCGACATCGTCCTGCAGACGCCGCCGGACATGGTCGAGGGCGGATGGCTGCAGGCCTTGCCGGAGCTGCTGAAAAGCGCCTCGCTGGGAAAGATGGTCTCCAGCCTCGATACGACGGCGCGGCGGGATTTGCTGGCGCTGTTCTCGCAGTCGGCAGGGGACTGGCTGGACGGCTGGTTCGAGAGCGATCCGATCAAGGCGGTGCTGGGTTTCGACGGCATCGTCGGCAACTTCGCCAGCCCCTACACGCCGGGCTCGGCCTATGTGCTGCTGCACCACGTGTTCGGCGAGGTGAACGGCAAGAAGGGCGCCTGGGGCCACGCTATCGGCGGCATGGGGGCGATCAGCCAGGCGATTGCGTCTGCCGCGCGCGAGAAGGGCGTCGAGATCCGCACCGGCGTCGGGGTGGCCGAGATCCTGGTCGAGAACGGCCGGGCCGTCGGCGTCGTCACCGACGGCGGCGAGACGCTGCGGGCGCGGGCGGTGGTGTCGAACATCCACCCCAAGCTGCTGTACCAGCGGCTGCTCGACCCGGCCCTGCTGCCGGCCGACTTCAACGAGCGGATCGAGCGGTATCGCTCGGGCTCGGGTACGTTCCGGATGAACGTGGCGCTGAGCGAGCTGCCGAAGTTTACCTGCCGGCCGGACAACGGCGACCACATGACGGCCGGCATCATCATGGCGCCGAGCCTGGCCTATATGGAAAAGGCCTATTTCGACGCGCGGCAGACCGGCTGGTCGAAAGAGCCGATCGTCGAGGTGCTGATCCCCTCGACGCTGGACGACAGCCTGGCGCCGGCGGGGCAGCATGTGGCCAGCCTGTTCTGCCAGCACGTGGAGCCGGTCCTGTCGGGCGGGCGCTCTTGGGACGACCACCGCGAGGAGGTCGCCGACGTGATGATCGCGACGGTCGACAAATGGGCGCCGGGGTTCAAGGCCTCGGTGCTCGGGCGGCAGATCAAGAGCCCGCTCGACCTGGAACGCGACTTCGGCCTGGTCGGCGGCGACATCTTCCACGGCACCCTGGGGCTGGACCAGCTGTTCTCGGCCCGTCCGGTGCTGGGGCACGGGGCGCACCGGGGGCCGCTGAAGGGGCTCTACATGTGCGGCGCGGGCACCCATCCGGGCGGCGGGGTGACCGGCGCGCCGGGGCACAACGCGGCGCGCGAGGTGTTGAAGGACGCCAGGGCGCGGAAGTTCTAGGAATCTGCGGCGGGTTCCGCCACGGCGCCCCTTCACGCTGGCCGCCGGTCCGATAACCTCCCGCCACGCCACGCCGCGCCAGACGGCCTTGGGAGAGATCATCATGCGGGCCGTTGTTCGCCGTTCGGGCAAGCTCATCTGCGACGACGTCGCCCAGCCGACGCCGGGGCCCGGCCAGACGCTGGTCAAGACGTTGCTGTGCGGCATCTGCGGATCGGACCTGCATGCGCTGCACTACCTCGACCACATGGTGGCGCTGGCCAAAAAGGCCGGCGGCAGCGACCGGATGAACCCGGCGGCGGACATGGTCTTTGGCCATGAGTTCGTCGCCGAGGTGATCGAGCACGGGCCGGCCGGCGGGCGGTTCAAGGCCGGGACGCGGGTGGTCAGCGTGCCGATGACCTTCGGGCCACAAGGATTTGAAGCGATTGGCTATTCCAACAATTTCCCGGGCGGGTTCGCCGAGTACATGGCGCTGACCGAGGCCATGCTGCTGGAGGTGCCCAACGGGCTGGCGACGGATCTGGCGGCGCTGACCGAGCCGATGGCGGTGGGGGCGCATGCGGTGGAACAGGCGGACCTCGAGGCGGGCAGCGCCAGCCTCGTGCTCGGTTGCGGACCGGTGGGCCTGGCCGTCATCGCGGCGCTGAAGCTGCGCGGGCACGGGCCGATCATCGCGGCCGACTTCTCGCCGGCCCGGCGGCGGCTGGCGGAAAAGCTGGGGGCCGATGTGGTGGTCGATCCGGCCGAGGGCAGCCCGCACCTGAAGTGGGCCGATTTCGGGGTGCCGTCGTCGATGATGGAGCACGCCATGGCTCGGATGTCCGGCCAGTTGAAGGGCCGGTCGATCGTGTTCGAGTGCGTCGGCTCGCCGGGCGTCCTGCAGAGCGTCATCGAGGGCTGTCCGCCCGGGTCGCAGATCCTGGTGGCCGGGGTCTGCATGGAGCCGGACAGCTTCGAGCCGTCGTTGTGCATCAACAAGCAGCTCGATCTGAAGTTCGTGCTTGGCTACACACCCGAGGAATTCGCCGCGACCCTGCACGACATCGCCGAGGGCCGGCTGGACGTCGCGCCGCTGATCACCGGGACGGTGGGCCTGTCGGGGGTGGCTCAGGCCTTCACCGACCTCAAGGATCCCGAGGCGCATGTGAAGATCCTGGTGAACCCGTCTCTGGTCTGATGGCGGGCCCGACACTCAGTCCTGTGTTCACCCTGACGGTCTCAATCGGCCGGGCGGTGGACCACGGCGAGACCGGCGCGGGCAGGCGGCGGGTGATCCCGATCACCGGCGGGTCGTTCGAAGGGCCGGCGTTGCGCGGCGAGGTGCTGGCCGGCGGGGCCGACTGGCAACTGACGCGGGCCGACGGCGTCACAGAGGTCGAGGCCATCTACGACATCCGCACCGACGACGGGGCGGTGATCCATGTGGTCAACCGCGGCATCGTGGCGCCGCGCGACGGCGCCTTGCCCTATGTGCGGACCGCGCCGCGGTTCGATGCGCCGCGCGGGCCATACGACTGGTTGAACCGGACGCTGTTCGCGGGCACGCTGAAGGTCGCGAACGCGGAGCGCACGGCGGTTGAGATCGGCGTCTGGCGGATCGACTAGGAAGGACAGCCTGAATGTTGCTCGTGGCGTTGATGGCGAGCCTGATGTTGGCGCCGAACGAGGCCCTGCCGAGGGGCGAGGCGGCGGAGATCAAGGGCACGATCGGCGTCTGCCTGCGCTGGCGGGACGATCACAAGGGCGTCGCCGAGGCGGTGGTCGTGGAGTCCTCCGGCAGTCGCGAGCTCGACCGGGCGATGGTCGAGAGCATCAAGTCGATGAACTGGCCGGTCGGCGACAACTACAGGGGCGACTGGATCGGGGTGCGCATGGAACTCAATTCGGACGGCGCGCCCGACAACCGACCGCTGCCCGACTGCAGCAAGATCGCCGGGGAACGGCCGAAGGGCATCTAGCCGCCGGTTGAACCGGAGGCCATTCGCGGGCAGGCTCAAGATCGCGAACCCGGAGCGGACGGCCGTGGAGATCGGCGTCCGGCGGGTCGACTGAGGAAGGTCTAATGATCCCGCTGCTCGTCGCCTTGGCCTTGCTGGCCGCGCCGGAGGCCGTGGAGCCACCGATCACCTTCCATCCGGCGATTCCCGCAACCGGCGCGGCGCCGCCGGCCGGCTATGACCGCCTGCCCAACCTGGAGACCGGCTCGACGCGGCTGGACGTCAGCCGCGAGGTGATCGTCGCCGCCCTGCCGATCTGCTTCAGCGTCACCCCGGCCGCAGACACCAGCGATGGCCAGGCGCGGTTCGAACTGACCCTGCAGGTCGGCAACGGGGAGCCCGACCCGCTGCTGGACTGGAGTTCGGGCCATGTCGGCGACCAGCTGGCCCTGGTCTTCGACGGGGAGATTGTCTCCGACCCGACGGTGCAGGTCCCGGTGCGCGGGCGTGTGGCCTATGTGGTCGGCGCCGAGCGGCTGGAGCGCAAGGTCCGCAAGCTGTTGACCGGCATTCCCGAATGCTAGGCGGGGACTGAAGCGGCGACCGCCTCGGCCACCCGGGCGCGGTACAGCGCCGCGATCAGGTCGGTCTGGGTGACCATGCCGAGGAGATGGCGGTCCTCGCCGAGGATCATCACCTCGCGCCATTCGCCGTGCGAGAGGACGGGAAGCAGTTCGTCGATGGCGGTGGTCTCGCGGGCGGCGGGCGGATTGGGCTCCATGGCCAGGGTCACGGGCCCTTCGCCGCCGGCCAGCAGGATGGCGCGGGTGATCAGGCCGAGCAGCCGGCCCTCGGCGTCGAGCACCGGGGCGGAGCGGAAGTCGTGGCCGGCCAGCAGGGCGCGGGCCTCGGCCTGGGTGGCCTCGGGGCCGACGCTGACCACGTGGCGGGACATGATGTCGCCGCAGGAGATGGCCCCGTGCAGGCGGCGGTGGGCCTGGACCTCGACCTGGCGGAACAGGACATCGAGATCCTCGCGGGAGACGTCGAGCAGTTCGCCGTAGTGGCGTAGGGCCTGGTCGATGTCGGCCAGGGTGAAGCCGACGCGGACGTCGGGGACCGGGTCGGCGGTGCTGTGCGGGGCCGGCGGCAGGGCGTGAGCGATGTGCGGGTAGGAGCGGCCCGACAGGTTGTTGAAGACCAGGGCGACGGCCAGCAGGATCAGGGAATTGAGGCCGACCGGCACGAGCACGAAGCTGTAGCCGGCGGCGAGAACCACGTGGCCGCCGACGGCGGTGGTCAGGGCGACGGCGCCGCCGGGCGGGTGCAGGCAACGGCAGAGGCTCATCAGCAGGATGGCGCTCGCCACGGCGGCGGCCGCCGCGAGGGTGGGGTCCGGGATCAACTGGACGCAGGTGACGCCGGCCAGTCCCGAGAGGACGTTGCCGCCGATGATCGACCAGGGCTGGGCCAGCGGACTGGCCGGGACGGCGAACAGCAGGACGGCGCTGGCCCCCATCGGGGCGATCAGCAGCGGCAGGGCGCCGGCGTCCGGCACGGCCAGATGGGTGACCAGGCTGGTGATGGCGATGCCGATCAGGGCGCCGGCGAAGGCCTTGAGGCGTTCGGCCAGCGACTGGGTCGGGGCCTGGGGGAGGAATCGGCGAAGGTAGGCAAGCATCGTGCAGGCTTTTTGGGCAGGATTTGCCGCAAATCCAAGCAGCGATTGGCCTAGGGGGCGCCGAACAGGGCCTCGTGGCGGGCCTCGATGGCCGGCCAGAGGCTCGCGGCCTCGGGGAGGTCGAGGTTGAAGTCGGTTTTCAGGGTGGCGACGTAGTCCCCGGCGTCGGCGATCAGGCGGTCGGTGGCGCTGTCGGCGGTCAGGATGCGCAAGGATCGGCCGCGCAGCATCAGCAGGCGGTCGGGTTGATGGCGCTGGACGACGGCGTTCTGGACGAAGCCGGAGGCGGGATCGGACTGCAGCCATTGGCAGCGGTCGGCCATGGCGGCCTCGTCGGCGGGGGCGATCTGGAAGTCGAAGCTGGGGGCGCCGCCGGCCGGGTGGTTGTGGAGCCGCCACCAGCCGCCGGCCATTTCCTCCAGGCGGTAGGCGAACAGGCCGCCCTGGATGGGGCCGGGGGCGATGGGATACGGGTCGAGCGGGCCGTCGCCGAAGCCGACGTCGGCCATCCAGGGTCCGTCCTCGAGGTCGACGCGCAGGATCAGGTGGTTGCTGATGGCGATGTCGCCGTCCTGCTCGCGGCGGACGCCGGCCATCATGCGGGTGACCTTGAAGCCGATCTCGGCCAGGGCCCAGCCGAGGACGCCGTTCATCTCGTAGCACCAGCCGCCGCGCCGCCGGGTGACGATCTTGTCGAAGGCGGCGGCCGGGTCGGTGACGACGGGCCGCTTCAGCTGAACGTCGAGGTTTTCGTAGGGGATGGCGAAATGGTGGGCGCGGTGGACGGCGCGCAGGGTGGCGAGGTCCGGACGGACGGGGCCGCTGTGGCCGATGCGGTCGAGGTAGGCGGCGAGGTTCATAGGCGGGCCTGGATGTCGGCGTAAGCGGCGGCGATGAGGGCGTGGAGAGCGAGTTCGTCGATCGGCTGGCCCCATTTCAGCTTCACATGCCGCATGCGCTTGCCGGCCCCTTCGAGGAGGCCGGCGGCATCGGGGAGATTGGCAGGTGGAGGGGGAGGAGCGCAAATCCCCCATGACCGCTCATCCCGGCGAATGCCGGGATCCATCCGCCTGAGCACAGGTTTGTCGGGTCGGCCAAGATTGCCGTTCCGAAAGGGCCAGGTTCGCTCTCCATCCGGCAGACATCGAGATCACGCGGATGGGCCCGGCATTCGCCGGGATGAGCGGAAATAAGAAAGATGGGGCCGCGTTACCCCGGCTTCTTGGCCATGCCCATCGCTTCGAGGATTTCCGGGCGGATGTTGTCCGTGCCCTTTTCCTGGATGTGCTGGAAGACGCGGGCGCCGACGGCGGCCATGGCTTCGCCGATGAAGCGCGGGCGGTTCTCGGCGGCCCATTTGAGCGAGGTTTCGCGGTTCTCGTTGAGGCCCTGGAACTTCGGCGTCACGTAGCGGGCGAACAGTTCGTAGGACTTCTTCTTGGCCTCCCAGGGGGCCCAGTTGTGGTCCATCATCAGGAAGGCGCCGAAGCCGCCCGACTGGGCCTGCAGGCGTTCGACCTGGGCGATGGCGTCGTCGGGGGTGCCGATCACCGCCATGCCCGAGGCGATCAGGGCGTCGACCGGGTCCGTGCCGTCCTGCGGGGCGAGCGGCAGGGCCGCGACCTCGCGGAAGTAGTAGAGCCAGTCCTCGAGGCCGAAGCGGACGTCCTCGCGGGCCTGTTCGCGGGTCTCGGCGATGTGGACGGGGCCGACGAGGCGCCACTGGTTGCGGTCGACGGTCGTGCCGTTGTCCTTGGCGGACTCTTCGGAGATGGCCCAGTTGGAAGCCAGGGCATTGAAGCCGCCCGACTGGGTGGCGCCGATGCTGAGCATGCCGACGCCGTGCTTGCCGCTGGCCTTGGCGCCGGTCGGGGAGACCTGGCTGGCGACGCAGATTTCCACGCTCGGGCGCGAATAGGGGGTCATCTGCAGGCGGGCTTCGTTGAGCTCGAACCAGTCGGTCTTGGCCGAGACCTCCTCGCCGCGCAGCAAGGGGACGAGGACGTCGATGGCCTGGTCCATGCGGTCGCGCTGGGCGCTGACCGGGATGCCCATCATGAAGGCGTCGGATGGCAGGGCGCCGGGGCCGACCCCGAACATCACCCGGCCGCGGGTGATGTGATCGAGCTGGTTGATGCGGTCGGCCAGCATCAGGGGGTGGTGGTAGGGCAGCGAGGAGACGCCGGTGCCGAGGCGGATGTGCCTGGTGCGCTCGGCGGCGGTGGCGATGAACAGTTCGGGGCTGGCGATCAGCTCGTAGCCGGCCGAATGGTGCTCGCCGATCCAGGCTTCCTCGTAGCCCAGGCGGTCCATGTGCTGGACGAGCTCCAGGTCGCGCTCGATGGCGAGGGTGGGGTTCTCGCGCAGGGGATGGAAGGGGGCGATGAAGGCGCCGAAGCGCAGTTTCGGACCGGCCATGGGTGGTGTCTCTCCCCGAAGTCTCTTGTGATTGGCGATCACCTTACGGGACGGGTCGGGGAAGTGAAGGGTGACTTGGCGTCAGCTAGGCGGCTTCCAGCAGCCGGATCACTGCCGTCTCGAAGGCCCGTTCGGACCGGCCTTCCCTGAGCTTGAGCGTCCGGTCCGCGAAGCCGTCGAGGATGGCCGGGTGGATGTAGGCCTTGCGGCACACGGCCGGGGTGTTGCCGAGGCGTTTGGAGACCTCCTTCACGCAGGCGGCGATGGTGGCCTTGGTCGCTGTGGTGTCGGTCTGGGCGCAGAGGATGCGGGCCGCCTCGACCGTGCCGGCCCAGGTGCGGAAGGATTTGGCGGTGAAGTCTTCGCCCATGGCTTGGCGCAGGTAGTCGTTCACGTCGCCGGACATGATCGGGCAGATCGAGCCGTCGTCGGCCTGGTACTGGAACAGGCGCTGGCCGCGCAGGTCCTGGCTGGCCTTGACGATGCGGGCCAGGCGGCGGTCCTCGAAGCGGGTGCAGTGGGTCTTGCCGCTCTTGCCGGTAAATTCGAAGACGCCGCCGACGCTGTTCAGTTTGGCGTGGCGGTCGCGCAGGGTGGTCAGGCCGAAGCTCTTGTTGGTCCGGGCGTACTCGTCGTTGCCGATGCGGATCAGGGTCTGTTCCAGCAGGCTGACGACGGCGGCGACGACCTTCTCCTTGGGCAGGCCCTTCCTGCGCAGGTCGGCGTCGATGCGCTTGCGCAGGCGGGGCAGGGCGCGGCCGAAGGCGGCGACGCGGCCGAACTTGGCGTCGTCGCGGTGGGCGCTCCAGTCGTCGTGATAGCGGTACTGCTTGCGGCCGCGGTCGTCGCGGCCGGTGGCCTGGATGTGGCAGCCGGGGCGTGGGGCGATCCAGACGTCGGTCCAGGCCGGCGGAATGACCAGTTTCTCGATGCGGTCGAGGGTGGCGTCCGCCTCGATGCGGCGGCCGACCTGGTCGTAGTAGGCCCAGCCGCCGGCCAGCTGGCGGCGGGTGAAGCCGGGGCCGTCGTCGCCGCAGTAGACGAGGCCTTCGGGCAGGTCCGGCTGCGCCTTTGGGGGGATTTCACTGTCGCGGGGCATCAGACGGGCGCCCGATAGTGTTTGACCTTGGCGGCGTTTCTGAAAAGACCGGACATCCAACCCAACCTTGCCTCTGGACGCGCAACGTGGCCGGAGGCGGGCTTGTTCCGTTGCGAAGGGTCGCTGTCTTGAACTATCGCCACGCCTTCCATGCCGGGAACTTCGCAGACCTGGTGAAGCACGCCGGACTGACCCTGTTGCTGGACGCGCTGACGGCCGAGTCCTCGCCGCTGGTCATCGTCGACACCCATGCCGGCGCGGGCGGGTACGACCTGGAGGGGGAGCTGTCTCGCCGGACCGGCGAGGCGGCGCAGGGGATATTCCGGCTGATGGAGGCCGAGGCGCCGGCGGCGTTCGACGGCCTGAAGGCGGCGGTTGCGGGACTGAACCCGTCGGGCGGGGTGCGGTTCTATCCGGGCTCGCCGCGGCTGATCGGGGCGGCGCTGCGGCCCGGCGACCGGTACACGGCCTGCGAGGTGCGGGAGGACGACCAGGCCCTGCTGGCCGAGACCTTGGCGCCCTGGCCCGGCGCCCGGGCGGTGCAGGCGGACGGCTATGAAACCGCGCCGGCTACTGTGCCCGCCAAGGGGCGGGCGCTGGTCTTGATCGATCCGCCGTTCGAGCGGCCGGACGACTATCAGCGGATCGCCACGGCGATGGCGGCGGTTCGGCGCAGGAACCCGAAGACGGTGGTGGCGGCTTGGCTGCCGCTGAAGGACCTGGAGACCTTCGACGCCTTCCTGCGGTCCATTGAGGCGGCGGCGCCCGGCGCTCTGGTCGCCGAATGCCGGCTGCGCAAACTCGACAATCCGATGAAGATGAACGGCTGCGCCCTGGTCATCGCCGGGGCGCCGGCCGGGCTTGAGGGGCCGCTCGGCGAGGTCTGCGCCTGGGTGGCCGGGCTGGGCGAAGGCGAGGGGCGCGGCGAGGCCTGGCGCCTGGACGGCTGATCACGAAATTTCGCACTTGCGAGATGAAAGACGATGTTATGTTGCGTCGCACAATCGGCGGCTGCTCCCCGGCCGCCCGCGCGGAGCGATGACATGACCCTTGCTGACGCCAAGATTCCCGAACTCGATGAGACGACCGCCAAGGCCCTGCGCCTGCCGGTCGGGCTGACCTCGCCCCTGTGGTTGATGATCGGCAGCGCCGCCATGGTTGGCGCGGCCTTCTTCTGGGCGACGAAATGGATGACGCCGGTGAACGTCGAGGCCCTGCTGCCGACGCCGAAGGTGCTGCCGAAGCCGGAGCCCGAGGTCGAGGCGGCCATCGAGAAGGCGGCCGATGTGGCGCCGGAGCTGGTCGAAGAGATCGTCGAGGCGCCGGTGCTCGAGGCCCTGGCCGAAGCCGTGCCGGAGCCTGAGGTCGTGATCGATCCGGTGATCGAAGCTCCGGTGGCGCTGGAGCCCGACGACCTGACGGTGATGACCGGCATCGGGCCGAAGATGGCGGCGATGCTGGCCGAGAAAGGCTTCACACGCTTCGCGCAAATCGCCGCCTGGAGCGAGGACGAGATCGCCGTGCTCGACAAGGAAATGAAGCTGATGGGCCGCGTCGCGCGCGAGGCCTGGGTGGCGCAGGCCAGGCGGCTGGCTGGGGTCTGATCCTCCACAGCTGTCATCCTTCGGTCGCGTAGCGATCCGGAGGACCCACCTGTCCGCCAGGCGGCTGGCGCGTCCGGGGTGCGGCCGTCGTTGACGGCTGGCCGAGTCCAGCTGGTTCCGCTCCAACCGTGGGTCCTCCGGATCGCGCTGCGCGCGACCGAAGGATGACAGCGTTGGGGGTGTCAGTTCGGCTTCATCACCTCGTCGAGCGCCTGGCGGGACGGCGAGTCCGGCGCCAGGGCCTTGTCGGAGTTGCCGCAGACGAAGCCGCTGTCGGTCGGTTTGCAGCGCATCTTGCCCTCGTCCGGCCAGCCGCCGGGCGGGGCGTTGGCGTCCTTGGCGGCCTGTTCGGCGCGCCGCATGGCCGCGGCGTTGGCGGCGGCGCGCTTTTCCTCTTCGGTCGGGGGTTTGGGTTGCGGCGGCGGGGCGCTGGCGTCGAACTCCCAGCTGATCGTGGCGGGCTTCTTGGCCGCCTCCGCCTTCTTCCGCTCCTCCAGCACCTTGGCGTAGTCGGCCAGCGGCGTCGCGCTCGGCGGCGCGGCCGTCTTGACCGCCTCGTCGGTAGCGGCCGGTTGCTGGCAGAGCGCGAGAGCGAAGAGGGCGATGGCGAGCATGAGACGGGTCCCGATCCTGGCGCCAGGATGACGGGGCCTTGTGACCGGCGATACGCCCGAATGGGGGGCTAGAGCCCGAACGCCGCCAGCAGCTGGTCGGCGGCCAGGGAGGCCGGGACCTCGCCGGCCAGCACCCGCGCCTCGAGGGCCGGAGCCAGGGCGGCGACCCTGGGGTGTTCCCGGAAGGCGCGGCCGAGGCGGTCGTTGACCATGGCCCACATCCAGCGGCCGTTCTGGCCGGCGCGGCGGGCGGCCCGCTCGCCGTTGGCGGTCATCACCTCGCGGTGGCGCTGGACCTGGGCCCAGAGGACGTCGAGGCCGGCGTTGTTGAGGCCCGAGGCGGTGAGGACCGGCGGGGTCCAGTCGGGGTGAGCGGGGGTGAGGATGCGCAGGGCGTTGCGGTATTCGCGGGCGCTGCGCTCGGCGCGGGGCGGGTCGGTGTCGGCCTTGTTGATCAGGATCAGGTCGGCGATCTCGATCAGGCCCTTCTTGATGCCCTGCAGTTCGTCGCCGCCGCCCGGGATGAGCACGGCCATGAACAGGTCGACCATGTCGGCGACGACGGTCTCGGATTGGCCGACGCCGACCGTCTCGACGATGACCACGTCGAAGCCGGCCGCCTCGCAGAGCAGGATGGCCTCGCGGGTCTTGCGGGCGACGCCGCCCAGTTCGCCGCCGCTGGGGCTGGGGCGGATGAAGGCGCGCTGGTCCATGGCCAACCGTTCCATGCGGGTCTTGTCGCCGAGGATGGAGCCGCCGGTGCGGGTCGAGCTGGGATCGACGGCGAGGACGGCGACGCGGTGGCCGGCTTCGGTCAGGTTGCAGCCGAGCGCCTCGATGGTCGTCGACTTGCCGGCTCCGGGGACGCCGGTGATGCCGAGGCGCTGGGCCGCGCCGGTATGGGGCATGATCCGCTGCAGGAGCTGCCGGGCCAGGGCCTGGTGGTCGGTGCGGCGGCTTTCGACCAGGGTGATGGCGCGGGCCAGGGCGGCCCTGGATTCGTGGGGGCGGTCCTGCGCGAGGAGGCGGTTGGCGAGGGTGTCGAGGTCGGGGAGGCTCACGCGCCGAGCCTTAGATGACGACGGCGGTTCCCGAAACCGAAACCATCAGCATCGAGCCGTCGGGGCCGACGGTGTTGTAATCGAGGTCGACGGCGATGATGGCGTTGGCGCCCAGCTTGTCGGCCTGGATCATCAGGTCGCCCAGCGCATCCTGGCGCGCGTGGTCGAGGATACGCTCGTAGGACTTGGACTTGCCGCCGATGAAGTCGCGAATGGCGGCCAGCAGGTCCATGACCACGTTCGCACCCATGATCGAGGTGGTGTAGATCGCCCCCTTGTACTCACGCACAGGGTGGCCCTCGATGAACGGGGTGGTGCTGATCAGGACGTTGGGCAGCTGTTTCTTCACGGGCATGAGTATTAGGCCTAATCGGCGCAAAGGGCGAGGGTTCCCCCACGGCGCGAGAAGGCGTGACTTTCCCCGGCCCTGGAGGCGAATTAACCGTCCCGGGCCTTTCAACAGGCGGCCGGATTGTTGCACAGTGGAGTTGGCGGGGGCTGTAGATGTGCCGTTCCCGCACGTGGAGCGCATCGATGATCCTGGCCCGGACCCACCTCGACCTGCACAATGTGCGGGGCAGCATCGAGCGCACCAAGAAGCTGTCGGACAACATCATCGGCATCGGGCCGCTGGGCATCGGCCTGGACGCCATCCTTAACGTCGTGCCCGGCGCGGGCGCTCTTTACAGCGGTCTGGCCGGGCTGATGCTGATCTTCGACGGGGTGCGGGCGCGGGCCTCGGGCATGATCCTGATCCAGATGGGCGGCATCCTGCTGGTCGATACGGTCGCGCCGCTGGCCGGCAAGCTGGGCGCCGTGGCCGACGTCCTGTTCACCGGCCACAAGTGGTCGGCCGACATGCTGCTCAAGCACATGGAAGAGACCATCTATTTCGAGGGCACCCGCGAGGAGGCCCTGAACACCGCCGAATACCGCGACCTGATGGCCCGGGTGCGGGCCGGCAAGGAGAAGCGCCGGGTGGTGTTCCTGGGCGGCGCCTGGCGCCGGAAGACCCCGCCGGTCGTCTGAAACAGCGCCCCTAGGCGGAACCGACAACGCCGGTATACGCTCGGGTTCCCATGACCCGTGAACGCGCACACTCCGCCTGGAAGTCGGCCGAGGCGATCAAGACCATCTCCGACCGGGTGATCGGCATCGGCCCGTTCGGCGTCGGGCTGGACGGCCTGCTGACCTGGCTGCCGGGCGCGGGGCTGGTCTACAGCGTCGGGGCCGCCATCTTCCTGCTTTTCGAGGCCTTCCGGGCCGGGGCGTCGCTCGGCACCCTGCTGCGGATGCTGAGCTATCTGGGCATCGACGCCCTGACCTCGGAAGTGCCGGTCGTGGGCGATGTCATCGACTTCTTCTGGCAGGGTCACCTGATGGCGGCCACGGCGCTGCAGAAGGACATCGAAGACAAGCACGGCGCGCCCGACGACGTGCCGCTGAAGAAGCGGGCCCGCAAGAAGCCGCGCAGCAAGTACGCCCACTAGGCATCCGAAGACCGGCAGGCGAGACTGGCCCCAACGAAAGACGGGGAGAGCAGACGCATGGCCGACGAGGAACGCTATGTTCGGCCGCCGAGTGCCGAGTCGGAGGGCCTTGTACCGGGACGCGGGCGGCTGAGGGGCCGGCGGGTGCTGGTGGTCGGCGGCGGGCAGCGGATCGTCGATGTGGAGACGGACCCGGTCGGCAACGGGCGGGCGATGAGCCTGCTGTTTGCCCGGGAGGGCGCGCATGTCGCCGTCGCCGACCGTGACGAGGCCAGCGCCGCCGAGACGGTGCGGCTGATCGAGGCCGAGGGCGGCCAGGCGTTCGCGATTTCCGCCGACATTTCCCATGAGAGCGACGTGGCCGAGATGGTGGCCAGCGCCGTGCGTGGCCTGGGCGGCCTCGACGGGCTGGCGCTGAACGTCGGCATCGGGCTGGGTGGCCTGGGGCTGGCGGGGGTGAAGGCCAGCGAGTGGGACACCGTCCTGGGGGTCAACCTGCGCGGCCCGATGCTGTGTTGCCGCGAGGCGCTGCCGGTGATGGAGCCGGGCGGGTCGGTGGTGTTCATCAGCTCCATCGCCGGCCTGATCGCCGGCTCGCGGCTGCCGGCCTACGACGCCTCCAAGGCGGCGCTGGGCGGGCTGATGCGGCACGTGGCCCTGGAGGGCGCGCGCAAGGGCGTGCGGGCCAACATCGTCGCCCCGGGGCTGGTCGACACGCCGCTGGGCCGGGCGGCGACGCAGGGGCGGCCGAGCCGGGGCCGCTCGCCGACGCCGTTCGGACGACAGGCGACCGGTTGGGAAGTGGCCTATGCGGCGCTGTTCTTCATCGGCGACGAAAGCGTCTACGTGACCGCGCAGACCCTGGCCGTCGACTCCGGGCTGACCGGCATCAGCTAGCCGCAGGTCCCGCCGTTGAGCTTACGGCGGTAGGCCTCGACCAGGCTGAGATAGGGCGGCAGGAAGGTGTGGACCGCCACCGGTTTGCCGTCGGTGCTGAGCCCGGCGACCCCCGCGCGAATCTCGAAGTGGGTGTGGATGGTGGTGGCCGTGCCGCCGAAGTTGTTCGAGCTCTTGCCGAGCCGCCCGCCCTTGACGACCACCGAGCCCTCGTGGACCGACAGCTGGTCCATCTGCAGGTGCAGGTAGCGGTAGACGCGGTGCGGCGCGGCGCTGGCCGTGAGGGTGACGGTGTAGCTGCCGATGTCGGTGATCGTCCCGCCCTCGGCGGCGACCACCCAGTGGATCGCCTTCTTGCAGGTGGCCGGGCGGATGTCCTGGCCTTGGTGGCCCTTGCCATTGGCGCAGAGCGGGGTGGTGTAGCCGCGGCTTTCACAGAAGTTGTCGGTCCAGGGCAGGACGTAGGCCGGCGAGTCGCACTGGCCGGTGCCGGGCGGGCCCTTGTAGCCGCCGGGGCCGTAGACCTGGGAATTGGCGAAGGCCGCCTCCTCGAACGGGAAGCACATGTCGGGCGACCAGACGGTGCGGTCCAGATAGCCCGAGCCGGAGCCGGGATGCAGGGCGCCGGCGGCGTTGTGCGGGAAGTCGACCGGAGCCGGCGGGGTGACCGGGACCTGGTCGGACGGGACCGGATTGGCCGGCGTGGTCGGCAGCGGCTCGTCGGGCAGCTGTTCGGCGCCGCCGTCGTCGGACGGGTCGCTGGGCGTCGGGGTCGGCGAGGGCTCCGATGTTTGTGGGGCGGGCGCCTGTGGCGTCTGCCCGCCGTCGAACCAGCCCAGGCTGTTGCCGATGACGCCCAGCAGCAGGAGCACGAGGATCAGGCCGAGGATCCAGAGGATGACGCGGTTCATGGCCTATCCCCCCAGACCTGCCGCCTGGCGCGCGGCCTGGCCGAGGATGACGTTGCCGGTGGCGGCGGTCAGTTGCCGCACGAGCGTCTCGTTGCGGCAGCGGACGTCGGCGGGGGCGTCGCAGCGGACCTCGACGGTGTAGAGGACGCCGTAGCGGACGAAGCTGGCCAGCTGGCCGTCGACCGTGCGCTGGATGGTCAGCTGTTCGGGGGCGTCGGCGTCGACAGCCAGGGGCGACTTGGCGGGCAGGGTCACGACGCTGGTCGTGCCGGTGAAGGAGACGCCGAGGCCGGGGCGGTCGGCCGTGATGCTGTAGTAGTCGCCGAAGGAATAGAGGCGGGCCCCGGCCATGAGGTCAGGATCGGCGGGGACCAGGATCGGCAGGCGGGTCTGGTCGATGGCGGCCCGGTCCAGCCGGCCCAGCGCGTTGGCCGCGCCGGCCGACTGGCGGGCGCCGCCGATCGCCGCCGGCCAGTCGAC
>JAQGIK010000059.1 GCA_028291265.1 Caulobacter sp. | reverse complement strand
TTCATAGGTCTCCGCTTTGGCGGAGGTCTGTGATGGGTGTGAAGCGGTACGAACTGAACGATGCGCAGTGGGCTCGTGTTGAACCCCTGCTTCCGGGCAAGGCGTCGGACCCTGGCCGGACCGGGTCTGACAACCGGCTCTTCGTGAACGGGGTGCTCTGGGTGCTGAGGTCCGGGGCGCACTGGCAGGACCTTCCCGAGCGCTATGGCAAGTGGAAGACAGCGCATAAGCGCTTCAGCCGCTGGGCGGCGGCCGGGGTGTGGGAGAAGGTGTTCGGCGATCTGATCAAGGATCGGGACAACCAATATCTGATGTTGGACTCGACCCTGGTGCGGGCCCATCAGCAGGCGACGACCGGTCGGGGCAGCGGCCAAAAAAAGGGGGCCTCGACCCGGCTGTGGGGCGTTCCCGAGGAGGACTGACAACCAAGGTCCATATGGCCTGCGACAGCCTTGGACGGCCAATCCGCTTCCTCATCGCCCCCGGGCAGAGCCACGACATCCTGGCTGTGCCGGCTCTGCTCGAAGGCCATCGCCCCACCGCCGTTCTGGCTGACCGCGCCTACGACGCCAACAGCCTGCGCCAGAGCCTCAAGCAGATCGGAGCCGAAGCCGTCATCCCATCGACCCGATCACGCAAGGCGCCGATCCCCCACGACCCCCTGATCTACAAGCTTCGAAACCGCATCGAGCGCTGCTTCAACAGACTCAAGCACTTCCGCCGCTTCGCCACACGGTTCGACAGGCTCGCCGCTCACTACATGGCCTTCATCCACATCGCCGCATCCATGCTCTGGATGCGCTGAATGTCGATTCGTCCTAGCTATCGTTCGGCGGCGCGTAATCAGCAGCCCCGGTTCTGGTATCCCTTGATGTCGGCCATCATGGGATAATGGCGTGGCCGCTTCGATAAGCGGCGGGCGGCCGCCGGCGGGCGCGGGGCCACTTCAGATCGCCTTCAAACCCGCTTCATCGAAACTTCAAATCGACTTCAAACAAACTTCAAATCCGCCCGGGGTCAAGCCTTTGAAATCATTGAAAACAGGCGCCGATGCGGCGTGTAGTCTCTCGCCAGGACCGCTCTCAGTCTCCAAGGCCGGAGTCTCGTCCGCCGCCAGGGATATCCCGGGCGTTCTGGACCTCGTCCCGCTCGCGCCAGGCGGCTCTGGCGGTGTGCATCCAGCCCAGGATGACGACCGTCAGCGCCAGAATGACAAACAGGGCGAAACACGGGCCGGCGAATATCGCCAGCCGTGGCTGCTTCGACGGCCAGATGCCCAGAAAGAAGACGGCCATCCCGCCGCCGACGCCGCCGAACAGCAGAACGAATCCCTCGATGCTGACCGGGGTCGAACCGAGCAGCAGCGTCGATTCGAACCAGACCCGCCGCTTCTTCTTCGCCATCCCTCAGGCCGCCCGATACCAAGTCACCCCGTCCGCATCCGTCTCCGCCACCGCCCGCCCGCGCCCGATCAGGCAGTTGAGGTGGGCCAGGCTCTCGCCGGTGGCCATGCCCATCAGTTCCGGGCCGATGGGCCGGGCGAACAGGCTGCCGAACACGTCGATGCTGCGCTTGGGGGCCTCGCCGATCGACTTCTCCAGCCGGCCCAGTTGCCGCTCATGCCCGGCCGCCAGGTGGTCGAGCCGCGCGTGCGCGCCATAGAAGGGGTCGTTGTGGGCCGGCAGCACCAGCACGCCCTCAGGGATGGCGGCCTTGAGCTTGGCCAGCGAGGTCAGCCAGTCGGTCAGCGGGTCTCCGTCCGGCTCGGTCGGGAACACCGAGACGTTCGAGGAAATTCGCGGCAGAATCTGGTCGCCGCTGATGAACAGGTTGAGTTCGGGACACCACAGGCAGGCATGGTCCGGCGAATGGCCGTTGCCGGTGATCACCTTCCAGTCGTGCATCCCGATGCGGATCGTCTCGCCGTCGGTCATCCGCCGATAGCTGTCGGGCAGCTGGTAGATGGCCTTGCCGAAGCCGCCGAAACGGGCCCGGTAGTTGTCGATGGCGTCCTCGTCCCAGCCGGCCGCCTTGTAGAACCGCAGGCCATCCTCCGGCGCCTCGCGGCCGGTGTCGGCCACCAGCATGCGGCACTGGATATACTCCAGCCGCGTCATCCACAGCCGGCACTGGAACTTGCGGGTCATCCAGCCGGCCAGGCCGATGTGGTCGGGATGCAGGTGGGTGACGATCACCCGCGTAATCGGCTTGCCGCCCAGCGCCCCTTTGAAGGCCTCGCGCCAGGCCTGGGAGGTCTCGCGGGTCTGCATGCCGGTGTCGACGATGCACCAGCCCTCGCCGTCGGCCAGGGCCCAGACGTTGATGAAGCCCAGCGGTCCGCCCAGCGGCTGGCGCAGCCACATCACCCCCGGCGCCACCTCCACCGCATCGCCCGCGCCGGGCGTCGGCACGGTCTCGAACGGGTAGTCGAGCTTGGGTCGGCGCAGCTCCGCCGAGATGTCTTCCACGCCGTCGTGCACAGTGTCTCTCCGATGAACGCCGCCATCATCCCGCGTTCAGCGCGGCGCCGCAATTGCGCCTGTTAGGATAGGCATCTTGACCGGCCAGAGAACGGGGCGTTTAACGCCCAAAACAACAGCCTATCCCCAGGGAGCTCGGGTAGACATGAGTCGTAACCGTTTCGGCGTCGCCGCCGCAGTCATGCTGGCGATGCTCGCCACCTCCGCCGTCACCGTCGCGGCTCCCAAGAAGGAAAAGGAAGTCGCCGCCGCGCCGGGCGAAATCGCCCAGAAGGATCGCGACCGCGGCATGGCCGAAGCGCCGGCCCTGGCCAAGGCCGCCGGCCTGGCCTGCAACATCACCGAGGCCCGCTTCACGGTCACCGACACCAAGTCCAAGACCAACTACTACGAAGTCGCCTGCGACCAGGGCTTCGGCTACATCGTCGGACAGGATCCGGCCAAGCCGGTCGCCCAGCTGTTCCCCTGCTTCGACGCCGAGAAGAAGGTCAAGCAAGGCGACAAGGACGTCGACAGCCCGCTGAAGTGCCGCCTGGCCGGCAACGCCAACCTGCAGGCCCAGCTGGCTCCCTACCTGACCAAGGCCGGCAAGAGCTGCACCCCGACCGGCTATCGCTACATCGGCGCCAGCCCGACCAAGACCTACATCGAAGTCGCCTGCGGCCCCGGCACCGGCTTCGTCGTCGAGACCACCTCGCCGGCCAACCTGTCGGGCGAGGTCAAGGCCAACAGCTGCATCAGCTTCGACGCCGCCGACACCCGCGCCTGCCAGCTGACCGACCGGGCCGCCCAGCTCGCCGTCGTCGACGCCCTGGTGGTCAGCTCGGGCAAGACCTGCGCCATCAAGGACAAGCGCTACGTCCTCTCCACCACCACCGGCTCCAGCTGGTTCGAAGTCTCCTGCCAGGCCGGCGACGGCTACATGCTGGAACAGGCGCCCGACGGCAAGAACGGCAAGACCGTGGCCTGCGCCGATGCCGACTTCGTCGGCGGCGGCTGCACCATGACCGACGCCCGCGCCGCCAAGACCGAGCAGAACGGCCTCTACACCCGCCTGGCCGGCAAGGTCGGCTTCACCTGCGACGTCGCCCAGTACGGCATCTTCAACGTCCCCGGCAAAGAGATCGTCGAGCTGAAGTGCAACGACCGCCCCGAAGGCGCCGTGATCGAGTTCAAGGGCGCGGCCAGCGGCATCGTCTACCCCTGCGCCATCGCCGAGGCGCAAGGCTACCGCTGCTCCTTCACCAAGAAGGACGCCGGCTACGCCCAGCTGACCAAGGACATCAAGTCCCTGCGCGACACCAGCACCTGCCAGGTCCGCGAGAGCCGTCCGATGGACAAGGCCAGCGACACGGCCGTCTACCTCGAGGCCAACTGCGCCGACGGCAACGGCTCCTACGTCATCGGCTACACCCGCGGCTCGACCAAGCCGGTGGAAGTCCTGTCCTGCGCCCAGGCCAAGGCTTTCGGTCCCTGCAAGCTGGCCGGCAATTGAGTTAGCCGAGCCGCCGAGTAACGAGGGGCCCGCCGGTACGCCGGCGGGCCCTATCGCCTCCTAGACCAGGGCCGGCCCGCTGCGCCGATAACCCAGGTACTCCAGCCCGGTCAGGCCCACCACGCCCAGGGCCTGGGCGATGATGAACAGTTCGCCGAGCAGCGTCGGCCGCACCCAGCCGCCGACCAGCAACGCCACACTGGCCGCCACCCAGCCGGCGTTGCCGCCCAGCACCAGCCAGACCATCGGGGCCGGGGCGCTCTGCCGTTTCGCCAGCCAGGCCAGCACGGCGGCCACGGCCAGCAGCACCAGGCCGGCGATCATCAGCAGGGCCGGCGGCAGGCCGGTGATCCTGGCCAAAGGCAGTCCGCCGGCCGTCATCGCCACCCCCATGGCGGCGCAGGTCGCCGCGTCGAAACCCAGGGTCCGCCTGAGCAGGGTCGAAAGCTGCAGGGTCATTGTCTCACTCCGTTGATCATCCCCATCCGGGGCCTGTGACGATCCTCGCGGAGCCAGGGAGGCGGGTCGATTACCTGGCGGGTCATCGCCTCCTGCCCGGTTGGGGGGCGGAACCAAGCGCAGGTCACCGCGCTTGGACAGATCGGGAAAATGCTGGAGGACAATCGAATGGCGGACGGAAACAGTGGTAGCGGCAACTCAGGTCTGGCCTTCGTGGTCGGCGGCCTGCTGGTGCTGGTGGTGGTCATCGGCGCCTTCCTGATCTTCGGCGGCGGTCTGACCCAGAAGAAACAGGTCGACGTCAACATCAAGGCTCCGAAGATCGAGGCGCCCAAGCTGCCGAGCGGCGGTTGATGGCCGCCGGCTTCTGGAGCCGGCTTCCCTGGTCACGCCGCAAGCCATCGAAACCCGCCGTCGCCCTCGAATGGGCGGCGCGGGCCGGCTACGCGGCGCGCGGCTTCGTCTATTTGAGCATCGGCGGCCTGGCCGCTTCGGCCGCCGTCGAACTGGCCCGCACCCCGACCGGCGCCAGGGGCGCCGTCGCCGCCCTGGCTGACTGGCCGTTCGGGCAGGTCTGGGCGGCGCTGATCGCCGTCGGCCTGATCGGTTTCGCGCTCTGGCGCGGCCTGCAGTCGGTGTTCGACGCCGACCGCCAGGGCAGCGAGCCCAAGGCGCTGGCCAGCCGGGCCGGGCAGGCGATCAGCGGCCTGGTCTACGGCGCCCTGGCCTGGTCGATCCTCGCACTGCTCGATGAGCTGGAGGATTTCGGCGAGGCGGACGAGGCGCAGAACGCCCGCCAGGGCGCCGCCGGCCTGATGAGCCTGCCGTTCGGCTCCTGGCTGCTGCTGGTGGTCGGCCTGTTTGTCGTCGCCGTCGGCGTCGCCGGCGTCGTCCAGGTGTTCCGCACCGACTTCGGCAAGCGGCTCGGCTGCAAAGCCGGGACCAGGCGCTGGGCCTGCTGGATCGGCCGGGTCGGCTACGGCATGCGCGGCCTGGCCTTCCTGCCGCTCGGCTACACCCTGGTCCGGGCCGGCTGGGACGCCCGCGCGTCGGAGGTCCGCAACCTCGGCGGCGCCCTGCAGGCGCTGGAGGCCCAGCCGTTCGGTTCGGCCGTGCTGTTCGTGACCGGCCTGGGCCTCGCCGCCTTCGGCCTCTACGCGGTGCTGGAGGCCCTGTGGCGCCGCATCGAACCGCCGGATCCCGCCTAGCTCGCCAATCGGCCGCATCCGCGCCACAGTGGAGCCCATGACCGCCGATCTCATCCGCCAATCCCTGGAACGTCTCGCAGAACGC
The DNA here is from genome assembly GCA_028291265.1 of Caulobacter sp. GTDB lineage: Bacteria > Pseudomonadota > Alphaproteobacteria > Caulobacterales > Caulobacteraceae > Caulobacter. The sequence goes on along the minus strand of JAQGIK010000059.1, from coordinate 26,974 downwards.
CACGGCGATCCGACCGCGCAGGTCTACGCCCACCTGTTCGCCGCCCGGCCCGATGCGGAAGACCTGTTCGTCGGCGACCGCACGGGCGCGGCCCGCGGCGAGATGCTGGCCCAGGCCTTCGACGCCTTGCTCGACCTTGCCGATGGGGGCGACCAGGGGGCCCGGCTGATCGCCATCGAGCGGGTCAACCACGAAGGCCTCGGCGTTCCGCCCGAGGTCTTCGCCGACTTCTTCCCGGTCGTCGCCGAGGTCGTCCGCGAAGGCCTCGGCGAGGACTGGACCGCGGCGACCGCCACCGCCTGGGCCGCACTCACCGAGCGGGCCAGGCAGCTGGCGGAGGGCGCCTGATTACCGCGCTGCAGACCCGTCGCGCCACCCTCGGCCTGCTGGCGGGCGGGGCCGCGCTTGGCCTGGCCCCTGTCGCCCGGGCCAGTCCGGCGCCGCTGACCGCCGTCCCGGCGCCGGACCGGGAGCTGATGGTCGCCGTGCCGGGCGGCCGGGTCTATGTCCGGGTCAATGGCGATCTGGGGAGCCGCCGCCCGCCGTTGATCATGGCGCACGGCGGCCCGGGCGGCAGCCATGCGGCCAACCTGCAGGCCATTGCGCTCAGCGGCGACCGCGCCGTGGTCCTCTACGACCAGCTCGACTGCGGCCGCTCCGACGCCCCCGGCGACCCGAAGAACTGGACCGTGCCGCGCTTCGTCGCCGAGATCGATCCGATCCGCCAGGCGCTGGGCCTCGATCGCCTGCATTTCCTCGGGCACAGCTGGGGCGGCACGCTGGGCCTGGAGTACGGCGCCCGCCGGCCGCCGGGTCTCGCCAGCCTGATCCTGCAGGGGCCGCTGATCTCGACGCCGGTGTGGATCGCCGACGCCTACCGGCTGCGCGCCACCCTGCCGCCCCAGGTCCGGGCCGAACTGACCCGCTGCGACGCCGTTCCCGCCGACAGCTCCGGCTGCGAGGCGGCGACGGAGATATTCTACCACCACTTCAACGCCATCGAGCGCCGCCCGGCCTGGGCCCAGGCCTATCGTGAATCCCTGCCGACGGGCTTCAATTCCAAGCTCTACCAGGGGCTCTGGGGCCCCACGGAGTTCCGGTCGGACGGGCAGCTGAAGACCTATGACGGCACGTCCCTGCTGCGCCGGATCACCGCCCCGACCCTGGTGCTCAGCGGCCAGTTCGACAGCATCCTGCCCGACACCGCCCGACGCTTCGCCCGGATGATCCCGCGTGGCGAGGCGCAAGTCATCCCCGGCGCCGCCCACGCCATCCAGAACGACCAGCCGCAGCGCTGGCTGACCGCGGTCGACCGCTGGCTGCGGCGGTTCGACTAGTAGGCGTACCAGTCCACCGGGCAGTCGACCGCGCCCCTGGGCATGGTCCCCTCGGCCAGCCGCATCCGCGCATGTTTGCCGGCGCAGACCGGCGAGCAGAGCAGGCCCCGGTCCGACCAGTAGGCCGGACCTTCCTCGCGCTGCCCGTGATAGAAGACGAAGCCCGGCGCGCCATAGGCCAGGCCGCACTCGACGCAGACGGGTCTGGGGGTCCGGGCCAGCATCAGCGGGCCGCCTCGCGGGCCGCCGCGGCGATGGCCTCGGCCTTGGCGAACAGGGCGGGATCGATCTTGGCGTCCACCGCCTTGGCGTTGTCGTCCAGCTGCGAGGGCCGGCTGGCCCCGACGATGCAGGAGGCGACGTTGGGCTCGCGCAGCACCCAGGCCAGGGCGAACTGGGCCAGGGTCAGGCCGGCCTCGGCGGCCAGCGGCTTCATGGCCTGGGCGGCCAGAAGCACCGGCTTTTCCATCCAGCGGCTGATGGCGCCGCTCATCGAATCGCTGGCTGCCCGGCTGTCGGCCGGCGGCGGAGAATCGGGGTCGTATTTTCCGGTCAGCACGCCCTGGGCCAGCGGCGACCAGACGATCTGCGAAATGCCGTTGGCGGCGCAGAGCGGGATGACCTCCTTCTCGGGCCGCCGCCACAGCAGGCTGTACTGCGGCTGGCTGGAGACGAACTTCTCGACCCCGGGGATGGCCAGGGCGGCGCGGATATTGTCCGGCGACCATTCCGAAAAGCCGATCCAGCGGGCCTTGCCGGCCTTCACCACCTCGCTCAGCGCCTGCATGGTCTCTTCCAGCGGCGTCGCCGCATCGTAGCGGTGGCACTGGTAGAGATCGACGTAGTCGGTGCGCAGGCGCTTCAGCGAGGCGTCGATCTGCTTGTGCACCTGCGCGGCCGACAGGCCCTGGTCGCCGCCGCCCATGTCGCCCCACAGCTTGGTGGCCAGGACGTAGCTGTCGCGCGGCACGCCGGCCAGCGCCTCGCCGGTCACCGTCTCGGCCGCGCCGCGGCCGTAGACGTTGGCGGTATCATGAAAGGTGATGCCCAGGTCCAGGGCGTGGCGGATGTTGGCGATGGCCGTGTCCTTCTCGACCCCGACCCCGGCCGTCAGCCAGGAGCCGAGCGAGATTTCTGAGACAAGCAGGTCGCTGGACCCGAGCTGGCGGTATTTCATGCGCGTTCTCCCGTTTGCCCAAGGGTAGGCCGTCCGGGTCTTCCAAAACAACCCGCTTGAGCATTGGCGCGGCCATCAAACCCCCTGCCCCCGCGAAGTGGGGGGAGGACCGCTTTGGAGCGGAGGGACAAAGCAGGAGGGGGGCACGTCCGTTTCAGGAGGAACCTCCCCACCGCCGGCGGGGCCCGCCTCCTGGTTTCTCGCCTGAGGCTCGAAACCTGTCCTCCCCCCACTTCGCGGGGGGAGAGTTTGAGACGTCGCACCCTTGCGCAATCCACAGCCTGCGCCGAACTACATCCTCATGGCCCACAAGACCGTCCTCGCCCTTCACCCGGCCCGCCGCGACGACATCGCCGACCTGACCACCCGCCGGCCGCTGCCCGGTCCGGGCCTCGACCAGGTCGACCCCTTCCTGTTCCTCAACCACCATGGCCCGCAGGTCTATCCGCCGAACAACCGTGGCCTGCCGTTCGGGCCGCATCCGCATCGCGGCTTCGAAACGGTCAGCTTCATCCTGGCCGGCGAGATGGCCCACCTCGACAGCGGCGGCCATGAGAGCGTCATCGGCTCGGGCGGCGTGCAGTGGATGACGGCCGGCTCGGGCCTGGTCCACGCCGAGGTCTCGCCCGCCGCCTTCAAGCGGACCGGCGGGCCGCTCGAGATCCTGCAGCTGTGGGTCAACCTGCCGCCGGCCCTGAAGATGGCCGCGCCGCGCTACATCGGCCTGCAGGCCGCCGACATCCCGGTCCACGAGGCCGACGACGGCCGCGCCCGCCTCCACCTGATCTCCGGAACCTACGGCGACGCGGTCGGGCCCGTCGACACCCTGACCGGCGTCTTCATGAGCACCCTGACCCTGCAGGGCGGCGGCCGGCTGCATTTCGACGGCCTCGCCGGCCGCAACGTCTTCCTCTACGTGGTCGACGGCGCCGTCCGCATCGCCGGGCGCGAGATCCCGCGCTGGACCCTCGTCACCCTCGACCTCGTCGGCGACCACCTGGAAATCGAGGGCTTGCCGGACGCCCGCCTCGCCTTCGGCCACGCCGACCCCATCGGCGCGCCGGTCGTCGCCCACGGGCCTTTCGTGATGAACACCGTACCCGAGATTCAACAGGCCATCGCCGACTACAACGCCGGCAAGTTCGGGACGGTCCGCCTCTAGCGGGCCCCGGTCGGCCAGATCACCGAACCGGAACGGCGTCGACGCAGATCGCCGTCACCACCGTGTCCTGCTTGAGGTCGAGGGTCAGCGGCCCCGAGCCCTTCGGCTTGCCGTCGACTTCCCAGGAGGCGAAGGCCCAGTCGCGGCCGCGGGTCGACTTCAGCTCCACGCTCGAACCGCGGCCGAACACCCGCTGGAAGCCGCCCTGACCGTCCTTGCGGGTTCCCAGATCGGCGCGGTTCAGGACAATTTCGGCGTCCGGCCGGTTGCTGCGCACGTCCAGCACCACCTGCCCCTGCTTGGCCGGCGACCACTCGACCTGGAAGCTCAGCACCAGCTTGCTGATCTTCGGCGGCTCGGCGCCGCTGGGCAGGTCGCTGAACGCCACCTCCAGGTCGAGGTTGGTCCATACCGGCGGCAGCGACAGCTTCTGGCGCACCCCCTGGTCGGTGGTCTGCAGGATCATGTTGAGCAGGTCGAGGGCCGAGGGGCTGGGCAGGCTGGGCGAGATCTTCCTGCCCGAGAAGCCGTAGCCCCAGCTCCACACCATCGGCTTGTCGCGGCGCACGCCGAACAGATGCTCGTCGATCCGCACCACGCCCTCGTCGCCCACCGTCAGGGTCAGCAGGCAGTTGCCGGACTCCGGCGCGGCGCCCTCGAACTCCAGGGTGTCGAGCACGATCTTCGACAGCAGGGCCCGCTGCTGGCGCGGCTGCACCAGGCCCCGGCGCACCGGATCGATGCGGGTGCGGCCAAGGCCGTTGAGCTCGGCCAGGGCCTCGGGTTGGTTGCGGCCGATGGTCAGCTCCAGCGGCATGACCTCGGTCTGCAGCAGCCCGTCCTTCAACAGGGCGCCATGCAGCGTCTTGAGGTTCTGCTCGAAGATGGGGGAAAGCAGCTTGGCCTCGGCCAGCACCGCCTGGGCGTCCCTGTCCTTGCCGGCGGTGATCAACTCGTCGATCTTCTTGAACACCTGGACGATGGCCCAGTTGACGTCGGCCGGCCGGAAGGCCGTCGTCTCGTAGGCCCGCACCAGGTAGTAGAGGCTGGTGGTCAGGGCGATCTCGGCCCGCTGGCCGAGGTCGGCGATATACTGCAGCGCCGCCGGGTCGAGCAGGGACAGGGCCTTGCTGCGCTGGCCGCTCAAGGACACCACCGCCGAGGCGTTGTTCGAGGCGCGGGCGTAGCCCTCCGAAATCTGCTGGATGGCCCTGGACATCTCGCTGAACAGCCGGGCCTTCTTCTCGCCCAGCACCCGGATCTCCTCGGCGATCTTCTCCCACTCCTTGCTCTTGGCCTTCAGCTTGGCGACCTCGGCGCCCAGTTCCGACTGCGGAACCTGCAGGCTCTTGAAGGCCTTGCCAGCCAGTTCGCCGGCCGGGCCCAGGCGCGACGCCGCCTTGGACCAGGCCGAGGGCTTTTTCTTCTTGATCGCCTCGATCTCCTCCTCGGTCTTGCCGTCCTCCTTGCCCTGCTTGACCGCTTCCTTCATGGCCTTCTCGGCCTCTTTCTTGGCCTCCTTGGACTTCTTGACCGCGTCCTTGACGGTCTCGCCGGCCTGCTTGACCGAGGCCATCGGCTCCGCCTTGTCGAAGTCGGCGGCGACCGAGGCCAGCTTGCCGATGGTCCCCAGCACCGGCTGGCCGACCGGCACCACCTGCAGGATGGCGGCGGCCATGTTGACCGTGAACTTCAGCGTCGCCTTCTTGGCGGCGTCGTTCGAGACCTCGAGCAGAAGCTTGGCGTGCAGGGCCAGGAGGTTGGTCGTGGCCCGGTCGATGTCGACCAGCACCTCGTCGGCCTGCGCCTCGAGGGTGGTCAGCAGGGTCTGGGTTTTGGCCATCTGGGCGGCGATCTTGGCGCTGTTCTCGTTCAGCACAGTGACGGCTGCGTCACAGGCGGTGGCGGCGTTGGCCTGGGTCAGGGCCTTGGCCGCCACCCAGCGCGACAGCAACAGGGTCTTCAGCGCCGTGTCGGCCTCCAGGTCGTAGGCCCGCAGCGCGCTCTGCAGCGACAGCAGCGGCGCATAGCCGGCCGGGTTGCCGAAATAGTCCTCCTGCCGCTCCAGCCTTTGGCGCAGCGCCGAGATCTCGGCCAGGGAGGCGTGCCATTCGGGGGCGTTGTCGCTCGTCCAGCCGCTCGCCCCTTCGGACGGCGGCCCGGCGACCATGGCGTCGGCGTAAGCCGCCAGCAGCAGGCCCACCCGGTCGCGGGCGTTGCCGAGGTAGAGGTCGCGGATGACCATCAGCATGTGCCGCAGCAGCCGCGGGTGCAGCCAGGCCTGCGGGCTACCGACCAGCGCCGGCGCGGTCCGCTTGCCGGGCCCACCCACCGAGGCCTTGGCCTTGTGGCTGGCGCCGGCCTTGGTGTCGCTCGTCTTCTTGTCGCCGTAGTCGATGCGGCCGTTGTCTTCGTTGAACAGGTTGTAGCGGCAGGTCAGCGTGTAGCGGGCGCTCTTGGTCGGCGTCCCGGCCAGCCCGCCCTGCACGTCGGGCGCCTGCACGCCGTCAGGCCCGGCGCTGGTCTCGAAGCTGTTGACGAGGTCCGCCTTGTTGCTGGTCAGAAGGCCGCCGTTGCCGCCGTCGCCCGGCACGCCCGGGGCCCGGCCGTCGGTCCCCGAGGTCGGGGCCGCATCGACGCCCCAGATCTTGTGCTTGGCCGGGATGATCTCCAGCATGTTGACCGTGGCGTCGAAGTAGTAGGCGGGGGGATCGAACTTCGCCTTGAACTGGGTGGTGCCGAAGCCGGTGGCGTGGGCGGCCCAGTTCTCGCCCGAGGTGGACGCGCGCGAGGTCCCGTCGACGCCGTTCTTGCCGTGGCCGGCGTCCTGGCCCCGTCCGCCGTTAGCCTTCAGCCGCGTGCCGCTGATGGCCTTGCCGTCGGTCATCGCCACGCCGTCGCAGAAGATGCTCAGCTTGCCGGCGTGGCGGCCGTTGGAGCCGGTCTCGCCGTCGCCGCCGGTCACGCTGGCGTCCCTGGCCCGCGGCAACAGCCAGTCCAGCGGGCTGGTGTCGATCTCGCCCTTCGGCCCGAACAGCAGCCGCCGGCAGTGGATGGTGACATCGGCTTCCGGGATACAGGTCGGGCTCAGCACCTCCAGGGTGTCGCAGATGATGCTCACCGATCCGATGTCCATCACCGGCGCGGCGCGATCGGCCTTGTTCCTGGCCCGATCCTTGTGGAGCGCCGTGTGCAGACGGGCGCCGGCCTCCAGGGTGACCACCACGCCCAGCACGCTGTGGTCGGCCGGCGCGTTGGAGGTGATGCGGTTGATCCTGTGCTCGAAGTAGTAGCTCTCGGCCTTGGGATCAGGCGCGCTGGCGATGAATTCGAGCTGGTCGGCAAGACGCGGGGCCGTCATGACATCGCCCTCCCCAGGGATTGTCAGTGCTGTCCGAAATTCGCGCCAGAATTGTTGTCAGTCGATAATTTCGTCAAGCAGTTGTTTCGGCCGGTTCGGGTAAAATTCCGCCGCCGCATTCCTCGCCTTTCCCTCTCCGGTTCAGGCGCTAGAGTTCGCCTGATGACCTCTGTCCCGCTGTCCGTCGCGCACCCGCCTCCACCGGCGCCCCACCACCCACAAAACCGCAACACACACCCGGCGTTTTCCCGGTCCCGCCGCCCACCTTTCCGCAACCGCACCGCACCCGATATTTTTTCAAATTCAAAGACTTGCAAAACGCGCGCGCTGAAAACCTGCTATAATGACCGCTTCGATAGGGACGCCGCATGAGCCCCCCGATGCTGGCCCTCCACGGCCTCACCAAGTCCGTGCCCGGCGGCCGGGTGCTGTTCGCCGACCTCGACCTCGAGGTCGCGCCGGGCGAGTTCGTCGCCGTCATGGGCGAGAGCGGCGTCGGCAAATCGACCCTGCTCAACCTGATCGCCGGGCTGGACCGGGCCGACCGGGGCGAGATCGTCATCGGCGGCCAGCCGCTGTCGGGGCTCGACGACGACGGCGCCACCCTGATGCGGCGCGACCGTATCGGCTTCGTCTTCCAGGCCTTCCATGTGCTGCCGCACCTGACCCTGGCCCGCAACGTCGCCCTGCCCCTGGTCCTGGCCCACGCCCCGCCGGACGAGGCCCTGGCCAAGGCCGGCGCCCTGCTCGACGCCGTCGGCCTGCAGGGCCGGGGCGGCGACTATCCGCGCCAGCTGTCGGGCGGCGAGCTGCAGCGGGTGGCCATCGCCCGGGCCCTGGTCCACCGCCCGGCCCTGATCCTGGCCGACGAGCCGACTGGCAACCTCGATCCGGAGACGTCCGGCCGGATCATGGACCTGCTGGCCGGCCAGGCCCGCGAGGCCGGCGCGGCCCTGCTGATCGTCACCCATTCGGAGAAGGTGGGGGCGGCCGCCGACCGCTGGCTGACCCTGACCCGCGAAGGCCTGCGGCCGCATGGCTGACAAGAGGCCCAGTCCCAGGGCTGCGAGCCTGCGGGCCATGCTGTGGCTGATCCTCGGCGAATGGCGCAGCCAGCCGGTGCGGGTCGTCACCGCCGCCCTGGCCATCGCCGTCGGCGTGGCCCTGGGCTTTGCGGTCCACCTGATCAACGCCTCGGCCCTGACCGAGTTTTCCAAGGCCATCAGCACGGTCAACGGCGACGCCGACCTGCAGGTCCAGTCGGTGGCGCCGGTCGGTTTCGACGAGGGCCTCTATCCGAAACTGGCCCGGGCGCCGGGCGTCGCCCTGGCCAGCCCCGTCATCCAGCTGACCGCCGTGGTGCCCGGCGAGGACCAGCGGCTCACCCTCATCGGCCTCGACATCTTCCGCGCCGCCGCCGTCACGCCGAACCTGCTGGGCCGACCCTCGGGCGCGGGGGAGGGCGGCTTCGGCGGGGCCGGCGCGGTGTTCGACGAGAACTCGGCGTTTGTGTCGCCGGCCCTGATGGAGGGCCGCAAGCCGGGCGACGTCATCGTCATCGCCGCCGGCGGCCGCACCGTGCCCCTGACCATCGCCGGCCCGTTGCCCGCCGTCGGCGAGGGCCGCCGCATCGTGGTCATGGACATCGCCGCCGCCCAGTGGCGTTTCGGCCAGATCGGCAAGCTGCAGCGCATCGACCTCAAGCTTCGGCAGGGCGCCGACCCGGCCGCCACCCGCGCCGCCCTGACCAAACTGCTGCCGCCCGGGGCCGAGGTGGTCACCCAGGAAAGCCAGGAGCGGCGCAGCGACAGCCTCAGCCGCGCCTACCGGGTCAACCTCAACATGCTGGCCCTGATGGCCCTGTTGACCGGGGCCTTCCTGGTCTTCTCGGCCCAGTCGCTGTCGGTCGCCCGCCGCCGGGCCCAGTTCGCCCTGCTGCGGGTGCTGGGCGTCAACCGGCGGGCCCTGCTGGTCCAGGTGCTGGCCGAGGGCGGCATCGTCGGGGCGGTCGGCTCCGCCATGGGCCTCGGCCTCGGCCTGCTGCTGGCCGACACCGCCCTGCGCCTGCTCGGCGGCGATCTTGGCAGCGGCTTCTTCCAGGGGGCCCGGCCGACCCTGATCTTCGCCCCCATCGCGGCCGGCGTCTTCTTCGTGCTCGGCCTGGCCTGCGCCCTGGTCGGCAGCCTGATCCCGGCCCGCGAGGCGGCCAACGCCCAGCCGGCGGTGGCCCTGAAGAACGTCGGCGACGCCATCGACCCCTCGGCCCGGCCGGGAATCCGCCTGGCCCTGATCCTGCTGGGCCTGGGGGGCGCCTGCGCCTTCGCCCCGGCCGTCTACGGCCTGCCGCTGCTGGGTTATGTCTCCATGGCCCTGCTGCTGGCCGGCGGGGTGGCGGCCATGCCCTGGCTGGCCCGCCTGCTGCTGTCGCCGCTGGAAGCCCGGGCCCTGAAGAGCCCCGTCGCCGAACTGGCCGTCCGCCGCCTTTGGGGCGCGCCCAGCCAGGCCGCCGTCGCCCTCTGCGGCATCGTCGCCTCGACCTCGCTGATGATCGCCATGGCGGTGATGGTCTCCAGCTTCCGGGGCTCGGTCGACGACTGGCTGGGCCAGGTGCTGCCCGACGACCTCTACATCCGCTTCGCCGGACCTTCGGAGGTCGGCGGCCTCGACGCCGCCGGCCAGGCCAAGGTCGCCGCCGCGCCCGGCGTCGCCGCCGTCCACTTCACCCGCCAGACGCCGCTGCGCCTGACCAGCGACGCCCCGCCGGTCGCCCTGGTCGCCCAGCCAATCACCCGCGACAACCCCGGCGCCCGGGTGCCGCTGATCGGCGCCTCGCGGCCGGCCCCGGCCGGACTGACCCCCATCTGGGTCAGCGAACCGGCCGCCTGGCTCAACCATCTGAAGGTCGGTCAGACGCTGGAGCTGCCGCTCAAGGGGCGGCCGAAGGCCTTCGTCGCCGGCCTCTGGCGCGACTACGCCCGCCAGAACGGGGCCGTGGTCCTGACCAGCGACGACTACAGCCGCCTGACCGGCGACGCCCTGCGCGGCGAGGCCTCCATCGAGATCGAGCCCGGGGCCAAGGTCGAGACAGTCTCCGCCGCCGTCCGCGCCGCCCTGCCGCCCGAGGTCGCCGCCCGCACCCAGATGCTGCGTCCCGGCCAGATCCGCGCCATCGCCCTTGGCCTTTTCGACCGCAGCTTCGCCATCACCTATGGGCTGGAGTTGGTCGCCATCCTCGTCGGCCTGGCCGGGGTGGCGGCCACCGTCTCGGCCCAGACCCTGGCCCGGACCAAGGAGTTCGGCATGCTGCGCCACCTCGGCGTCCGCAAGCGCCAGATCACCGCCATGCTGGCCATCGAGGGCGCCCTGCTGGGCACGGTCGGGGTCGCCGCCGGCCTGACCCTGGGCCTGATCATGAGCCAGGTTCTGATCCATGTGGTCAATCCGCAGTCCTTCCACTGGACCATGCAGACCCGGCTGCCCTGGGGCCTGTTCGCCGTGGTCACGGTGACCCTGATCGCCGCCTCGGCCGGCGCCGCCCTGCTGGCTGGCCGTAGGGCCCTGTCGATGGACGCGGTCCGCGCAGTGCGGGAAGACTGGTGATGCGCGCCGTCCTTGCAGCCTTGGCCGCCTTGCTGCTGATCGCCGCCGACACCGGCCGCGTCGCCCCGGTCTACGCCCCTGTGACGCCCGCCGAGGCCATCGCCTTCCCGCGCGACCACGGCAGCCATCCGTCGTTCCGCACCGAGTGGTGGTACGTCACCGGCTGGCTCGACGCCCCGGACGGGCCGCTTGGCTTCCAGGTCACCTTCTTCCGCACCCGCCCCGACGTCGACCAGGCCAACCCCAGCGCCTTCGCCGCCCGGCAGGTGCTGTTCGCCCACGCCGCCCTGTCGGACCCCAGGCTCGGCAAGCTGATCCACGACCAGCGCGTCGCCCGCGCCGGCTTCGGCTTGGCCGAGGCTTCGGAGACGGACGGCGCCTTGGTTCTCGACGACTGGTCGCTGCGCCGCGGCCCAGACAACCGCTGGCGCACCCACGCCGGCGGCCGCGCCTTCGCCCTCGACCTGACCTTCGCCCCCGGCCAGCCGCCGCTGCTGCAGGGCCAGAACGGCTTCAGCCGCAAGGGCCCGCAACCGACCGAGGCCAGCCACTACTACAGCCTGCCGCAGATGGCGGTGACCGGCACGGTCCGGCGCGGCGGCACGGTTGTAAAAGTTAGAGGCAAGGCCTGGCTCGACCGCGAATGGTCCTCGACCCTGCTCAACCCCGCCGCCGTCGGCTGGGACTGGGCCGGCCTCAACCTCAAGGACGGCGGCGCCCTGACCGCCTTCCAGGTCCGCGACGCCGCCGGCAAGCCATTGTGGACCGGCGGCTCCTACCGCAGCCCGGACGGCCGGCTGACCGTCTTCCGCCCCGGTGAGCTGAAGTTCGAAGCCCGCCGTCGCTGGCGCTCGCCGCGAACGGGCGCGCTGTACCCCGTCGAGCAGGCGATCGTCGCCCCGCTTCCGGGCGGGCCGCGCACCATCCTCCTGAAGCCCTTGTTCGACGACCAGGAGCTCGACAGCCGGGCCGGCGGCGGCCCGGTCTACTGGGAAGGCGCGGTCAGCAGCGAGGAGGCGCGCGGCTACCTCGAACTGACCGGCTATTTCGGCAAGCTGACGCTCTAGTAGTCGAGGATGACCGGGTCCGGCACCGGCTCGCTCAGCCGGCCGGGGCGCAGGAACAGGCGGGTGATCTCCGGTTGGCTGGCCTGGATGTCGCGGCTCAGCCGGTGGGCGACCTCCTCGATCTCGCCGCCGGGCAGGTCGTCGCGAAAGTCGATGGTGACCCCGACTAGAACCTCCTGCGGCCCCAGATGCAGGCTGAGGATCTCGACGACCTCGACCACGGCCGGGTCGGTCTCGAGGATGCGCCGGACCTCCGCCACCACCGCGCCGCTGGCCGCCTCGCCGGTCAGCAGGCTGCGGGTCTCGTTGGCCATGAACACCGCCACCGCCGTCAGCAGCAGGCCGATGGCGATGGAGGCCGCGCCGTCGGCCCAGACCAGCCCCAGGCTGGCGCCGGTGACGCCGAGCAGGGCGAACACCAGCCCGGTCAGGGCCGCCCCGTCCTCAAGCAGCACGGCGAACAGGCTGGGATCCTTGCTGGCCCTGACATTGGCGAAGAACCGCCCCGACGGCGTACGCCGCCGGTGCTCGCGCCATGCCACCAGGAAGCTGCCGCCCTCGAACAGGATAGCCAGGCCCAGCACCAGGAAGTTGATCCAGGCCTGGCGCAGGGGCTCGGGCTCGCGGACCTTGAGGAACCCCTCATAGATCGAGAAGGCGCCGCCGAGGGCGAAGATCATCAGCGCGACGACGAACGACCAGAAATAGAGTTCCATGCCGTGGCCGAACGGATGGCCGGCGTCGGGCGGCCGGGACGCCCGACGTAGGCCGAGCAGCAGCAGGCCCTGATTGCCGGTGTCGACCAGGGAGTGGACGGCCTCGGTCAGCATCGCCGAGCTGCCGGTGAAGCCGAAGGCGACGGCCTTGCTGACGGCGATGGCCAGGTTGCCGGCCGCCGCTGCATAGATCGCGCCTCTGGAATCGCTGGCCATGCGGTCAGAAGGCGTGGCGGCGGCCGGTGTTCCCCTTCAGCCGTCGTCGGCCCCGATGTCCCGCATCAGGTGGCGGGACAGCCGAACGCTGCGCCGGATGTCGGCTTTGTCCTTGGTGATGTCGTGAGCCCGAGGGCGAAGTCTAGAGAGCGCGGCTCGCAGCCACGCCAGAAGCTTTCTGGGTTTCATTCCAACCTTGTTGCGATGTCAGGTGAGCGGGTGCGTAGGGCATGGGTCACTCTCCTGTTCGCAGGGGTTGGCGGGCTGTCGCCCGAGGAACGGCGCTCTCTAGCAGGCGATCAGCGCTTCAGCAAATCGGCCGGGACGGTCGGTTCCGAGATCAGCCGTTCGAAAGCCTTCCAGCGGCCGTCCTGGTCGGGGGCGGCGGCCTCGACATAGGCCTGGCTCATGTCCTGGCCGAGGCCGTAGTTGATGACATAGCTGCGGTAGGTCTCGGTGAAGCTGATCGACTGCTCGGCGCGGGGGCGGCTGACCAGCTGGTATTTCTGGGCGAGATTGATGGCGGTCTCGCGGTCGATTTCGCCGTCGAGATACATCTGGGCGATGGTCAGGCGGGCCCCGGCCAGGTCCTTGGTCGCCTCGCCCAGCGCCACCTGGGTGGCGGCGGTGGACGGGTCGAGGCCGGCCAGCGGGAACAGCACGTCGCGCTCGAAGCCGATCTTGTCGCTGAGCGGGAAGGCCAGGTCGATGCCGTAGTTGGCGGTGCCCTCGGCGATCAGCGACATCGGGCTGTACAGCGGATAGACGGTGTATTCGATCCAGCCCCGGCCCTTGGCCAGCTTCTGCTCGAGCAGCATGTTGAGGGCGTGGTGGCCCGGGTAGCCTTCGTGGCAGCCCAGGTCGATGGCCCGGCCGATGCGGATCGGCAGGTCGGTGTTGACCTGGATCAGGCTGGTCGCATTGCCCTTGTACCAGTTGTAGCCCGACCAACTCTTGCCCGTCACGAACTCGAGGGTGAACTGCTCGTCGGCGGGCAGGGCGATGTGCCGGGCGGTGCGCTTGCGGCATTCGGCGATGCCGGCCCGCATGACCGGCTCCAGTTTGTCGGTGGGGATGATGAAGCGGTTCTGGAAGGCGTCGACGCGCTGCGACAGCGGGCCCTCGCCGGGAACCAGGGCCTCGATACGGGCCAGGATGGGGTCGTAGGACGACAGGGGCTTCAGCTGCGGGCGGATGCCGAACAGGCCCTCGGCCTCGTCGGCGAACTTGAACCTGTCGCCCAGCGCCATCGAGAGGCGGACGTCGGCGGCCTTCAGCTGGCCGGTCAGGACGAGGCGGCGGCGCTGGACCAGCGGGTCGGTGGCGGCGGGCAGGGCGGCGAGGCGGGCGGAGAGGGCGCGGGCGTCCTTGCGCAGGGTCGCCTGATCGCGGGGATTGGCCTTGGCGGCCTCCTGCCATTCGGGCGGGCCGTAGTAGGCGTCGACGTAGCCGTCTTCGCGGACGCCGGCTTCCAGGCTCAGTTTCACGAAGTCGGTGGCGATGGCGTCCAGGGTGTCGGGGGCGGCCCTGGCGACGCCGGCGCAGGCGGTCAGCAGGCAGGCGGCGAGGACGGGCAGCAGGCGCTTGAACATGGAGAACCCCGAAGACGTGAAGGCCTCCGGGGTTTCGCATGCTCTGTGACAGTTGGGTAGATCAGGGCTTGGGCAGAAGGCCGGGCAGCCTGTCGCCGTACTTGCCCCACAGGGCCGTTCCGCCGGCGATCGCCGCCCGGCGGGTGGCCGGATTGGCCAGCAGGGCTATGGCGGCGATGCCGCCGACCACGGTCAGCACGGCGAGCACCGGATGGGCCCGGGCGGTGGCGGCCAGATTGGTCCCGGCGGCGGACAGGTTGGCGCGGGCGTCCTGCGCCCTTCCGGCGACCGCGGCGCGGGCGTCGAGCGCCTTCTCGGTCACCGCCTCGCGGGCGCCGGCGCCGAAGAAGCGGTCGAGGAAACTGAAGGCGCCGCCGCTGTCGTTGGCGGCGCCGTCGGGGCGGGCGGGAACATAGGCGGGGCCTGTGGCGGCGGGCATGGGCGGAACTCCGTTACTGGTTCCCACCCAAACGCCTGAAGCCTGCGGTCGATCCGACTAGAGCAGCCAGGTTCCGGTGTGCGTGGTCAGGTCGCCGTTGATCTTCAGCGTGTAGTCGGCCTTGCCGTCGCCATCGACGTCCAGCTTAAGGGTGGTGGTTCCGCCCTTGTAGCTGAGGGCCATTTCGCCGGCCACGCCGCTGAATTTCGCCACCGCCGTGAACGCCTGGTCGCCGTCCGTGGTGGAGTCGGCGTCGATGGCGGTCAGGTTGATCAGGTCGCCGTCGCCGTTGGAGAAGTCGCTGATGCGGTCCTTCTCATGCATGTGCGGGCCAAGGCTGTCGGCGGTGAGGATGAAGGTGTCGGCCCCGGCTCCGCCCGCCATGCGGTCGTTGCCGCGGCCGCCGGTCAGGCTGTCGACGCCCGCCCCGCCGGCCAGGGTGTCATTGCCATCGAGGCCGAGCAGCTTGTTGGCCCCGCTGTTGCCGGTCAGCTTGTTGCCGACCCCGTTGCCGGTCGCGTCGACCGCGGTCGTGCCGGTCAGCTCCAGTTCCTCGAAGAAGGCGCCGAGGGTCCAGGTGACGGCCGATTCGACGGTGTCGCGGCCGGCCAGGCGGGCCTCGTGCAGCACGTCGCCGACCACGTCGACGATGTAGGTGTCGTCGCCGACGCCGCCGTCCAGATAGTCGACGCCGGCCCCGCCATCGAGGTTGTCGCGACCTTGGCCGCCATACAGCTTGTCTTCGCCGGCCCCGCCCTTGAGCGTGTCGACACCGCGCTGGCCGTAGAGTTCGTCGTTCCCGTTGTCGCCGTTCAGGGTGTCCTTGCCGCGGCCGCCGTCGAGGAAGTCGATGCCCTCGCCGCCATTGAGCGTGTCCTCGTCGCCCCAGCCGAACAGGTGGTCGCTGCCCTCGCCGCCGTTCAGGACGTCGTCGCCGCGCATGCCGTCGATGGTGTCGTTGCCGTCGTCGCCGTTGAAGACGTCGTTGGCCCCGCTGCCGAGGATCTGGTTGTCGGCGTCGGGATCGTCCAGAGCCAGCAGGGTGACATCGTCGAGCAGCAGGCCGAGGGCGTCCTGGTCGTCGCCGGCTGCGGCGGCGGCGAGTTCGTCGGCGATGGTGTTGGCGCTGGACATCGGAAACCCCCTCAAGACACTGCCCTCACCCTATCGCGGCGAGGCCTTGCCGGGCAACGGGTCAATCGTCGCGGGCGAGCCCTTTGAGCAGGGTCTGGAAGGCGGCCCGGCGCAGCGCCGAGGGGTCGAGGGTCGGCGACAGCTTGCCGGCCAGTTGCAGCACCAGCCCGCCGTGCAGGTTGGCCCAGAGGATATGGGCGATCATCTCCGGATCGCCCTTGGCCTGGCCGCTGTCGATCAGCCCCCTGGCCTGGGCGACCATCATCGCCCGGGCCCGGCCGCTGGCGGCCACCAGCTCGGGATAGTCGGCCTCGTTGGGCTGCGACAGGTCGAACATCAGGCGGTAGGCGTCGGACTGCTCCAGCGCGAAGCGGACGTAGGCGCGGCCCACCGCCTCGGAGATCGCCACCGGATCGGTCTCGGACCGGAAGGCCGCCTCCATGGCGTCGGCGAAACGGGCAAAGCCGCTGGCGCGGACGGCGGCCAGGATGTCGTCCTTGTCCTTGAAGTAGCGGTAGGGGGTCATCGGACTGACCCCCAGTTCGGCGGCCAGCTGGCGCATGGTCACCGCCTCGGGGCCGTGCTCGGCGAACAGGTGCTCGGCGGCGGCGCAGAGCCGTTCACGGAAGTCTTCGACCTGGGAGGGGGAAAGGGCGCGGGGCATGGACACAAAACAATGAGAAGCTGTTGTCAGAGCCTATAGCTTACATTATAAGTTTACATCGTAAATAACGAGGACGCCATGGACCGCTGGGACTACCTCATCGCCAAAGCCGATCTCACCAGGGGCGAACTGCGCAGCGCGCCGGCCGCCGAACCGGCCGAAGGCGAGGCCCTGCTGGCGGTCGAGCGGTTCTCGGTGACGGCCAACAACGTCACCTACGGGGCGATGGGCGACGCCTTCGGCTACTGGTCGTTCTTCCCGGCCCCGGAAGGTTTCGGCCGTGTCCCGGTCTGGGGCTTCGCCACCGTCGTCGCCTCGAAGGCTGAGGGCATCGAGCCCGGCCTGCGCCTGTTCGGCTACCTGCCGATGTCGAGCCACTTCACCGCCAGGCTGGAAAAGCGCGCCGAGGGCTATGTCGACGCCGCCGCCCACCGCGCCGGACTGCCGCCGACCTACAACCAGTACGCCGAGGCGCCCGAGCCGACCTCGACCGACGACCACCGCGCCTTGCTGCGGCCGCTGTTCGGCACCAGCTGGCTGATCGACGACTTCCTGGAGGAGGCCGGCGACTTCGGCGCGGGGTCGGTGATCCTGACCAGCGCCTCGAGCAAGACGGCGCTGGGTCTCGCCTACCGGCTCAAGAAGCGCGGCGTCGCCGTCATCGGCCTGACCTCGCCGGCCAACACCGCATTCCTCAAGGGTCTCGGCACCTTCGCCAAGGTCATCCCCTACGACGACATCGAAACGCTGGGCGTCGATGGCCCGGTGGTCATCGTCGACTTCGCCGGCAATGTGGGGGTCATTGGCCGGCTGCACCGCCATTTCACCGATGCCGTCGTGCACAGCGCCATCGTCGGGGTCACCCACTGGGAGGCTTCGCCCGAGGAGGCGCAGCTACCGGGCGCCCCGCGCGCCCTGTTCTTCGCCCCCGACCAGATCCGCAAGCGAGCAGGGGAATGGGGTCCGGCGGAGTTCGGTCGGCGGTTCAGCGAGAACCTCGCCGACTTTGTCGCGGGCAGCCCCTGGCTGAAACTCGAAACCGTGCACGGCCCTGACGGCCTGGCGCGGGCCTGGGCGGCGGTGGTCGGCGGCAAGGCCGCGCCGGACACCGGGCTGATCGTCAAACTCTAGAACACCAACGGGAGAGCGGACCATGGACGGCGAATCTCGGGGCAACCCCTTCCTGCGCGGCAACTTCGCGCCGGTGCGCAGCGAGGACGATTTCGACCTGGCGGTGACCGGCGCCCTGCCGGAGGCCATCTCCGGGACGCTCTACCGCATCGGCCCCAACCCGCAGTTCGAGCCCGACCAGCGCGCCTACCACTGGTTCGGCGGCGACGGCATGGTCCACGCCTTCGAGATCGAGGGCGGAAGGGTCCGCTACCGCAACCGCTATGTCCGCACCCCGCGCTGGCAGACCGAGAACGCGGCCGGCAAACGCCTCTACGGCCCGATGGGCAATCCGATGCTGACCGACCCGTCGGTGATGGGCGCCGACAGCGGGGTGGCCAACACCAACATCATGCTGCACGCTGGCCGCCTGCTGGCGCTGGAGGAGGCGCATGCGCCGTTCGAGGTCGAGGCCGGTACGCTGGAACCCGTCGGCTACCGCAACTTCGGCGGCAAGGTCACCGCCCACCCCAAGGTCGATCCGCGCACCGGCGAGCTTGTCTTTATCGCTTACGCCGACGCCGAGATGCCGCTCTCCAACAAGGTCAGCTGGGGCGTCGCCGGCCCCGACGGCGAACTGATCAAGCGCGAGACCTTCGACGCCCCCTACTGCTCGATGGTTCACGACTTCGCCCTGACCGACCGCTATCTGGTCATCCCCCTGCTGCCGCTGACCGGCAGCCTGGAGCGGGCCATGGGCGGCAAGCCGGCCTTCGCCTGGGAGCCGGAGATGCCGGCCCAGCTGGCCATCATCGACCGCGAGAAGGGCGTCGCCTCCCTGCGCTGGGCCCCGGTCTCGGCCGGCTACCTCTTCCATGTGACCAACGCCTGGGAAGAGGGCGAGACCCTGGTCGTCGACGTCATGCGCTATCCCCAGGCGCCGTTTTTCCCGCTGGCCGACGGCTCGCCGGGCCGTGAGACCGGGGCGGTGTCGCTGCGCTACAGGATCGACCTGTCGGGCGATCAACCGACGGCCGAAGAGATCGTCCTCGACGACCTGGCCGGCGAATTTCCCCGCATCGACGAGCGCCGCGCCCAGCAGCCGCACCGCCACGCCTGGTTTTCGGGCCAGCAGCGCCGGCCGGGCGACATCCGCGGCGACGGCCTGGCCCACCTCGACACCCACACGGGGGAGCGCAGCTTCTGGACCGAGGAGGGTCTGGGCGGCGTCGGCGAGCCGATCTTCGTGCCCCGCTCGGCCGAGGCGGCCGAGGGCGACGGCTGGATCCTGACCATCCTGTTCCGCCCCCGCACCGACAGCAGCGAGCTGGCCGTGTTCGACGCCCTCAACGTCGCCGCCGGTCCGATCGCCCTGGCCCCCGTGCCGCGACGCATTCCGTTCGGCTTCCACGCCAACTTCGTTGCTCAATAGGCAACAGCCGCGGTTGTTCGCCGCCGCGCCCCCTTTCATAGGTTGCTCCGTGCCCGACTGCGTCTAGGATAAAAACCGACGGTGGGCAGGGGGCCAGCCGGGCGGTTTGAGTCGGGCGCGTGTTGGCCCGGGCGCCGAGTGTGAGTGGGGCTGATGGGTATCGCCAATCTGGCGGTTTTGGACTGGGGCGGCATCGTCATCGACGCGGCCGCATCCGAGTCCGTGCGCGGCCGGGCGGCGGCCTCCGACGCCGTGCCCATGGGCCTGCGCCGGCGGATGCCGAAATTCTCGCTGGCCGCCGTGCGCTGCGCCGTCGGCGTGGCCGCGCCGGGCTGCGAGCTGGTGTTCGCCTCGCGCTACGGCGACGTCACCACCGCCCTCAATCTTTCCGAGGCCATCGTCGCCGCCGACCTGCTGTCGCCCTCCGCCTTCTCGGCCTGCGTCCATAACGCCGCCCCGGGCCTGACCGCCCAGGTGGTCGGCGAGAAATCCAGCCATACGGCCGTCGCCGCCGGCGACGCCAGCCTGGCCGCCGGCCTGCTGGAAGCCTGGCTGCGGCTGTCCTGCGGCGAGGCCGGCGAGGTGGTCGTGCTCTATGCCGAGCAACCCATGCCCGGGGCCTACGCCGACTTCGAACATGAACCGGGCGCGCCCTACGTCGCCCTGGCGCTGCGACTCGGCGTCGGTGAGGCGGGCGAGGCCGTCCGGCCCGGCCACGGCCGGACCGGGGCCCTGGCCCTGATCGAGGCGCTGGAGGCGGGGGCTACGGCCGTCGCCGTCAGCGCCGACATGCGGGCGGCCGCCTGATGATGCAGGTCCTGAGGTCCATCGAACGCGGCGGCCGGGTGGTGACCACGGGCCTCTCCTTCGTGCTGTTCGGCGTCGGCGGCCTGGCCATGGCGCTCGCCGTCTTCCCGCTGATCAACATCGGCTTCCACGCCCGCGACCTGCGCCAGCGCATCGCCCAGATCATCGTCCAGCGGACCTGGCGGATGTATATCCGCATCATGGCCCTGATGGGCACGGTCTCCTACGAATGCCGCGGCGAGGACATCCTCAAGCGCGACCACGGGGTGATGGTGGTCGCCAACCATCCGTCCCTGCTCGACATCGTTTTCATGATGGCCTTCATGCAGCGCACCAAATGCGTGGTGAAGGCCGGTGTCTGGAACAACCCCTTCATGGCCGGCGTGGTCCGCGCCGCCGGCTACATCCCCAACCTCGGCGATCCCGAGCGCCTGCTGGAGGACTGCGCCCAGGCCCTGCGCGAGGGGAACAATGTGGTGATCTTCCCGGAAGGCTCGCGCACGGTTCCGGGCCAGCCCCGGGTCATGCAGCGCGGCTTCGCCTATGCGGCGCTGAAGGCCGGCGCGCCCGTGCGGCTGGTGAGCATCACCTGCGTGCCGCCCAATCTGCAGAAGGGCGTGCCCTGGTACCGTGTGCCGGTCACAAAGCCGCACTGGACGCTTACCGTGCATGATCGCATTGAAGTTTTTGAATTTGCAGGGCAAGACCCGCTGCCTGTCGCCGCCCGTCACCTGGTGACTCGCGTTGATGAGATGATGGAAGAGAAGCTGCGCGCATGAGCGACCTGGAACACGACATCAAACTGATGATCATCGATGTCCTCAACCTCGAGGATGTCAGCCCCGGCGACATCGACGCGCAGGAGAACCTGTTTGGCGATTCCGGCCTGGCGCTCGACTCGATCGACGCGCTGGAGATTGGCGTCGGCGTCCAGAAGAAGTACGGCATCAAGATCAATGCCGAAGACAAGAGCACCCGGGCCCACTTCCAGTCGGTCCGTTCGCTCGCCGAGTTCGTCGCCGCGCAGCAAGCCGCTGCGTGACGGAGGGGAAAATGGACAGACAGGCCGTTTACAAAGAGATCGCCGACTTCCTCGTCGAGACTTTCGAGGTCCCCGAGCATGAATTGAGCCCCGACGCCGACCTGGTCGAGAACCTCGGCCTCGACAGCATCGACGCGGTCGACCTGATGGTGAAGCTGCAGGAGATCACCGGCAAGAAGGTGACTCCCGAGCAGTTCAAGTCGGTGCGGACGATCAACGACGTGCTCGACGTGACGGAACAACTCTCGGCCAATGGCTGACGACAAGGCGGGCCCCGTCGCCCCCGTCCAGGGAGGGAAGCGGCGCCCGGACCTGGCCACCGTCGCCCTGGCGGTGGTCACGCTGCTCTACCCGTTCATCGCGCTGTTCGCGGTCAAGGCCATCGGGCCGATCCCGGTGGTCGCGGCCCTCTGCCTGCTGCTGGTGCTGCGGGTGGCCTTCGGCTGGGGCAAGGGCGTGCCGCTCGGCATGGCCCTGGCCCCTCTGGTCGTCGCCCTGCTGATGGGCCTGATGATGATCTGGGACGCCCACCGGGCGGTGCGCTTCTATCCGGTGTTCATGAACGGCGCGATGCTGGCGGCCTTCGCGGCCAGCCTGTTCAAGGGCCCCAGCATGATCGAGCGCCTGGCCCGCATCGCCGAGCCGGACCTGCCGGAAGCCGGCGTTCGCTATACGCGCAAGGTGACCATTGTCTGGTGCGTCTTCCTGTTGCTGAACGGCCTGGCCGCTCTGTGGACGGCGCTTTATGCGAGCCTTGAGGTGTGGACCGCCTATAACGGGTTTGTGGCCTACCTGCTGATGGGGGCGCTGTTCGGCGGGGAACTGTTGGTGCGGAAATTCGTGCGGGCCCGCGAGGCGGCATGACCCCCTTCGTCGCGACCCTGATGACGGCCCCCGCAGGGCGCGTGCTGTTCACCGGCGAGCGCGACATCACCGCCGGCCAGGTCCGCGCCACCGCAGCCGCCCTGGTTCCCCGGATGGCCGGCGAGGGGCCGCTGTTCCTGCACACCGCCTCGGCCGCCCTGTTCGCCGCCGCCCTGCTGGCCGCCGCCGTGGCGAGGAAGCCCCTGGTGTTGCCCGCCCACACGCAAGCCTCCTACCTGGCCGAAGTCGGGGGCAGCGCCGCCATCCTCATCGATGACGCCGCCATGGCCCTCTCCGACGACGCCGATGCGGCCCTCGACACCACCGCCGACGACGTCTCCCTGACCTTCTTCACCTCCGGCTCCACGGGCGTTCCCAAGCGCATCGAACGCCGCCTGGCCCAGCTGGAAACCGAGGCCCAGGCGCTGGAAGACGTCTTCGGCTCCCAGGCCGGCGCCGTGCAGGCCACCGTCTCCCACCAGCATATCTACGGCCTGATCTACCGCATCGTCTGGCCGGTGATGGCCGGCCGGCCCAGCGCCGACCGCGCCGCCGAATACTGGGAGAACCTCGACGGCAGGCTGGGTCCCGGCGTCACCCTGATCTCCAGCCCGGCCCACCTGACCCGCCTGCCGCCGGCCATGGACCTGGCCGCCCAGGCCCCCGACCTGATCTTCTCCTCCGGCCAGCTTCTTCAGACCCCCGCCGCGCTCGCCTGCACCGCCGCCTTCGGCAGGCCGGTCAGCGAGGTGTTGGGCAGCACCGAGACCGGCGGCGTGGCCTGGCGCCGCCAGAGCGCCGGCGACGAGCCCTGGACGCCGTTCAGCGTCGTCACCGTCCTCCCCGACGCCGAGGGCGCGCTGACCGTGCTGACGCCCTACCTCGACGACGGCGCCCCCTTCGCCATGGGCGATCGCATGGAGGCCCTGGAGGACGGCCGCTTCCGCCTGCTCGGCCGCGCCGACCGCATGGAGAAGATCGACGGCAAGCGCGTCTCCCTGACCCGCGTCGAAGAGGCCCTGGCCGCCCTGACCGAAGCCGTCGAGGCCTCGGCCTTCACGCTGCCGGACCGCAAGGGGGCCCTGGCCGCCGTCGTCGCCCTCACGCCCCAAGGCCGGGCCGCCTTCGACGCCGACGGCGCTTTCCGCCTCGGCCGCCATCTTCGCGCCGCCTTGGCCGATAGACTGGAGCCGATCGAACGGCCTAAACACTGGCGGTTCGTCGATCGCCTGCCCACCGACGCCCAGGGAAAACGCCGCTTGAGCGACCTTCGCGCCCTCTTCGACGCGCCGCGCGTCCCGCCCTACGAGGTCGTCTCCCACGAGGGCGACGCCGCCCACCTGCGCATGACCCTGCCCGCCACCCTGGCCTGGTTCCAGGGCCACTTCCCGGGCGAGCCGATCCTGCCCGGCATCAGCCAGGTCCATATGGCCGTGCTGCTGGCCCGCGAGGTTCTCGGCTGGGCCCCGGAGGGCGTCGACCTCAACCGGGTGAAGTTCAAGGACATCATCCGCCCCGGCGAGACTCTCGACCTGACCCTGACCGCCCACCGCGAGACCGGCCGGCTGGCCTTCCGCTGGCAACGGGCCAACGGCGGCGAGGCCTCGTCCGGCAGCGTCGGCTAGGGTCGTTACCCATCTTCAGGTGACTTTTCGGGCCATTGCGGCTATAGGTCGCCCATCGCTGGCCAAGACCCTTGGGCGCCAGCGGCTGGGAGAGCGGCGATGCCGCCTACTCCCGCCTGCAGGCTCAGGCGCGGCGCATGGGATCCATGACCGTCGCGCTTTCGGCCGTCCCTGTCAGGAGACACCATGATCGAGGAAGGATTCGTCCGCCTCTACGCCAACGACTTCGCCAGCCTGGCGGCCCGGGCCGAGGCCGGGGTCGAGGTCGAGGCTTTGGTCCAGAAGCGGATCGGCGAAGCCCGCAGCCACGCGGCCCTGATGGACGCGCGCAAGGGCGGTGAACACCTGCCGGCGGTCGCCGACCGCCTGGTCGAGGAATCCCTGCGCACCAGCAGCCGCGTCGTCCGCGAGATGCAGGACGTCGAAGGCGCCATGGCCCGTCGCCGCGCCTTCCTGGAGCGGGTGGCCGGCATCCTGCGCACCCCGCCGATGGCGGCCAAGGCGACCATGGCTGTCCGCGGCTAGCGACAATTTCCGCTCATCCCGGCGACCCGAAGGGCGGCGCGTAGCGTCAAAGCCGGGACCGACAATGAAAAAGGGCCGGCTCCTCGCGGAGCCGGCCCTTCTCGTTGGTCAAACCGAGAGGCCCCGGACCCCTTTCAGGGGTCCTAGTGCCTAGCGGAGCCTGTCCGGGCGGCGGAACCGGAGTCCACTTCCGCCTGACAGGCTCTAAGCCTGGAGGTTGCCAGCGGACATCTTGCCGCTGCGCTTGTCCTTCTCGAGTTCGTACGTGATCTTCTGACCTTCTTCGAGGCCGCGGAGACCCGCGCGCTCGACGGCCGAGATGTGCACGAAGACGTCAGCGCCACCTTCATCGGGTTGGATGAAGCCGAAGCCTTTGGTTCCGTTGAACCACTTGACGGTGCCGGTAGACATATTGGGTAGTCCTTAGTTCATGAGTTCTCGCCCACGCGCGAGTCGCGCGGGTGATCAATTTCGAGATGGTCGGGGGGGTAGGTCCGGGCGCTTCACTATAGTGAAGCATGGATATACGGCCGAACCGAGACGAATTCGATGCCGCAAAACTGACAGGTCTTCGAGGTTTCCGCAAGGAATATCTCGGGAAGTGTTCTTCTCGGACTCGTATTGGCCCATAAGCATCCCGATATGACTTTCAGGCGTTTTGTCGGTGGACGGCGAATCCTGCCAGCCATCGGAGCCTTGCATGACCCTTCTCGACCGCCTGCCCGGCCTGACCGACGCCGAGGTCAATAACCTGCTGGCCAACGCCCGCCGCCTCAGCGAAGGCGACCATGCGGCCCGCAAGGCCGCCGCGGCCGAGATCCTGCCGGCCCTCGAGGCCGAGGCCGAAACCCGCGCCGCCGCCAAGTCCGCAGCCCTGTCGGCGGCCCGCAAGGCGCGCGGTCCGATCAAGCGCAAGGCCGTGGTCGAAGAGGTCGTCGCCGAAGAAGACGAAGACGAAGAAGAAGAGACCGTCGCCGAACTGGCCTGAGCCGGTCGGGCGACCGAAAATAGCCCCTCACCTGCAACCCGGATCGGGTTTTGGCGTTCACGCAAGCAGGGGGAGTTTGGATGGAACTCCGAACTCCGAAGGGGCTTTTCCAAACATGACGACAGGACATCCGGAAGACCCGGCGCGGATATCGACCGGCAACGCCGGGCTGGATGACATCCTCATGGGCGGCCTCGATGCCGACCGGATGTATCTCTACGAAGGCCGGCCCGGCACCGGCAAGACGACCATCGCCCTGCAGTTCCTGCGCGAAGGCGTCCGCCAGGGCGAGCGGGTTCTCTACATCAGCCTGTCGGAGACCCGGCGCGAGCTGGAGCTGGTCGCCCGCCGCCACGGCTGGACCCTCGACGGCATCGACATCTTCGAACTTGTGCCGCCGGAGAACGTCCTCGACCCCGAGCGCGAGCTGACCGTACTGCACCCGGCCGAGGTCGAGCTCAGCGAAACCACCAAGCTGATCTTCGAGAAGGTCGAGCAACTCAACCCGGCGCGCCTCGTGGTCGACAGCCTGTCGGAGCTGCGTCTGCTGGCCCAGGGATCGCTGCGCTACCGCCGCCAGATCCTGGCCCTCAAGCACTTCTTCACCACCCGCCAGTGCACGGTCGTCCTGCTCGACGACCTGACCGCCCACGAAAACGACCTGCAGCTCCACTCCATCTCCCACGGCGTTCTGCTGCTGGAACAGCTAGCCATCGAGTACGGGGCCGAGCGCCGTCGGCTGCGGGTGGTCAAGATGCGCGGCATCAATTTCCGCGGCGGATTCCACGACTTCAAGATCGAGAAGGGCGGCCTGGCCATCTATCCGCGCCTGGTCGCCGCCGAGCACCACGCCTCCTTCACCGGCGAGTTCACGCCCAGCGGCAACGCCGAGCTCGACCGCCTGCTCGGCGGCGGGCTGGAGCGCGGCACAAACGCCCTGCTGATCGGCGCCGCCGGGGTCGGCAAGTCGTCGGTCGCCCTGACCTACGCCATCGCCGCCGCCGACCGCGGCGAGAAGGCGGTCTACTTCGCCTTCGACGAGGGCCGCGGCACGCTGGAGGCCCGGGCCCAGACGCTGGGCCTGCCGCTCAGGGAAAAGCTGGAGGGCGGCCTGGTCCGCTACCAGCAGATCGACCCGGCCGAGATGTCGCCCGGCGAGTTCGCCGACAACGTCATCCGCAGCGTCGAGGAGGACGGCGCCCGGGTGGTCATCATCGACAGCCTGAACGGCTATCTCAACGCCATGCCGGACGGGCGCTTCCTGATCCTGCAGATGCACGAACTGCTCAGCTACCTGGCCCAGCAGGGGGTTCTGACCATCCTCGTCCTCGCCCAGCACGGCCTGGTCGGGCCGATGGAAACGCCGCTCGACATCAGCTACCTCAGCGACGCGGTGATCATGCTGCGCTACTTCGAGCATGCCGGCGTCGTTCGCCGCGCCCTGTCGGTGGTCAAGAAGCGCAGCGGCAACCACGAGCACACCATCCGCGAGTTCAAGCTGTCGTCGCACGGCATCTCGGTCGGCCCGCCCCTGACCCAGTTCAGCGGCATCTTCTCTGGTACGCCCACCTACCTCGGCGACGCCGGGCCCCTCCTGGATGTGCGGGACCATGGCCCCCACTGACTCCGCCAACGACCGGGTGCTGGTCTACGCCCCGATCGGGCGGGATGGACCGGCCTCGGCCGAACTGCTGAGGCGGGGCGGCATCGACGCCTTCGTCTGTGAAGACCTGCCCTGCCTGGTGACGGAACTGAAGGCCGGCGCGGCGGCGGTGTTCGTCGCCGAGGAAGGCCTGTTCGGCAAGGACCTGTCCGGCCTCTCCGGCTGGATCGAGGCCCAGCCGCCGTGGTCGGACCTGCCCTTCGTGGTGCTGACCAGCCGGCACGAGCAGCCGCGCGTCGCCGCCTGGCGGCTGACCATTGTCGAGACCCTGCGCAACGTCTCCCTGCTGGAGCGGCCCGTGCAGCCGATCACCCTGACCAGCGCCGTCCAGGCGGCCCTGCGGGCCCGCGCGCGGCAGTATGAGGTCCAGACCCTGCTCCAGGCCCGCGAAAGGGCGGCCCAGGAGCTGGAGGCCCTGGTGGCGGCCCGCACCCGTGAGCTGAAGACCGCCAA